>JAFSXN010000052.1 GCA_017444015.1 Lachnospiraceae bacterium | reverse complement strand
TAACGAAAATCGTTGCCGATTTTCGTTAACCGTATAAAGTGATGCGCACGGATTCGGTAAGGAAATATGCCGCTTAAAGCGGCCCGAATCCGGCGCACTCAATAACGAAACGGCAAGCCTTTTCGTTATTGAGTATAACAAGTTTTTATTTATTGGAATGCACATATGAAAGAAGATATCAGAGAAATTTTAACTTATGTACGGGACGGCAGGCTCTCCGTCGAAGACGCGGAGCTTGCGATCCGAAAGAAGCCCTTTGTGGATCTGGGGTATGCGAATATCGATACCCATCGGGGCTATCGGACCGGCGTTTCGGAGGTGATCTACGGAGCGGGGAAGAGTACGGAGCAGATCCACGGGATCGTTTCGGCCATGCTTTCGGAGGGACAGGAGAGGATCCTGATCACAAGAATCACGCCGGAAAAGGCTTCAGAGCTTTCAGAGAGCATTTCGCTTGAGTATTATGAGGAGGGAAGGCTGGGAATCGTCGGGGGAGCTAAGGAGCCGGACGGAGTCGGCAGGATTCTGATCGTAACCGGCGGAACCAGTGATATTCCGGTGGCGGAGGAGGCTTATCATACGGCAAGATTTTTGGGGAACGAGGTAAAAAAGATCTATGATGTCGGTGTGGCGGGGCTTCAGCGGCTGTTGTCGCATATGGATGAGCTGATGTCACCGGGAACGAAGGTCGTTATTGCGATTGCCGGGATGGAGGGCGCGCTTGCCAGTGTTGTCGGGGGCCTGGTAAGCTGTCCGGTCATTGCGGTCCCGACAAGCGTCGGGTATGGAGCGGCTTTCGGAGGTATCTCTGCGCTGCTTTCCATGATCAATTCCTGCGCGAACGGGATCTCGGTAGTGAACATTGATAACGGGTTCGGCGCGGGGTATCAGGCATCGCTTATGAACCACATATCAAAATAAAAAACGTTGTTATTTTTACAAACGTAAGTACAGAACATTTTCTTTATAAAAGTGAAATTCATGTTACCATTCACGGCCGAACTGCGCAGACTTGCGCAGTTACGGCCCGATACGTAGCATATGAGATGGGTTCTGCCCATCGCCGAAGGCGATTTTACATGGCAGAACCCGTTACTATTCGCGGCTCGAAGGGCCGTGAATAGTAACAAATTCATTGGCATTTGTGAGCATATATCGTAAACGAATTAAATAAATTCGTTTACAATAATAATTGATGCGCACGATTGCGGTAAGGAAGGCGCTTTCAGCGCTCCGCAATCGGCGCAATAGGAAACGAATATATTCGTTTCCTAAAATTAATGACAGACAGGAGAAGGAATGAAAGAACTATATTTGGATTGTAATATGGGAGCGGCGGGGGATATGCTGTCCGCGGCGTTGTACGAACTGCTTACCGAAGAGGAGAAGGAGCGGTTTTTAGCTGAGCTTTTGGGAGCGGGGATTCCCGAGGTGGAGATCAAAGCAAAGCCTGGGGTGAGCTGTGGGATCGGAGGGACTCGGTTCGAGGTACGTGTGCATGGTGTCGAGGAGGAGTCGGTGGATGTGCATGAACATCATCACCATCACGGAGAAGGGCATCATAAGGATCATTCGGACAACGATCACCATGACCACGAGCATATGGATGATGAGTATCACGCTCACGATCATCATAACCATGACGATCAACCTCATCATGACCACCATCACCCGGACTATGAGCACGGAGACCACGGGCACAACGATCACCACCATCACCATGCTTCCATGGCGGATATCGAGCATATCGTATCCGGCTTAAAGGTTTCCGAGAAGGTAAAGAGCGATGTCATAAACGTTTATAAATTGATTGCTGAGGCGGAAAGCAGTGCGCATCGGACGGAGGTTTCCGAGATACATTTCCATGAGGTAGGGATGATGGATGCCATCGCGGATATCACCGCGGTATGCCTTGCGATGGAATATTTGAAGCCGGAGAGAGTAACTGCTTCCTGGGTACGTGTCGGAAGCGGCCAGGTAAAATGCGCTCACGGCATTCTTCCGGTCCCTGCGCCGGCGACAGCCTGGCTGTTACGGGATATTCCGATCTATGCGGGGGATTATTCCGGAGAATTTTGTACTCCTACGGGGGCAGCCCTCTTAAAATATTTTGTCAATGGGTTTGGTGTGATGCCTGCCATGAAAGCGGAACGGGTCGGCTACGGTCTTGGAAAAAAAGAGTTTTCCGCAGCGAATGTTGTACGATCGCTGTATGGCGAGAGCGAGGCAGGGCTGCCGAAATCTGAAGAGACGGATCAGGTTGTAGAGTTATCCTGTAACGTAGATGATATGACCGGGGAAGAGATCGGCTTCTGCATGGAGAGATTGTTTGAAGCTGGAGCGTTGGAGGTTTATACGGTCCCGATCGGGATGAAAAAAGAAAGACCCGGGACGATGCTCTGTGTACTGTGCAGGGAAACGGACAAAGAAAAGATAACATATGCTATTTTTAAACATACGACTACCATCGGGATCCGGGAGAAGAGCTACGATCGGTATGTGCTGGATCGCTCGGTAAAGGAAATGTCAACGAAGTTTGGCACGGTACGGATCAAGGAGTCGACCGGATATGGCGCAGAGAGGAAGAAAGCGGAGTTTGAGGATCTGGCAAGGATCGCAAGAGAGCAGGATCTGAGCATCGCAAAGGTAAGGGAGCTGATAGGGATCTTGTAAAGGGTCAATTATTTCGGGGAGAATCCTTCAGATTATAAAAGATCAATGTAGCCAGGATGATGATGTAGCCGACGATTTTAAAAGCAGTGAGGCTCTCATTGGCGACGACCGTACCAAGCACGCTTGCTGTAAGAGGATTCACAACCGTCAAAACGGCTGCGGTTTCCGCGGGAAGATATTTCTGTCCGAGCGGCTGAAAAGCAAAGCCGAAGCAGCTGCAGACCAGAACAAGTATCAGCAGCATCCCCCACTGCGAGCCGGTTTGCGGATATTCAAAAGTCCCGGTGATAAACGAGATCAAAAGGCTGAGCAGCCCCATAGTTCCCAATTGGATTATCCCGATCGTCAGAGGATCGGACGTTCGGCTGATATTCTCAGTAAACAATATACATACCGCGTAGGTCATAGCAGCTAGCAGAATGAGAAGGATGCCAAAACCGCCGCCGACACTTCTTCCCTGATCCAGTGAGAGAAACCCGACTCCGATAACCGCAGAAACAGCGCAGAGCATGGTTTTCGGTTTCGGGAGGGATCGGGTGAGAACGGCAACATACAGAGGGACGAGAACGATCGCCATATTTTCGATCAGAGAGCTTACTCCGGTATCGATCAGGCGAAGACCGTACATCTCAAATATCATGCAGATCGTATATAAGCTGCCGAGTATCATACCGTTTAACAGACATTTTCTGTCACAGGCAAGGAGTTTTTTTCGAAAAAGAACAGCAAGTATGAGAAAGGCCAGAACAAATCTGACCGCAAGCACGCTCATGGGAGACATATCCTGCATAAGCGTTTTGGAAAAGAGGAACGATGTTCCCCTTGCCATAAATACCAGTATCAATAAGATCGTTGCGCCTGTTCGACTCACTATTATATCCTTCACCCATATGATCAGCTGCCTGCTCCCTGACAGCCTGATCCTTTGCTTATCAGACGGCCGGGAAGCTTTTCTTAACCGACCCGGGTTATGGTAGCACTATCGAACTAATTTTTCAAGGATTCCGTTTGCGGAGAGTCTTATGTACTTTATCCTGTTTTTCTGCTACAATGTATAGGAAACGAATTTATTCGTTTACGATATGCGGATTTCAAATATGACGCTCAGGAAAGGAGCCCGGGAAATGTATAATGTAACAAAAATGTTTGAGGATATGTACTATATCGGCGCCAGCGATCGGAGACTGGCGTTGTTTGAAAATGTCTACCCGTTAAATAACGGTGTTTCTTATAATTCCTATCTGATTACCGATGAACAGACGATCCTGTTTGATACGGTGGATTATTCGGTTTCCCGGGTCTTTATGGAAAATATTGCCTGTGTTCTGGGGGACAGACCGCTTGATCTGATCGTAATAAACCATATGGAGCCGGACCACTGTACAAGTCTCGGGCTGGTTTTGGACAAATATCCGAACGCTAAGATCTACGGCACCATGCAGGTCAAAAATATGATCCTTCAGTTCCACGGAACGGATGTCTCGGATCGTTTTACCGCCGTCAAGGACGGGGACACGCTCTCGACCGGAAGGCATACCTTCCATTTTGTTACCGCTCCTATGGTCCACTGGCCGGAGGCTATGGTAACCTGGGATGAAACGGAAAAGCTGCTGTTCTCTGCGGATGCTTTCGGTATGTTCGGCGCGCTTTCCGGGAACCTCTACGCGGACGAATCGAAGCTCTGGAGCGAAGAGCTCTTTGAAGCCAGAAGATATTATACGAATATTGCAGGGCGTTACGGGATGAACGTACAGGCTCTTCTGAAAAAGGCACAGGCTCTGGAGATCAAAATGCTCTGTCCTCTGCACGGTCCTGTGATCCGAAAGGATCTCGGCTACTATATCGACCTGTACGACAAATGGAGCAGATATGAACCGGAGGAGGAGAGCGTCGTGATCTTCTATGGCTCGATCTATGGCGGAACGGAAAACGCCGCGGCTGTTCTGGCAGCAAAGCTCTCAGACCGCGGTGTCAGGAATATCCGGATGTATGATGTTTCAAAAACGCATTTTTCCTATCTGGTAGCGGAGGCCTTCCGATGCTCTAAGCTGGTCTTTGCGGCTCCTACCAAGGACGCGGCTCTCTTCCCTCCGATGGAGCTCCTCCTTACGGAAATCCGCCACAAGGGACTTGCAAATCGTACGGTCGCCCTCATCGAAAACGGTACATGGGGACCGCTTTCCGGAAAGCTGATGGCGGCTTATTTCGAAGGGCTGAAGGAGATCCGGCTGATCGAAGAAAAGGTAACGTTAAAGTCTGCGATGACAGAAGCTAACCTGGCGGCAGTAGAGAAGCTCGCGGAGGAATTATCCTAAATGTATCAAATTAATTCATTTCCTGTAAAAATAAACGCACAGAATACGTGCGTTTATTTTATAGCCTGTCTGTTGTATAAATATAGGAGACGAATCTATTCGTTTCGTTTCCTGTTGCGCCGATTGCGGAAAGCTGAAAACGCTTTCCTTACCGCAATCGTGCGCATTAATAATCATTCCTGTGTCGGTTGCGCTGCCGCAAGCAGCCACGGGTTCAGCGGATTGACATCCGTCGGATCCCAGCCCCGGTTCAGTGAGGTCGGATCGATCGGGATCGGTGCGGGCTTTCCGAGTTCTCCCGGAGAGGTCAGATCGTCATAAACAACGACCTTTGTCCCCCTCTTGCAGAAATCATAGATCCACTTCGCATCCGCGACGCAGAGCCTGACGCAGCCTAAAGAAGCCTTCTGCCCGAGAAGATTATACTGATCAAATTCCAGATTCGCTTCATTTCTTGTATAATAGGGCACCGAATGGAACATGATCCCCCGGTTAAAGCGGACCGCGTATCTTCCATAGGTCCCGTCGACCATCAGCCGCCAGTCATAGTAATCCGAGGTAGCAAACGTTCCGAGCGGAGTCGTATGTCCCGCTCTTCCGGTAGAGCAGACCATCGACTTGACAGCCGTCTCCGTTCCGTCCGCGTTTACCAGCTTTACCGTAACACAATCCAGCGCCCGATTGACATAGATTACAAATTTAGGCAGCGCCTCTCCCGAGATCGTCGTAGCGGAAACCTCCGTTCCAAAGCTGAATACAAGCGCCACGACAGTGACCCATGCAGCAAAACATTTCTTAAAGTTCTTCATTGTCTTTCCCCTTTAATCTTATACAAACCTCATCCTTACTAAAGAACGTATACATATATGTGTTCCTGGTAAAATTATACTGATTTTTCATTGAAATTCAATACAAACTTCTTCGCCGGAATCTTATTTTACCTGTTTTACTTCCGAAACCGGCAGATCTGACAGCGGACTACAAAGCGCTGCGCTGCAATAACCTGCCGAGATAGTATTTGGAAAAACTTGAGACCTGAAGGGATCCGCCGGAAAGCAGTCTGGTAAGATACCCGGGGAGAACGTAATCAAATTTCACCTCCAGAACCGAATCAGCGTTTGACAGAGGGTTTTTAACGTAGTCTCCGGTCAGAAATTCCGTAAACTGATCGGAAACGGAGATGTGTTCATCAAAGGTGACGCGGATATTCGCGACCTCTTCCACGTAAGCGGTGCGTTCGTAGTCGATGATGGCAGCAGGCTTGAAGGCCCCGTGGATAAAGCAGAGACAGAATCTCTTCAAAAGCGGGTCCTCTGTCTCGGAAAGCAGCTCCGCGGCCCGTCCTGCGATCAGCTTTTCATATTGCTGCGCGGAAATATTGCAGGAGAGCTTCCTGCATCGGCCGGCTTCGTTTTTTTCCTTGCATTCCAGACGGAGGACTTCGGGATTGTCCTGATAATAACGGATCCGAAACTTTTTTCTCCGGCCGTTTCCGGCATCATTGTCGCTCATACAGCTGTTATGGAAATCATCAAAATACAGGCTGTGAACCTTATATTTATTGTCGGTCCCTGCGTGCCGGTCCGGAGACAGTATTTGTTTCAGCTTCTCTTCGAGTACCAGCCATTCATTTAATGAGATCGGGTATTTCCATTCGTTTCTTAAGGCCTGGGAGACGTTATTATCCATGGAGCCCTCCTCCTGATTTCGTTGTCTGCCCTGGGATATTCTGCGAAGCACTAAGGAAAGTTGTCATAGATGTCCTGTCTATAGGATGTTTTCCGCATCATAGGATATAATGGAAAAGCGGTCGGCCTGTGATTCCTTCAGGATCTTTGCGGGAAGTCCGGAGTCCTTTGCGATGACCTCGACCGTATCGTGCATTTCGTTTCCGGCGCAGGTCCTGCTTTTTATTTCCATGCGTTTGACCGAGCTTTTCAGGGACAGAAGAACGCTCTCTTCATTTTCCGGAGAACAGTCAAATACAATGATCAGCGGCTTTTTCGAAAGCTTCAGATTCTCAAGGACGATCAGTACCAGAGTGACTAAAAGCGAGGTCAGGACACTGACCTCATAGAGCCTGCACCCGCAGGTGATCCCGATGAATACGGACCAGAGGATATAAAGCATATCGACGGGATCCTTGACAGCCGTTCGATAACGGATGATCGCCAGAGCTCCGATGGTTCCCAGTGTAATGACCAGATTCGACTGAAGACAGAGGATGATCATAGAGATGAAAAAGGGAATCACAGCAAGATTGATCTGAAAGGCCCGGTTATAAACGGAACGGTGTGATACGCTCAGGTAGACGATATATTCATATATACTCAGGATAAGCGTCACCAGAAGGACACTGAGTATGACAGAGGTCGTGACCTCGGAGTTTTCAAAGGAGCTTTGAATATTTGCAGCAACGGCATTGATCAGATTCATATGTATTCCCCATTATTTTATATCCCCGGAATCGGCGGCAATTAGCCATAAGCAACCGCAACATGGCATATAATATCACATATTTCGAAAGGATAAAAGATAATATTTCAGGCTATATATAATTTCATTCGACAAGAAATTCAGCCCAAAAAAGAGAAATTATAGCCGTACCGGTTGCTTTTTCCGGTCTGATAATATATTATAAGAGTGATCCGAGTTCGGATCCATTCGATTATCAGATGTTTCAATTCTTACAGATTTAGCATGCTTTACTGCTAAAAAATTACTTTATTTTTGTTTATGATTGGATTATACTGTTTTGGGAAGTTATACACAATGTTTAATTTTTCAGAACGAAGTTTAGGTTCCGGCGAAATGGGTAATATTATTTAATATTATATACAGTGAGGTGGAAAGATTTATGAAAGAGCGCAGAGATGTTACAAGGACAAAAAAGGCGATCGAAAACGCTTATATCGAGCTTTTGATTCGCAAGGGCTATGAAAGGATCACGGTTAACGAAGTCATCGATCTGGCGGATGTGAGCCGCGGGACTTTCTATGCTCATTACCGGGATATCCCGGATCTGGAGGAAAAGGTAGAAGGCAAGGTCGTGGATGTTCTCCGGGAAGCCTGTGTTGTAAATAATCCGCTGACCCTGGAGGAGGATACCCGGAAATATCTGGAGTATATCTTCGACAAGTTCTGTCTGTTTCGGGATGATTTCAAGAAGCTGTTAAGCGGCGACAATAATTCGAAGATGTTCGTCAAGATCAAAAAGCTGTTGGTCGAGAGCCTGAGCCAGAGCGAGGGCCGGAAGATGGTCATTGAAAAACTCGGCGAGGAGAGCGCGGACCTGATTATTGAAAGTATGGCAGGCGCGTTTGTCGAGGCTTTCGGGTATTGGGTACGTCACGACGATGTTCTGACGAAGGAGTATGCCCTTCGCGTGATCGGCGACCTGATCTGCGGCGGACTGGAGCAGGCGGTTCATTCAAAATAATCGGATATTGTTTATTGTTCCGAAACGGAAATTATGATAGAATTCCCGTTGGATGAAAAAAGGCCCGAAAGGGTCTTTTTCATAGATTTTTTTCATAATCATAATACTTTTAAAGGGGGATGCTCAGAGAATGAGACGAGGAATTACGGCGCAGCTGATCACAATGATGTTGCCTTTGGTCATCTTGCTGATCGCTGTAACAGCATTTATGGGATCGGAGAATTTGAACACGCTGGCAGAAGCGAAGCAGGTCTACTACGATGATATCGGACAGATCGAGAACTCACTGCTTTCCATCGACCGGGATGCCTATCAGGCTCTGGTTGCCTTAAACGGGATCTATGATATCCACGGCGGGATCGAGCCGGAGGAAGAGCTGGAGGGCGATATCGAGAGCTATGAAAGCAACTATCAGCAGGTTCTGGACGGGATCAGCGCACTGAAGACGGAGTTTTCCAGAGATTCTTATCTGTATAACGATTTCCGCGCTTCCGGGCAAACCAGCTCGAACAAGCAGGTTCTGGATCAGTATGAGGCAGAGATCAAAGAGTGGAAGAATATCTATATCGCGGAAACGGGCGAGGGCGATTTCGAGGCGCAGCAGGAGGCGTTTGACGCGGCCAGAGATCATCTGGATATTCTGGAAACAAGTATGGAGGGGTATTCGACCTATAAGAACGATGACCTTCAAAGCGATATCCACAGGAATCTGACCCTTACCGTTGTAGTTGCGGTTGTCGTAATGATCCTTTCCATCATCTTCTGCGTGTCGACCGCTGTGAAGATCGCGAAGGCGACCAATCTGATCAAGGATGCGCTCTTAAATCTCGGCAAGGGAGATCTTACGACGGAGGTGGATCCCAAGGTCTTACAGAGAGGCGACGAGATCGGAGATATGGCCCGCGGGACCGAAGAGTTTATCAAGGTGCTGCGTAATATTGTGAGCAAGATCCAGGCATCCGCGGGGAGCGTTCTGGATTCCGGTGACAATCTTGAGAATATGGCTTCTCAGACCAGCCAGACCGCGGATGAGATCGCGCATGCGGTAGATGATGTAAGTAAGGGCGCCGTTTCCCAGGCAGAGGATATTGAGAACGCGACCATGCGGGTTAATGAGATGGGTGTTATTATCGAGACGATCGTTCAGAATATCGAGTCTCTGAACGATACGAGCGCGGATATGCAGGATTCCGGAAATCAGGCGGCTTCGATCATGCAGGAGCTTTCGGATTCCAGTGACAAGATGACACAGGCGGTTTTAGGGGTTGCCAAGAACGTAGAAGCTACGGATGAATCCGTCAAGATGATCGAGGATGCCGTACAGCTGATCAGTAACGTAGCAAGCCAGACCAATCTGCTTTCGTTAAATGCTTCGATCGAGGCGGCAAGAGCCGGTGAGGCGGGAAGAGGTTTTGCTGTTGTTGCTTCCGAGATCCAGAATCTTTCCGAGGAGTCGAATTCCTCCGCGCAGAGGATCTCCGAGATCATCAAGGTCCTGTCGGAAGATTCCAAGGCTTCGATGAGTATGATGGAAGAGGTGAAGTCAAGACTTACGGAGCAGCAGGAAAAGCTGAACCAGACGAAGGAAATGTTCACGAACGTTACCGGTGGTATCGTAACCTCCAGAGAAGGGACCGCTACGATCAACGACGAGGCGCAGGAGTGCGATCAGTCCAGAAACGGCGTTGTGGATATCATCTCGAATCTTTCCGCGATCTCCGAGGAGAACGCTGCTTCTACCGAGCAGACTACGGCTTCGATGCAGGAGTTGAATGCTACGATCACTCTGCTTGCGGAGCAGGCGAAAGGCCTGAAGGGTCTTGCGGAAGGCATGAGCGAGGCCTGTGGCTTCTTTAAGCTGTAATAAGTCAAATATTTCTTAGGGCTGATTTTTTGAAATAAAGGGATATGATTAAAGAGAGCTCCCGATGTAAGCGATGATCTTACATCGGGAGTTCTTTATGCGCAGGCCCGCATATGGAAGTTTTCCGGCTGAAGCCGGACGCGGGTGCGCAACCCATGATTGCGCAGCAATCATCGGGCCGCGCGGCGAGCAGGGGATTGCATCACCCCTGCTCGATTCAATTCTTACTGATAGGTAAGGAATCTGCACCGGTTCAGACAGGCGGCGATCTCCTGCGGACGGACAAAGGTAAGTCCCTCCGCGACGTAGGAGCCTTCGGAAAGCGTGTCGATCCCTTTTTCTTTGATCTGTGTTTCCAGGGTCTCAAGGATTTCCGTGAGAGAAAGTTTTTTGCCAAGGCAGTGCTTCATCACATAGAGAAGCGCCCGGCTTAGAGCGGTCTGCTGGCCGCTTTCCACGATCTGCTCGACGTAGCGCAGCTCAACAGTCTCGTGGTCGAGCATAAAGCCGTCCTTGCCAAGCGTCTTTGTTTTGATCCGTCCTCCGAGGTCAAAATGCTTCGTAAGAGAGGGGATCCGGCTCGAAAGATTAAGGTCAATGTGTCCGTTATCCGGGACAGAAAGAGAGCTGTCCGCCGCGGCCTTTTTCGCCCTTTCCGTGATATCCACCGGTTTGTAGCAGTCCATCTGAAGGATCGTATCCGCCAGAGTAAAGTAGGCGCCGAAGCTCCCGGCGACCATGATCGTTGAGATCCCGCAATCCTCATACAAGGGCCGGACCCTGTCGATAAAGGGAGTGATGGGCTCCTGCTCCTTTGAGATGACCTGCTGCATCAGCTTATCCCGGATCATAAAGTTGGTCGCGCAGGTATCTTCGTCGATCAATAGCAGCTTACTCTGACATTCCACCGCTTCGATGACGTTTGCCGCCTGAGAGGTCGAGCCGCTGGCATCCTCAGAGAAGAACCGCTTCGTATCCCGGTTGTCCGGAAGATTATTGATAAAGAGGGAGATATCGGCCCCGTGTACGCTCCGGCCGTCCTCCGCACGGATCTTTACGGCAGTATCGTCGGTAATGACGTATTCACGCCCGTCGCCGGGGATATGGTTATAGATCCCAAGCTCTAACGCCGAAAGCAGGGTGGATTTTCCGTGATACCCTCCTCCGACGATGAGCGTCACACCGTTTTTGATCCCGAGGCCGCTTACGCTTCCCCGGTGAGGAAGCTCTAACGTGATCTTTAGGGATTCCGGAGCCTTAAAGGGGATCGCGTCCTTCATCGGTACGCTTGAAACGCCGCTTTTTCTCGGAAGGATCGAGCCGTCCGCGACAAAGGCGGAAAGTCCTTGCTTTTTCAGCTCCTTTCGGATAAACAGCTGGTCGTCTGAGAGCGCTGAGATCTTATTCAGGGTCTCCGCCATGGATTCCTGGTAATACAGGGCTCCTTTTACACATTTCGGAAGAAAGTCAAAGAGGATCTTAATAAGCTCTCTTGCGTTGATCGTCCTGCCGTTTGCGGGGAAGCCGATATGGAAGCGGTAGTGGATATCGCCGGTGGCTTCGTCGATATGGCAGGCAGTTGTCTCCAGGATCTCCTGTCCGGGACGGTAGGTTTCGATGGCGCCGCTCTTTCCGGAGCCCTTCGCCAGATGGTCGTACTGCTCTGCCTGGCGGTGAAAACGCCTGGACAGCAGATCCTCCAGAGCGATCCTGCGGTGTCTCTTTTCATAAAACTGCTTTTCAAAGCCGGCCTTTTTGCCGGAAACCTTTATTGTCACATGAGAAGGAGCCGCGAAGGGGTCCCCCTGTACGTGGTCAATCGTAAGGCTATAGTCCTGAAAGGAATAGCTCCCGGCTGTCTGCTTATAGGCCGGGTAGCTTTTATGGTCGATCTGCTCTAAAAGAGCCCGCAGATCCCTGTCGGTTCTTGCTGTCATGTATTCACTTCTCCTTGCGTCCGTGCGCTTATCGTAAACGAATTAAATAAATTCGTTTCCTAATAAATATACGTACATAGTTTGCGCGTTTCCTATTATTCGTCGTAGATCTTTACGCCGGATTTTCCGTTATTCTTAATAAAATACAGAGCCTTATCCGCCTTCTGGTACAGCTCTTCAAAGCTCAGACCGTGCTTCGGACAGACCGCGATCCCGATGGAGATCGAAACGTCCTTTCCGATGGCCTCTCCCGAAAAAGCCTCCGCAAGCATCCGCTGGAGTTTTTTCGCAAGAGCAGCGGCATCCTCCTCGGAGCGGATATTGTTCATAAAGACCATAAACTCGTCGCCGCCGATCCGTCCCGTGATATCCATTCCCTTGAAATTGTTTGTCAAAATCTCGCCGATCGTAGCAAGGACTCTGTCCCCCGCCATATGGCCGTAGGAATCATTGATATTCTTAAAGTTGTCAGTATCGATCATAAAGAGAGCGCCGGTCAGAGAACCGCCCTTGTACTGCTCCAGCGCCTTTTCGATCAGGCTGCGGGTCGCTTCCTTGTTCATAAGGCCGGTCAGCGAATCCCTGTCCGCCCGGAGTCTGAGCTCGAGCTCCTTGAGCTTCTGCTCGTGGATGTCCATGATATGGCCGATGATATGGGATACATAGCCCTCGTGACCGAGGATACTGACGATATCGACCTTGTACCAGCGGTAGTCGTCTCCGGCGTCGATGATTCCCAGTGAGCGAAACTCCATAGAATCCCTTCTGGCGTGGTGCATCGCGTTTTCCAGCATATTCATATACTGCTCGAGATCGTCCTTATGAATGCCGGAGGAAGGGATCTGTTCGAGATAGCCCTTTACGACGGAGTCATGGGAGAGAGAGTCGACCTCGCTGAAGCGGTAGATACAGACGTCGGTCCGGCAGTTGAAATCAAAGGTGATATCGGTATCCATCAGAAGATGCATATAGTCTGACTGCCGTTTCAATTCTTCCTCGATGGTCTTCTGCTCGGTACAGTCTAAAATCACCGCGGAAACAAGATTTTTACTGCCCGTTCTCGTATAGAGGTTGCCGCGCAGCTTGAGCCACATCAGCCCCCCGTCCTGATCCACGATCCGAAATTCACACTCGGCGGAGCCGTTGTCATCCAGAATATCGTCGATTCCCTGCTCCAATAACGGCAGATCCTCGGGGATAACAGAAAGGCGGATATCGTGCATCAGCGCGTCGGTCTGAGCGTGACTTCCGCCCATCATACGGTAAAAGCCCTCGTTCAGATAGACCGGGCGGATGCTTCTTGTAACGGAATCGATCTCTAACACGGTTATGCCGCCAATGAAATTCGTTACGATCGAGTTGATCAGATCCTTATCCCTTAACTCCTCCATTTCCGCTCCTTTCTGAATCTGATATCATTATATCATAATTCTCATATAAAAAAAATCAGTGCTGTATCCTGATCCGGCTGCCTCCGCTCTTTTCCTTGGTAACAAGGATCTGCCGGTCGATCTTTTCCTTCAGCTCGCCGACGTGGGAGATGATCCCGACAAGACGGTTTCCTTCGGTGAGACCGGAGAGAGCGCGGATCGAGAGAGAAAGCGCTTCCGGATCCAGAGTCCCGAAGCCCTCGTCCACAAACATGGTATCCACATGGATCCCCCCACTGGAGGACTGTACCTCATCGGAGAGACCGAGTGCAAGGGACAGGGAGGCTAGAAAGGCTTCGCCTCCCGAAAGGGTTTTAACGCTTCTTGTCGTACCGTTATAGTGATCGACGACCGCAAGCTCAAGCCCGCTCTGGCTGCGGTTATTTGCGGCTGCGGTCGCGCGCTTCAGCTCATACTGGGCTCCCGACATTTCCAGAAAGCGGAGATTGGCGCGCCTTATGATCCGGTCAAACCAGGTGGTCTGGATCCAGGTTTCAAGCATCAGTTTCTCCTGCCCGGAAAGCCTGCCGTTAGCCGTATCGGAAAGGGAACGGACCCACCTATGATGCTCTCTGAGAGCGGCCAGCTCTTTTTCCTTTGATTCTATATCCGCTTTGGCTTTTTCATTCGTGGAAAATCTGGTATGGAGGTTTTTCTCTTCATTAAAAACCTGCTTTCTTTCCGCCTCAAGCTGGTTTTTCTCCTGAAGCAGAGTAAGAGCCTTTTCCTCGATCTCTTCGGAAGCCTCCCGGTTTAATTCCTCCTCTGCCTCCGCAAGCTGCTTTTTTAGACCCGCCAGCCTGCTGCTTAAGGAGGCAAGAGCTTCTCTTTGCTTTCCCGCTGCTTCTTCTGTCTTTTTTAAACGCTCTTCCTCCTTCGGAAGTTCTCCGGTAAGTTCTTCCCTTTTTCGAAACTTTTTTTCAATAGCGGAAAGCTGCCTGCTGTTTTCAGAAAGCTCTGCCGTAAGCCCCTCCTGCTCCTTTATAAGCAGTCCTGAAAGCTCCGAAAGCTCTCCGTTTCCGAGTAGCTTTTCCGCGGCCCCGGACAGAGCCTTTTGCAGCGTTTCTCTTGCGCTGTTTAAGGCACCGGAGAGCTCGCTGGCTTTTTGCAGAAGGTCTCTGGCGCTTTCGGTCTTTCGTTTGGCGTCCTTCAGCTCCTTTTCCGAAGGGATGTCTGTGAGCTGTTTTGCGGGAGCGGGATGCTCTCTTGAACCGCAGACCGGGCAGGGTTCTCCGTCCCGCAGGCTGTCCGCGAGGATCCCGGCCTGGCCATCTAAAAAGGCCCGGTCCATCTGATCGTAAAGGAGTTTCTGCTTCTGATACGCTGCTTCCTCTTCTTTATAGGAAGAAACGGCGTTTTGGTATTCCAAAGCCTTCTGCTCATATGCTTTCCGGTCGCACTCGAGCTTTAAGAGAGCCTCTTTTTTTTCGTTTAACCGCTCCTTTAGCGCCAAAAGCTCCGTCCGGTTCTCCCCTGTGCTCTGAAGCAGGGCCAGCTCCTCCTTTTTAGAGAGCAGTTCCTTTGACAGTGCTTCGATCCGCTTTTCCGTTTCAAGGAGCTGTTCCCGCTGGCTCTCTAAGCTCTGTTCATCTGCCTTTATGCTTTCCGCGATCGCCTTCTGTCTGTCTGCCTTCTCTTTTCTGGCCTTTTTTTGCGCGTCGATCCGCCCCAGCGCTTCGTTTTTTTCCGCGAGAAGCGTATCGATCCTTTCGACTTCCGAGGTCATTTTGCCGAGAGCCTCGGAGTCCTCCTTCAGAAGCTCGTTTAAGAGCGTGACCGTATCCTCTGTAGTCCGGTTTCCGTTTTTTATTTCTTTAAGTTCTGAGAACAGAGGATGATCGGAAGGGCAGGAAATCCCCCGGATAAACTGTACTAAGGACTTCTCCGCGTCCTGACATTCTCCGTACAAAGCCCTGTCCTCCTCGGACAGCCTGGTCTGGAGTTTTTGATACAGGCCGGTCTGAAAGAGCTCCCGAAAGATCTGCTGCCGCTCTCTGGTATCGGCTAAAAGGAGCTTTAAAAAGTCCCCCTGAGCAAGCATCGAGATCTGAGAAAACTGCTCCCGGTTCACCCCTAAGAGCCGGATCACAGTCTCGTTGACCTCCCGGACCCTGCTTATCACGCTGCCGTCCGGAAGGTAAAACTCCGCGGCAGCAGGCTCCTTTGTAAAGCCGCTTCCTCTGTCCTTGGGACGCTCGTATTCCGGGTTTCTTCGGATCCGGTATTCATTATTTTTGTGCGAAAAGATCAGTTCGACCTCCGTAGGAGTCTTCGGATCGGCGTATTTGGAACGAAGCATGGAGGGCTCTCGGTTGTCGCCGCTTGCTTCTCCGAAGAGGGCGTAACAGATCGCGTCAAAGATCGTGGTCTTGCCTGCTCCGGTATCGCCCGTGATCAGATACAGCCCTTTTTCCCCAAGCTCCTTCATCGGAATTTCCGTTCTGCCGGCGTAGGGACCAAAGGCGGAAAGTGTGAGATTTATCGGACGCATTTACGTTTCCTCCTCCCAGATCTCCCGGATGAGCTTCTGTACAAGCAGACTCTGCGGCTCACTCATCGGACGGCTGTTTACGGTTTCATAAAACTCGGAGAACAGGGCCAGGGGATCCTTTGCCTTTGTATCCGCGGCCTCCTCAGGGACATGTCCCGCGCGGGTCCTTGCGTTATCATAGGACAGCTTTAGCAGATTCGGGTAGATGATCCGGAGCCTCCCTGCCGCATCCGGGATGTCCTCCTCGTCGGTCAGGATGATGTGCAGGTAATCCTCTGTCTCGGTATTTTCATAGGTATGTTTATTTGTCAGCTCATCATATGTCCCTTTTATCTCCCGCATATCGCGGAGCGGAGTCAGAGGAACGGTCTGGACGGAAATATTTTTGTTTTCCTGAATTTCAAACAGGGTAACGGATTTGGTGTCGTTTGCCTCGGAAAAGGAGTATTTTAACGGTGTGCCGCAGTACCGGAGGGTCTCCCGTTTAACGTACTGCGGGCGGTGGAGATGGCCAAGAGCCACGATATCGAAGGAATCAAACAGAGAGGCATCTACATTATCCATCCCGCCTACACTGATTTCCTCGGATTCGCTGCGGTCTGCGCCGGTGACGAACTGGTGGGCGATCAGGATATTGCAGACGGAGGGATCAAAAGCAATGTTATCTATAGCTGTCCGCACGGCATCGTTGTGGTCGTGGATCTCCTCCGCTTTTTCGGGGAAAGCCGCCCGGACCGTCACCGGCTTCAGATAAGGAAGCATATAGATAGCCGCAGTCTGGCCATTTACGGAGAGCCTGAAGGGCTTTACATTCCCGTCATAAACTGGCGCGATGTGGATGCCGGCGCCGTCGATCAGGTCGGAGGCAAAGGAGAGACGCACGGCCGAGTCGTGGTTGCCGCTTATGATAAAAACGGGCAGCTGCCTTGCCGCAAGCTCTGAGAGAAAGCCTCCGCAGAGCTTTACCGCCTCCTCGGAGGGGGCAGTCCTGTCGTAGATGTCGCCGGCGATGAGGATTCCATCGGGGGCGCGTTTATCGACGATCGAGAGGATCTCCTGCAGGATATATTCCTGATCGGGCAGCAATGACTGTTCACCGATCCGCTTTCCGAGATGCAGGTCAGAGAGATGTAACAGGAGCATCGGCTTACCTCGAAATAAAGGCTTCGGTCCCTTTTTTCAGGCGCTTCAGCCCGTCGTCTAAAAGAGCTCTCGGACAGGCGACGTTCATACGAAGGAACCCTCTTCCATGGTCGCCGTAGATCCTGCCGTCCAGGAGATAGAGGCCGGTCTCTTTCCTTAAGAAAGCGGCAAAGCCTTCTCCCTGCCCTGGAAGAGCCCGGATATCAAGCCAGAGCAGATAGGTCGCTTCGGAGGGAGTGACCCGGATCTCCGGCAGCTCCGCGCCTAAGAAGGACTTGACCGTCTCTTTGTTTTCCTGGATATACTCGTTCAGCTCCGCCAGCCAGGGCTCCCCGTAGCGGAAAGCCGCGATCGCAGCCTCCGCGCTGAAGCTGCCCGGCTCGGAGACCTCGTCGGTATCAAAGCCCTGCTCCGCCCGTTTTCGAAGCTCCTCATTCGCGGAAAAGATGGCCGAGGTCTGGATCCCTGCCAGATTGAAGGTTTTGGAGGGGGCCAGACAGGTCAGAGAGTTCTGACGGCAGGTTTCGCTTACCGCGGCAAAGGGCTGGTAGTTTTTTCCGGGCTCGGTCAGATCACAGTGGATCTCATCGGAAATAATAACAACGTTATGCTTTATAGCCAAATCTCCCATGGCGCTAAGCTCCTCTTTTGTCCAGAGCCGTCCGCCTGGATTCTGAGGATTGCAGAGGATAAACAGCTTTACCGATGGGTCGGAAAGCTTCGTTTCAAGGTCGTCAAAATCAATAGAGCAGGAGAGGTCCTCCGCTATGAGCAGATTATTTTCCACAACCCTTCTCTGGTTCTCCCGGATCGTACGGAAAAAGCAGTTATAGACCGGAGGCTGGATCAGGACGCCATCGCCTTGCTCCGTAAAGCTTCGGATCATGGAGGAGATCGCAGGAACGATGCCCTTCGCGAACAGGAGTTCGCCTGCGTTGATCGTAAGTCCGTGCCGTTTCTGCCACCATTCCTGGTAGGAAAGCTCCCAGGCAGGGGGCATAACGTTATATCCGTAAACGCCCCGCTCGGCGATTCGAACGATGGCCTCTCTGATCTCCGGGGCCGTGGAGAAGTCCATATCCGCTACCCACATCGGCAGCTCACTTTCGGGCCCGTTCCATTTCAGGCTCCCGGTCCCTCTTCGCTCTATAATTGTATCAAAATCGTATTTTCCCATAAAACCGCTCCTTTAGTGTTCTGTAATAGGATAAGACTGTATCGTAACACTATCACAGAAGCCCCGAAAAATCCAGATTAGAATTGCATTTTTCACGGGTTTCATATATGATAGTTGTGGGATGGAATGATCGACAGAGTATAACAGTGTACTATGGAAGAAACCGACGTAAAAGAAAAAAGAGAAGATAAGGAAATAAAGCGGTTAAACAAGATCGCGCTATTGTCCTCGGCGGGGATCAGCCTTTTGGCCCTTGCCGCTATAACCGGCCTGCATTTCGCTCTGTATCGGGGCATGATCCCTGCGACAAGGGAGAGTGTTTTTTCGCTGTTCTTTGTTTCCGTTATCGTCATCGCGCTGCTGCTGATCGCGGAGGTCCGGGTGATCCTTCGCTTTAACAGGCGTTCCCTTTCGATCAAGGAGGCGGAAAGGGAGCGGGATATCGCAAAGCAGGCTAACCAGGCCAAGAGTAATTTCCTTGCCAATATGTCCCATGAGATCCGTACGCCGATCAACTCGATCCTCGGAATGAATGAGATGATCTTTCGGGAGACCAGGGAAGAGCATATCCGTGATTATTCCAGGAATGTAGAGGCGGCGGGCGCAAACCTTCTGTCTCTGATCAACGATATCCTGGACTTCTCGAAGATCGAGGAGGGCAGACTTGAGCTGATCGAGGATAACTACGAGCTCAGCAGTATGCTGAATGACATCTACCATATGATCTGGACGAAGGCCGAGGAGAAAGGGCTCGCCTTTGAGCTGAACGTCGACGAGACTATCCCGGACAGATTGTTCGGGGACAAGCTGCGGGTCCAGCAGGCGATCGTAAACCTCCTTGGAAATGCCGTAAAATATACCGACCAGGGCAAGGTCGGCCTGAAGGTCACCTATGAGAGACAGGGAGAAGATCAGTTAGTTTTACGTGCGGAGATCCGGGATACCGGACGGGGGATCAAGCCGGAAAATCTGGATTCCCTCTTTGTGCGCTTTAACCGTCTGGATATGAAGGCCAACAATACGATCGAGGGAACCGGACTCGGCCTTTCTATTACCAGGGCGATCCTTGATATGATGGAGGGGGATATCCTGGTAGACAGCGTCTATGGGGCAGGCTCGGTTTTTACGCTTCTGATCCCGCAGAAGATCGTAGAGGACGCGCCGATCGGAAACTTGGAGGATCGGATCCGCCAGATGCTCAGGGAGCGGGAAACCGACACCTCGACCTTTATCGCTCCGTACGCAAGGATCTTAGTGGTGGACGATACCGCCATGAATCTGGAGGTTATGAAAAATCTTCTGAAGAAAACGAAGATTGCTGTCGATACGGCTCTTTCCGGTTTGGAGTGTCTGGAAAAGCTGCGAGCAAACGAGCAGTATGATATCATCTTTATGGACGCGAGGATGCCGGAGATGGACGGTGTCGAAACCTTTCAAAAGATCAGGGCAGAGGGCCTTGCGGACCCGTCTACGGCGATCATCGTACTGACCGCAAACGTATTAAGCGGTGCCAAGGAACAATATATGTCCTACGGCTTTGACGATTATCTTCCGAAACCCGTAAAGCCGACGGATTTAGAAAGTATGCTGCTTCGTTTTCTTCCGATCGAAAAGGTGATCCTGACGGAGACCACCGAAGAAGATGACTATACGGAGATCCCGGATTGGCTCAGAAAGAATAAGGAATTAAATATCGGAAACGGTCTTTCGCTCTGCGGCTCCGCGGATGTATATATGGATACGGTTACGCGGTTTGCGGAATACTCGATGGAAACCATCAACGAGCTTCGCGGTCTTCTGGTAGAAAAGAATCTCAGGGATTTTACGACCAGGGTTCACAGTGTCAAGAGCAGCGCCAGGCTGATCGGCGCTGACAGACTTTCGTTCCTTGCGGCAGAGTTAGAGGAAGCCGGCGACAGAGGGGACTTTGAATTTGTTACTAAAAACATCGGCGCTCTGCTCTCCCAGTTCGGGGAGCTGGCGATGGCGCTGTCTCCTCTGATCAAGAAAGAGGAGAAAAAAGAGGGGACGATTGATGTCGAGCATTTGAAGGGGATCTATGAGCATATGAAGGAGTATGTCGATGATTTTAACGCCGAGGCGGTGGGGAGCATGCTCCGGGCGCTTGACCACTATAATTTCCCGGGACGGGAGCAGCAGCGCTTCAACCGGCTGAAAAAGGCGTATGAGGCGATGGACTGGGTAGAGATTATGAATCTGTTTAATCAGGGGGATGAGGAAAAGGTATGACGGAGGAGAGAGAAAAGAAGATATTGATCATCGGAAATAATAATGAGTTTCTGGTCCGAAGCGTCATCAACGATCTGGTGTGGCGCGGATTTGAGATTTCCGAGGCGGGGCTTACGGTTACCGATGTTTCAAAAACCGATCCGGCCATCAAGGTTTATGTCCTGTTTATCGAGAATACGCAGGGGATACAGGATCTTCTCGTATATCTGAAGGATGTTTCCTTTGAGAAAAAGCTGTATGTGTGCATTGTCTGCAACCATATCGACGTTCCGGAGATCACAGGCTATATCTCCATGGAGGAGGTCGCGGCGCTCTATGAACGGCCCGTCAATATCAAGGAGATCGGAACGAACCTGGAGGAGATCTACCAGAAATCTCTGACCGAGGGTCGGCGGAAGTCGATCCTGATTATTGATGATGATCCGACGTTTTTACATAAGACGCAGCAGCTGTTAAAGGAAAAATACAAGATCTTTATGGCAAATTCCGCTGCTTCAGCGTTAATGGTGCTGTCCAAGCATACGGTGGACCTGATCCTTTTGGACTATGAGATGCCTATCGTCAGCGGGCCGACAGCCTATGAAATGATCAAGGCGGAGCCCGCGGTGGGAGATACGCCGATCATGTTCTTAACAGGAAAGATGGATAAGGAGAGCGTGACCAATGCTTTGAAGCTCAAGCCGGTAAATTATCTGACCAAGACCATGCCGGCCAATGAGCTGATCGCGGCGATCTCTTTCTTCTTTGTCAATAATACCCTGCCCTCACAGTCATAGTTTCTTGATATCAAAGATCAGGGTGTCGTTCTCCAAAAGCGTGATATCCGGCAGGGGCAGGAGCTTTGAGCCGTCCCTGAGGATCAGAAGAGGATCAAGCTGTGGCGGAATGAGAAGATCGGAGAGTTTTTTATTAAACCATGGATGAGTCTCGCCGATCTGGATCGAGATATAGCCGGTTTCGGGAATAATATCGGATTTTGCCAGCTTTTCCTCGTATTTGCTGAGCTGTCCGACAAAGCCGGCGCTGAGGATGCCGGTAGGGATCGCAACGAGACCGACCCCTAAGAAAGCGATGATGATCGCTGTGATCCGGCCGCCGATCGTAACAGGATAGATATCGCCGTAGCCGATCGTTAAAAGCGTAGACATCGACCACCAGAGGCCGGAAAAAGCGTTCTGAAAAACCTCCGGCTGTGCCTCGTGCTCAAAGGAATACATACAGAGAGCTGACGCCGTCATTAGGATCAGGATCAGACAGATCGAGGCGATCAGCTCATTTTTTTTCGCCTTCAGGACATCGGCGATCACGTTGAAGGCATCGTACTGGGCATTGATCCGAAAGAGACGCAGGATCCGAAATACCCGAAGGATCCGAAAGGCCACGGCCCCCTGCGGGAAAACCAGAGGAAGATAGTAGGGCAGGATCGACAGAAGATCGATCATCCCGAAAAAGGAAAAGACGAAGCGGCAGGCAGCCGTAACGTCTGAAAGCTTTGGATAAAGATACTTCGCCGTCCAGAGCCGCAAAATATATTCCGCCGTAAAGATCAGGATCGTAAGCAGCTCGATCGCCTTTAACAGTCCCGCAAACCGCACGGAGCTGTCAAAGGTGGAATAGAGCGTCACAAACAGATTGAGCGCGATGACGACGGTAATGAAGATGTCAAAAGCGATGCTTAAAAGATCGGGATGGTTCCCGATCTGAACGATCTCAAAGATCCGTTTTCTGAGCTTTTCGGTATCTCGCATGCTTCCATAGGTACCTCCTGCTCATCATTATATAAATGATTTCGGGGAACTACAACAGATTTTTGGGATTTTTCGATGGAAATAAACGTTGGGAAGGCGGCGGATCAGAGGATGTACGAGGACAAGCGGGAATTAAAGGAGGGATGATATTACATCGGATGCAGCATCCCGAGCTTCCAGTGCTTGCGGCAGAGGGCGGTATAATTGGAGCCTGCGCCCATGACGATCTGGTCGCCCTCCTTGATGATGCCGTTTTCGTTGAAACGGGCGTTCATGGTCGCTTTTTTGCCGCACCAGCACATGGTCTTGATCTCAAGGATCTGATCGGCGCAGGCTAAAAGGGCTTCGCTGCCGGTAAAGAGGTTCCCCTGAAAATCGGACCTGAGACCGTAGGTGACGACGGGGATATTGAAGGTATCTACGATCTCGCAGAGGACGCTTACCTGGGCCCTTGTCGCGAACTGAGCCTCGTCCACTATGATCACATCGTATCGCTCCGTAAGGATCTCCTGATAGTTATCACAGAATTCGCTCAACAGTCCGCCCTCGGATTCAAGACCGACGCGGGAGCGGATCAGATGCTTCCCGTCCCTGTCGTCTCTCGTATCGAGATCCGCCTTTAACAGAAGGGCTTTCTGCCCCTTTTCTTCGTAGTTGAATTTCGTCATAAGGGCCTGGGCTGTCTTGGAGGCACCCATGGCACCGTAGTAGAAATATAGCTTTGCCACTGCTGTTTCCTTTTTGTCTGCCTGGCCGCTTTGATCCGCGCTTTACAGATACGCCTGTTTTATCAAAACGGCAGTTAATTGCGTTCGCGTGTATACTATAGCTGATTCCCGACATGTTGTAAATCATAAAAAAATTGCCGCGAGGTTTTTTCTGTCGTATAAGTATATGAAGGAGGATATCATATCGTGAGATCTAAGTTATTTCATCTGTTTGATTATCAGAAATTCGCGCAGAATAAAGAATTACAGGAAGTGATCGATGAAACGGCTGTGGGAGGGGGGAAGATCCGGCGGATCCCCTTATCCGACGAGGCGCTTGAATACGCTGCGGCGGGGGTGTCGACAGAATCTGGCGTATCCGGCAGCGGGAAACAGGGTACGCGACACTCTGTTCAGATGATGACGGTGACCTGCCAGTTCTGCCCGACTAGCTTTGAAGCGGATGTTCAGAAGCCCTCCGCGGTCTGTCCGGTCTGTCACAGGCTGAATACGTTTTCGGGTTAGGTAAGGCTTACGGGCCCGGGACAGCGCCAGAAATAAAGTTGTAACCTTTCCGGGATATGATATAATATTAAGATATCATTATGTCCTTTTCGTGAAGGTAGACGACTATGGGAAATCTGGAGAGATCAGAGGTTACGGGGAAGGCGGGATTACAGAAATACCTTTCTCCGCTTGCTGTATGGGGGCTGTCCTTCGGCTGCGCGGTAGGCTGGGGCGCCTTTGTTATGCCGGGAACGACGTTCCTTCCGGCAGCGGGGCCATTGGGGACCGCGCTTGGGATGCTTCTCGGGGCGCTTGTTATGTGGGTCATCGGGGTCAATTACCACTATTTGATGAATCGCTATCCGGATGCCGGGGGGACCATGACCTATACGATCCGTTCCTTTGGCTATGATCATGGCTTTTTAAGCGCCTGGTTTCTGATCCTTGTCTATGTGGCGATCATCTGGGCCAACGCGACGGCTCTCCCTCTGATTGGAAGAAATCTGTTCGGAGGTCTCTTTCAGTTCGGCTTTCATTATACGGTGCTGGGCTACGATGTCTATATGGGCGAGGCCCTGCTTTCGCTTGCGGCGATCGTCCTGGGAGGGCTGATCTTTATCTGTGGAAAACGGCTTGCGGTAGGGCTGCAGATTGTTTTCGCTCTGGTTCTCTTTGCCGGAATCGTTATCTGCGCGGTAGCGGTCTTTTCGGGGGAGGGCGTGAGCGGAGCAAGTCTTTCGCCTGGCTTTGCACCGGACGGCGCCTTTAAGCCCAGCCAGATTTTTACGATCATTGCTCTGTCGCCCTGGGCCTTTGCCGGTTTTGAGTCCGTTTCCAATTCGACGGCCGGCTTCAATTTTCCCGTGAAAAAAACGATAAAAATCTTTACAGCGTCGCTTGTGACCGGCGCTGTTTCCTATATCCTGCTTACGCTTATGGCTGCTTCCGTACACCCGGAGGGCTACGACAGCTGGACCGCGCATATAAAGGACCTGGGAGGGCTTTCCGGGTTAGCCGGTCTGCCGACCTTCTATGCGGTAAATACGGTGATGGGAAAGGCAGGGGTCGTGATCTTAGGGGTTGCTGCCCTGACAGCGATCCTGACCGGTCTGATCGGAAATTATATCGCCGGAAGCCGCCTGCTTTATTCCATGTCCGAGGAGGATATCCTTCCGCCCTGGTTTGGAAAGCTGAACGCGGACGCAAGTCCTCAGAACGCGATCCTCTTTCTGATGGGGATCTCTCTTGTGATCCCGTTTCTCGGAAGAACAGCGATTGGCTGGATCATCGATGTCAATACGGTAGGGGCGACCATCGCCTACGGCTATACCTCCGGAGACGCGCTCTACCATGCGAAGCAGGAGGGTAATGAGAAGGTAAAACTGACCGGGATCATCGGACTTGCCATGTCCGTGTTCTTTTTCTTCTATTTTATGGCTATGTCGGCAGGGGCCATGTCTACGGAGTCTTATCTGATCCTCGCGACCTGGAGCATCCTGGGCTTTATCTATTTCCGTCATGTGTTTAAGAAGGATCAGGAGAGGCGGTTTGGAAAATCCACGGTGGTCTGGATCGGCCTGCTGTTTCTGATCTTCTTTACCTCGCTTATGTGGGTCAAGCAGGCGACCGACGAGATAACGGAAACGGTCGTTGATAATATCAGCAGTTACTATGAGACGAGAAACAGCGAGACGAATCCGGAGACCGTCGCTCAGACCGAGGCTTACCTTCAGCAGCAGATGCTGCTTGCGGACCGAGTTCTGACCCGGAACAGCATTATCCAGATGATCCTGATCATGGCAAGTCTTGCCATCATGTTCAGTATCTATACGACAATCTCCCAGCGAGAAAAGCAGAGTGAGGTGGAAAAGGTGGCCGCCCAGGAGAGCAACCGGGCCAAGACCGTCTTTCTGTCCAATATGTCCCACGATATCCGGACGCCTATGAACGCCATCATCGGCTATATCAATCTGGCGGAGCGGGAGGATATGACCCTGCCGCAGATCCGGGAATATCTGACGAAGATCAAGGGCTCCAGCCAGCATCTTCTGGCGCTGATCAACGATGTTTTGGAGATGAGCCGGATCGAGAGCGGAAAGATGGAGCTTGAGCCCATCGCCGTTGATCTGAGAAAGGCCATCGGCGAGGTAAAGGATCTGTTCGCGACGCAGATGTCCGAGAAGAATATTGATTTTACGGTAGATACCTCACATATAAAAAACAGCCATGTATACTGCGATAAAAACCGCCTGAACCGGGTGCTTCTGAATCTGGTGAGCAACGCCTATAAGTTTACGCCGGAGGAGGGCAGCGTTTCGGTCAGGGTCTGGGAGATCGATAATGAGGAAAAGGGCGTCGGAAAGTACGAGCTAAGGGTCAGGGACAGCGGGATCGGAATGTCCGAGGAATTCGCGGCGAAGGTATTTGAGGCCTTCGAGAGAGAGCGGACCTCTACGGTCAGCGGGATCCAGGGTACAGGGCTTGGGATGTCGATTACAAAGAGTATCGTAGATCTGATGGGCGGCGATATCAGCGTTCAGACCGCAAAGGATCAGGGCACAGAGTTTACGATCCGGATCGCCTTTAAGCTCCAGGAAAGACCGGGGGAAGAAGAGGAAGCGAAGGAGAAGCAAGACTCTGAGCCGATCGAGCTTGGGGTGGACTTTTCCAGGATGCGTCTGCTTTTGGTCGAGGATATGCCGATCAACCGGGAGATCGCGAATATGCAGTTAACGAGTGTGGGCTTTACCATAGAGTTTGCCGAGAACGGGCAGGAAGCGGTGAATAAGGTTTCCGCTTCAGAGCCCGGCTACTACGACGGGGTCCTTATGGATATCCAGATGCCGGTGATGAACGGCTATGAGGCGGCATCGGCGATCCGCGCGTTGCCTGATCCGGAGCTTTCGAATCTCCCGATCATCGCCATGACGGCAAACGCCTTCTCCGAGGACGTGAAACGGGCGATGGATGCCGGGATGGACGCGCATGTGGCAAAGCCGATCAATCTGAATATCCTGCAAAATGTACTGAAGGAGTTTCTGGGGAAAAAGCGGAAGTAAAACGTTTTGTTTAGGGAAACGCTGATTTATACTGGTTAACACTTTTCGTTGCCGATCAACCAGACTCGCAAACGCAATTTCAGTACATTTACTTTATCAAAAACGGCAATTAATTGCGTTCGCGAGTATAATCAGTCTTTCCCTGGAAGAGTGAGAGAAAAAAGCGCTGAGATCCTTTTGCCCGGGAATTCAGCGCTTTCGTCAGGAAGCGTACGTGATAGGATTCGAACCCACGACCTTCTGGTCCGTAGCCAGACGCTCTATCCAGCTGAGCTACACGTACATTTTAACAACAAAGGTTATTGTAGCACAAAAACGGGAATTGTCAAGAGGAGAACAAAGAATGCAGAAGTATATCATGGCTTTGGACGCAGGGACTACCAGCAACCGGGCGATCCTGTTCAATGAACGGGGCGAGATCTGCTCGGTCGCTCAGAAGGAATTTACCCAGATCTTCCCGAAACCGGGGTGGGTAGAGCATAACGCCGCGGAGATCTGGTCGACGCAGCTTGGCGTTTGCGTAGAAGCCATGAGCAAGATCGGGGCCACCGCGGAGCAGATCGCGGCGATCGGGATCACCAATCAGAGAGAAACCGCAGTGGTATGGGATAAGAAAACCGGAGAACCGGTGTGCAACGCGATCGTCTGGCAGTGCCGCAGGACCAGTGAATTCTGTGATTCTCTGGTAGAACGGGGGCTTACGGAGACCTTCCGAAAGAAGACCGGGCTGATCATCGACGCGTATTTTTCGGCAACAAAGCTCCACTGGATCCTTGAGAATGTACCCGGAGCGAGGGATCGCGCGGAAGCGGGGGAGCTGTTATTTGGAACGATCGAGACCTGGCTGATCTGGAAGCTGACCGGCGGACAGGTACATGTGACGGATTACTCCAACGCGAGCCGTACGATGCTGTTCAACATCCATACGCTGACGTGGGACGACGAGATCCTTCGGGAGCTTGATATCCCAAAATGTATGCTGCCGACCCCTCTGCCCAACAGCTACGTCTACGGACTGACGGATGCCTCCTTTTTCGGCGGACAGATCCCGATCGCTGGCGCGGCGGGGGATCAGCAGGCGGCTCTGTTCGGGCAGACCTGCTTTGAAAAGGGGGAAGCAAAGAATACTTACGGGACCGGCTGTTTTCTTCTGATGAATACGGGGGAGCAGCCGATCTATTCCGCAAACGGTCTGGTAACGACGATCGCCTGGGGCTTAGAGGGCAAAACGACTTATGCTCTGGAGGGCTCGATCTTTGTCGCGGGGGCCGCGATCCAGTGGCTTCGGGATGAGATGCACCTGATCGATTCCGCTGCGGATTCGGATTATATGGCAAGAAAGGTTCCCGACTCCGGCGGCTGCTATGTTGTACCTGCCTTTACGGGCCTGGGAGCGCCCTATTGGGATCAGTACGCGAGAGGGGCCATCGTGGGGTTGACCAGAGGGGTCAACAAGTATCATATTATCCGGGCGACCCTGGAATCTATCGCCTATTCCACGGATGAGGTGATTCGGGCGATGGAATCCGATTCCGGGATCTTTCTTACCTCCTTAAAGGTGGACGGGGGAGCCAGCGCCAATGATTTTCTGATGCAGATCCAGGCGGATATCGCAGGGGCTCCGGTCAAACGGCCGGCCTGTATCGAGACGACGGCGATGGGAGCGGCCTATCTGGCAGGTCTGGGCGTAGGCTATTGGAAGAACAGAGAAGAGGTCCTTACAAACTGGCGGATCGATCGGGTGTTTGAGCCTGAGATCACTGAATCGGAGCGGGCAGAGCGGATCAAAGGCTGGAAGAAGGCGGTTACAAGAGCGTTTGACTGGGCAAAGGAGATATAAGTATGGTGCAAAAACGATATGACGTATTGATCATCGGTGCGGGCGTGACGGGCTGCGCGGTCGCGAGGGAGTTATCCAGGTATCAGCTTACGATCGCGGTCTTAGATAAAAACTGGGATATCGGAGAGGGAACCTCCAAGGCAAACAGCGGGATCGTCCACGCGGGCTTTGACGCAAAGCCGGGGACTTTAAAGGCAGAGCTTAACGTTAAGGGCTCTCAGATGATGCCTGAGCTTGCAAAGACGCTCGGTATCCCGTTTTTTCAAAACGGTTCCATGGTGGTGGCGCTTTCCGAGGAGGATACAAAGCAGATGAGGGAGCTCTATGAACGGGGGCTTCAGAATGGCGTAAAGGACCTGAAGATTCTTTCGAGGGAGGAAGCGCTTGCGATGGAGCCGAATCTTTCGGACGATACCAGGGGGGCTCTGTTTGCGCCCACCGGAGGGATCATCTGTCCCTTCCGGCTGACGAGCGCTTTAGCGGAGAGCGCCTGTATCAACGGGGTAGAGTTCCTGCTTCGGACCAGAGTGGATGCCGTGGAGGCAGCAGCCGGGGGATATCAGGTAAGCGGAACGGAATTTGGCGAATTTGATCCCGCCCTTGACAGAAAGGTCAGCTATACTGCGGCTTGCGTCGTAAACGCGGCCGGCCTGAACGCGGATTTCTTTCACAATATGATGTCTAAGGATACGCTTACAATCACGCCGAGAAAGGGGGAATACTGTCTGCTTGACGTAACGGCCGGAAAGCACGTCGGACGTACGATCTTTCGGATGCCCTCGGCGCTTGGCAAGGGGATCCTGGTTTCTCCGACGATCCATGGAAATCTCTTAGTCGGGCCTACGGCGACGGACCTTACCGACAAAGAGGGAACCTTTACGACGGCCCAGGGTCTGGCTACGGTCAATACGCCGGGAGTAAGCGCTGTCAAAAATCTTCCGATGCAGGAGGTAATCACCTCCTTTGCCGGGCTTCGTCCGCACGGAGACAGAGGCGATTTTGTCATTGGGGAAGTATCGGGACACCCGGGCTTTATTGATGTCGCCGCGATCGAATCTCCCGGACTTTCCGCCTCTCCCGCGATCGGAGTCAAGGTTTCGGAGCTGGTCAGGGAGTATTTAAAGCCGGAGGAAAAAGAAGCTTTTATAGAGGAAGTAAAGCCGTTTACCTATATGAAGCTGCTGCCTGCTAAGGAGCAGAGGGCGCTTGTCGAGAAGGATCCGGCGTATGGGAATATGATCTGCCGCTGCGCGTCCGTGACGGAGGGGGAGATTTTGGAAACGATTCGAAGACCCCCTGGCGCGAGGACCCTTGACGCGGTCAAACGGCGGACGGGCGCGAATATGGGGCGCTGTCAGGGAGGCTTCTGTTATCCGAAGGTTATGGAGATACTGAGCAGAGAACTTAAGATCCCGATGGAGAAGATCACGAAAAAGGGTCGCGGATCGGAGATCCTTTCGGGCAGAGTTTAAGGAGGAGTGGTATGCCGGAGCAGAAAAACTATGATGCCATTATTATCGGAGGCGGACCGGCAGGACTTGCCGCGGCGCTCTCCCTTTATGAAAACGATGTGAAGGATATCCTGATCCTTGAGCGGGACAGGGAGCTTGGGGGGATCCTGAATCAGTGTATCCATAACGGCTTTGGCCTCCATACCTTTAATGAGGAGCTGACCGGACCGGAATATGCAAAGAGATATATCCATATGACGAAGGAGGCCGGGATCGCGTATCAGCTGAATACCATGGTGGTCAATATCGTACCGGTCCAGACAGAGGACGGCGTGTTCAAGGAGGTCACCGCGACCAGCAGTGAATTCGGCTTCCAACAGTTACGGGCCAGGGCGGTAATCCTTGCCATGGGCTGTCGCGAAAAGCCCAGAGGAGCCCTGAATATCCCGGGATACCGGCCGGCAGGGATCTATTCCGCGGGAACCGCCCAGAAGTTTGTCAATATGGATGGCCTGATGCCGGGACGCGAGGTTGTGATCTTAGGATCGGGAGATATCGGCCTGATCATGGCAAGGCGGATGACCCTGGAGGGGGCTAAAGTAAAGCTGGTAGCCGAGATCATGCCCCATTCCGGAGGCTTAAAGCGAAATATTGTGCAGTGTCTCGAGGATTTTGACATTCCTCTGCTGCTCCGTCATACGATCACGGAGATCCGGGGGAAAAACCGGGTGGAATCGGTGGTCATCTCGGAGGTCGACGAGAACTTAAAGCCGATCCCGGGAACAGAGGAGGAAGTCAAATGCGACACTCTGCTATTGTCTGTAGGGCTGATCCCGGAAAATGAGCTGTCAAGGAATATGGGGCTTACGATGTCGCCTGCGACCAGGGGAGCGGTGGTCGGTGAGAATCTGGAGACCAGCTGCCCCGGGGTCTTTGCCTGCGGAAATGTCCTGCATGTACATGACCTTGTGGACAATGTTTCCAAAGAAGCGGAAAAGGCGGGGAGGTATGCCGCGGAATATATCCGTTCCTTTGCTTTACGGTCCTCACTGAAAAACGAGCCGGATCCGGAGTCGACGTTAATGAAGCAGTTTGCGAGGCGCAATACGACGAAAAATGTGTCCGATCCGGTAAAGGCAGTTGAAAACCCGGATGGAACGAGAACGTATACGCTGCCCTGTATCAGCTGTCCGGCTGGGTGCATCGTAAGCGTTACGGTGCGGGGGGAATCCGAGATCCTCTCCGTCAGCGGAAACAGCTGTGAAAAGGGCGAGGTCTATGCGAAGAATGAGGTTACGGCACCGGTCCGGATATTAACGTCAAACGTGAGGATCTCCGGCTCCGACAGGGAGGTGCTTCCGGTCAAAACGGCTTCTGCCGTTCCCAAGGAGAAGCTTTGGGAGTGTGTGAAAGCGGTGAAGGAGTTAAAGGTGCAGGCGCCGGTTCGGATCGGGGATGTGCTTCTTGAGGATATCGCAGGTACGGGGGTGGCGCTTATCGCTTCCTCGGATGCGGGGCTTTCGGAGCAGTTTTGATGGTTTGCTGTCGCGATTTTGCGGCACATATAATGATATGAAAGATACTGGATTTCAACTGATCGATCAGCTGTATGAAACACAGGCTCTCTCCCGGGAGGAATGGGTAGAGCTTTTAACACACCAGTCGAAGGAGCTATCGGACTATCTCTTTGAGCGGGCAGTCTCCGTACGGAAAAAGGTGTACGGGGATGCTGTTTATCTGCGTGGGCTGATCGAATTTACGAACTATTGTAAAAATGACTGCTATTATTGCGGGATCCGATGCAGCAATAAGAACGCGGATCGCTACCGGCTGACGGATGAGGAGATCCTGACCTGCTGTGAGAACGGGGAACGGCTTGGCTTTCGGACCTTTGTACTTCAGGGCGGGGAGGACCCCTTTTATACGGATGAACATATCTGTGAGCTTGTTTCCGAAATAAAAAGCAGGCATCCGGCGTGTGCTGTTACACTTTCGATCGGTGAGAAGAGCAGGGAAAGCTATCAGGCCTTCTTTGACGCGGGAGCGGACCGGTATCTCTTGCGGCACGAGACGGCTTCCGAGAAGCATTATCAGAAGCTGCATCCTTCCTCGCTTTCCTGTGAGAACCGAAAGAGATGTCTCTTTGAGCTAAAGGAGATCGGCTATCAGGCAGGGGCCGGGTTTATGGTCGGGAGCCCTTATCAGACGAAGGAGGAGCTTGCGGAGGATCTGTTGTTTTTAAAGGAGCTTTCGCCCCATATGGTCGGGATCGGGCCCTTTATCGCGCATCACGACACGCCGTTTCGAGAGGAGAAAAACGGGACGCTTGAGGAGACGCTGTTTCTTCTGGGGGTTATCCGTCTGATGCTGCCGGAGGTCCTGCTTCCCGCAACCACGGCTCTCGGAACGATCCATCCCCGCGGCAGAGAGCTTGGGATCTTAGCGGGGGCGAATGTTGTTATGCCAAACCTGTCTCCTGTCGGGGTCCGGGATAAATATCTGCTTTATGATAACAAGATCTGTACGGGAGACGAGTCCGCGGAGTGTGTTCGCTGCCTTGAGCGGAGAGTGGGGAGCGTCGGGTATCGTGTCGTTTCCGACCGTGGGGATCATTGCCAGTTTGTAAAGAAGGAGGGCTGTATAAATGGGGTTAAATGATGTTCCTTCGGGAGAGCGGGTGCATATTGCTTTTTTCGGCTGCAGGAACGCCGGAAAGTCGAGCCTCATAAACGCGTTTTCGGGGCAGAGCCTTTCCATAGTTTCCGAGACCAGAGGAACGACGACGGATCCGGTACAGAAGAGCATGGAGCTTCTACCCTTAGGACCGGTCGTCCTGATTGATACGCCGGGGATCGACGACGAAGGGGAGCTAGGAGCTTTACGGGTCGAGAGAGCGGAGCAGGTGCTTCGAAAAACGGATGTCGCGATTCTTGTGGTGGACGCGCAAACCGGATTGTCCGGGGAGGACCGGAGGCTGCTTTCACTGTTTAAGGAGAGGGAGATCCCACATATCCTTGCTTATAATAAGGCGGATCTTTTGAGGGGGAAGATTGACACAATCTCTGAGCAGGGTAATGATGATGTATCAGAGAGAGAACAAACAACAATTTTTGTCAGCGCAAAAACCGGGCAGAATATTCAGGAGCTGAAGGAGCTGACGGCAGGTCTTCTCAAGGAGCTTCCTGCGGGGAATGAACTGATTGGGGATCTTGTAAAGCTGGGAGATCGGATCATCTTAGTCGTTCCCATTGATAAGGCGGCGCCGAAGGGCAGGCTGATCCTTCCGCAGCAGCAGGTGATCCGGGATGCGTTAGATCATGGGGCGATCCCTTTAGTTTGCAGAGACAGTGAGCTTTCCGGGGCGCTTTCCTGTTTCAGGGAGCCTCCCGCGATGGTGATTACGGATTCCCAGGTCTTTTCGGAGGTGGATGCCCTTGTTCCAAAGGAGATCCCGCTGACCTCCTTTTCGATCCTGATGGCGAGATATAAGGGAAACCTTGAGCCATCTGTGAAAGGCGCTTCGAAGATCAAAGAGTTAAAGGACGGCGACAGAGTTCTGATCAGCGAGGGCTGTACCCATCACCGCCAGTGCGGGGATATCGGATCTGTAAAGCTGCCGGCACTGCTTCGCAAGTTTACCGCAAAGCAGATCGATATCGCGCTTACCTCCGGCAGAGAATTTCCGGAGGATGTCAGAGAATACAAGCTGATCCTGCACTGCGGAGCCTGTATGTTAAATCCTTCGGAGGCCAGAGCCCGCTACAGGATCGCAGAGGAGCAGGGGGTACCGATCACAAACTACGGGATCGCGATCGCTTATATGAAGGGGATCCTTAAGCGGAGTCTTTCGGTGTTTAGATATTCAATTTGACAAAACAGGACTTTGGGGTTTTCTGTATAGATTTCCAGAGTAAGGGGGTAAACGGGCAGGATGAAAAAAAGACATACGCTCTTAGTGATCTTTCCGCAGGGAGCTAAAGTCGAAGAATTCAGAAAAATGCTTTCAGAGAGCTACGAACTGGTCTGCGAGGAGAATGAGAAGGACGGCTTTGAGCGTCTCTTAAAGGAGCATAATAAGATATCCGCTATTCTGCTGGACCTTGGTCTGGCAAAGAGCAGTAATTTTGAATTTATCAGAAAGGTTGAATCGGACGTTATCTTTACCTCCATCCCCGTGATCGCGATCTCGCCGGAGCCGCCGGCACCGGAGGATATGGTGTGCTTAAAAAACGGAGCCTCGGATCTGATCACGCCGCCCTGTGAATGGGAGTTGGTTGCGAAGCGGATCCACAACGCGATCCGGGCAAAGGATTCCGCGACCTTTTATGAGATCGAGCGGATGCTTAAGCAGCTCCCCTCCAATATCTTTCTAAAGGACGCACAGGGGCGGTACGTCTTTGCGACGCATTACTGGAACCATCTGGACCAGGGCGGCGATCCGGACTGGACGATCCGCGGAAAGACGGATCTTGAGATCCGAAAGGATAAGCTGAACGCCGCGAAGGCGATGGAGTCGGACAAGAGGATCATCGCTACCGGTGAGGGGACCTCCTATGTCATCGAGGAAAATATCGACGGAGTACGGCAGTTTCTCCAGCTGATCAAGCAGCCGACCTACGATGAGGACGGAAACGTGAACGGGATCATCGCGCTGATCAACGATGTCACGGAAACACAGCTTCTGAAAATGGAACTCGAAAAGCGTTCCAAGACCGATCCGCTGACCGGTCTCCTGAATAAGGGCGCGACCGAGGAGCTGATCGGGATGATGCTTGCCGGGCATCGCAAGAGGGACGGGAAGTGCGCGCTCTTGATGATTGATGCCGACCGTTTTAAGACGATCAACGATACCTTTGGCCATGCGGCAGGGGATCAGGTCCTGATCACGATCGGAAAGATCATACACAGCAGTTTTAAGGGTAAGGATGTGGCGGGACGGATCGGGGGCGATGAGTTTATGGTTTTGCTTCGGGATCTTCACAGCGAGGAAGAGGCCTGCCTGCTATCGGAGCGGATCGAGGAGCAGGTGGTCCACGCCTTTGACAATCAGGAGATGGAGGGGTGTGTATCTCTTTCCATCGGGATTGCGATCTGCCCGAAGGACGGAAGGGACTTTGACGAGCTCTATAAAGCCGCGGATGCCGCGCTCTACGCGGTCAAGGAGAGCGGGAGAGCAAATTACAGGCTTTATGATCCGAGTATGCGGAGGGATTAAACTTTTGATAGAGAATAATAAAGATTTTAACGGGCAGGAACTAGCCTGGGAGGAGATCAAAACAGAGCATCTGGTAACGGATGAGTGGATCGATATCCGAAGATCCGCTTACCGCTTTCCGGACGGATCGGTATTTGAACCCTTTTACAGCTACAGCAGAAAGGATTATGTGGTCATCGCCGCTACGGATGAGGAGGGGCGTTACCTCTGCGTCCGGCAGTATCGTCAGGGGATAAAGGAGGTCACCACGGAATTTCCGGCGGGTGGCATTGAGCATAGGGTAGAATCGCAAGGCGATTCTCTTATGCAGAATTTCCAGGGAAATTCTGCGCGGCCCCTGGCGGGGAACCGCAGGAGCGACGGGAAGGAATACGGAGCCGGAAAGGGCGGACAGGATGCTGAGGATGCGTTAACGGCGGCAAAACGGGAGCTTCGTGAGGAAACCGGTTATGAGTCCGACGAATGGCGGCATCTTCTGACCGTGCCCTCTAACGCGACGATCGCAGACAATTACGCCTATATTTTTGCCGCAAAAAACTGCCGTAGGGTATCGGGACAGAAATTGGACGACACAGAATTCCTGAAGGTATGTCTTTATACGGGAGAGGAGCTTGAAGAACTGGTAAAAAGCGGGAGATTTCAGCAGGCGGTGCATTGCCTGGCGTGGATGCTATCGAGACAATAGGTAATTATACAGAATTAGAGGATTTTACTATATATTCCGGCGACGGAAGCTTTTTGGACATTGTTTGCAATTTGAACCGAAGGGGGATGCTATCATACCATCATCAACAACAAAACAACCGGGTTTCAAGAAGGAGGTAGCGTTATGATGAATGGTACAATGATGAAGGAAGCTAAGGAACAGGTGAAGAATATTCAATCCAATATGGATGTAAAGGCTGCCATGAAAGAAGCAAAGTCCTTGTATAAGGCAAGCAAATGATAATATAGGCTGTCATACAATTCTCAATAACGTTGTTTATACTGGTTAACGATTTTCGTTGCCGATCAACCGGACTCGCAAACGCAATTCCAGTACGTTTACTTTATCAAAAACGGCAATTAATTGCGTTCGCGAGTATAAAAACAATATCGTCAATTTTCATTACAGCTCTGTCTTAAGGACAGAGCTGTTTGAGCATGAGTAAAAAACGTTTGGTGAATAGTGTGTTTGTAAGGGCATATATCATGCCGTATAAGTAAGTCTCTTGTTTATTGCTCAGGGTGGATGAGAGTGTTATAATATCCTAAAAGTTTGAAAAGGCAGGTCGGATTGTTCAGGATTTCAACATGGTTGTATAATGTGGAGGTTTCACCTTATGTTCAGATTGATCGAAAACAGAGATGTGATGACTGAGGAGCAAATGGAGCAGAGATTCAGGGGGCTGATATTTCTCTATATAGTTAAGGATGGTGAGGATCTCAAGTATAGCGGCATACCGATCGCTGTTTCCGATTATGCGGATATTCCCGAATTGAAACTATATGAAAAAAAGTGCAGGGAGGAAGGGGAAACAGTTGCCATTGGATTCTCAGATGACAGTAATGTGACGCTTACCGTTGAGAGATTTGAGGCGATGTAATCATGAATGTCAGGATAAGCTATACTCTTTTTCCACCGAGTATCAGGACTTTAATGAATTGTAAGGATTCACCCTGCTCCTCGTCGATTTATTATGAGGGGAAGATGAAGTTTGATCCGGGTGCTGACATCACCTGCATTCCTGCTTCCTACTTGGGAATCAATGCAGGAGAGGCGGAATTTACAAAATGGATTCAAACAACGGATAATATCGAACTTATACAGAATGGGAAGAAGACAACTCATCATATTATTGCAGCAAGAACCAGAGGCGTGGATAAAAAAGCTGCCAGTATCACGTCTTATGCTTTGCAACTGGATGATTTTCAGATCATAACCCATGATGGAGTATTAGATCTTGGTGGGGTACCTGTATTTGTTGTATTTGATGATCGCTTTCAGACACCTCTGCTTGGTCGGGATATATTGGGTTTGCTTAATATGGAGATTGATAATGACAAGAATCTCCTGACACTTAGTCTGTCTGAAAAATGTAAGAACGCAATAAAGCAATACGGGAAAATATCGCCCCAGTATTTCATTAAGAGCGGTATATATGACAGGGACATTTTCCTTGTGCATGATAGTCAGATCGTTTGAGGATCGAGAAGAAGAATCGATTATACAAAGGCAGCTTGAAGCGGGCAGAGAGGGAGGAAGTACTGGGTAGTTTTGAAGATGAGTTCAATTAGAGTTCTTATAAATGTATACTCGCGAACGCAATTAGTTGCCGCTTATGATAAAGCGAATGTACTGGAATTGCGTTTGCGAGTCCGATTGATCGGCAATGAAAAACGTTAACCAGTATAAATAATCAGACCATATAGCTGCCATCCGGTTTTCATCTGGATTCGGATGAGGTCGTATTATCCAAGCTGGGAGATTCCATTCTGATTACGCCTGTTAACTATAATTCCGCAGAATTTTTCTACTTACACCCAAACTGGATTAAATACTGAGTTTACGACAACTGATGTAAGTCTAATGTATTCTACTTACATATAACGTTTTCTACCTACATTCCAGTTCGCAATACTTTATCTATAGGCATTCTGAGAAATGTAAGTAGAATTTGAATGCGGAATTATAGATTATTAAAGGCAAGCTGGGGGAGGAGAAGGAGAACCTGCTATCGGATTTTGTAGTAGATATGGATTTAAAATATGATACTGTGTTTTCAGTGATAGACATCGAAGATAGTGCGCTTAACAGGTTGGGGGATATTTCGCCCTTTTATATGAATGTCAGGAAGGAAGGAATTGTTTTATGGAAAGCAGCTTAATTAGAACTTTCTTCAAAGGAGCAGGCGGATACTCAAATTGGAAAAGCAAGAAGAGTCCGGGAGATGATTGAACCGTATCTTATTTCACGATGGAATATGTAAAGGTCAATATACGAAAAAACATGTGGAATTATTCTGAGAAAGTTGAATATTGATCATAGAAAGAGCAAAAAAGGGAGAGAATTTTTTTTTAACAGCTTGTTCTTGTTTTTTCTTGCGTTTTATAGTAGGAAGATTTTCCGGCAGGTTCTTCTTGTGAAAACCCGGAATAGGGGGTAATCTTAAGGAGAACCTTATGATTAAAGGAGTTCTGGGATGAAGGAGTTTAATACGACGGCGGTCTGTATTCCGCAAAAGCATTATATGGTTGATCTGACCGAGCGGGTGAAGCAGATCAAGACAATGGTGGACGCGGGAAAGTATTTTACGATCAATCGCGGGCGGCAGTACGGGAAAACGACGACGCTGTTTGCGCTGAAGCAATATCTGAAAAAGGAATATGTTGTCCTTTCGCTGGATTTTCAGAGCCTTGGATATGATTCGTTTCAGGACGAGGCGGATTTTTCTGCGGCTATGGCACAAATTATCCTTGATCTCGTCGATTTTTCCGGTTTTTACGTTCCCGAAGACGTTGCTGAGGCGTTGCAGGGTTTGGTCGGACAGGAAAGAAGCAGTGTCCGGATGTACAGTCTGTTTCGCATATTCCGTAAATGGATTGCAGCGTCGGAAAAACCGATCGTTCTGATGATCGACGAGGTGGACAGTGCGAGCAACAACCAGGTGTTCTTAGACTTTCTGGCGCAGCTTCGCGAAGGTTATATCCGCCGGGATACCGAGGATGCGCCTGCGTTTCAATCGGTGATTTTTGCCGGAGTGACCGATATCAGGCACCTGAAAAGCAAGATACGGGATGAGGCGCAGCACAGGGTAAACAGTCCCTGGAATATCGCGGCGGATTTTCTGGTACGGATGGAGTTTAGTACGGAGGAGATTGCCGGTATGCTTTCGGAGTACGAGACCGATCATCGGACGGGGATGGAGCTTACGGCGATCGCTCAGAGCATCGAGGACTATACGAGCGGTTATCCGTTCCTCGTGTCCCGGATCTGTCAGCTCATTGATCTGTATTGGGAGGATATGGGGTTTTCCTCGCTTTCCGGTGCCTGGACCCTCGTAGGAATTGATGAGGCGGTCAAGCGTCTGCTTTGTGAGCGGAACACGCTTTTTGAATCCCTTACGGGAAAGCTGGTGAATTATCCGGAGCTGCGGGAGACGCTTCGCAAGATTTTAATGGAGGGGGATACAGCCTCCTATAATCCGGATCAGGAAGAACTTCGACAAATGGAAATGTATGGATTTATACGAAGTCAGAACGGAAAGGCGGTTATTGTTAATCGGGTTTTTGAAACCCGGCTGTATAACCTGTTTCTTTCGGACGAAGAGCTTCAAAACAGCGAATTTGCAAATGAGGGAGCCGCGCAGAAAAATATTTTCATTCATGATGGGCAGCTCGATATGTCGCTGATTCTGGAGCGGTTCATCGATACCTATCACAAGGTATTTGGCCCGTTGAAGGGAAAATTCAAAGAAAAGGACGGGAGGGAGCTGTTTCTTCTATATTTAAGGCCGATCATCAACGGAACCGGAAATTACTATATCGAGGCGCAGACGAGGGATCAGACAAGGACTGACGTTGTGGTGGATTACCTCGGGAAGCAGTATATCATCGAGCTAAAGATTTGGCGCGGCGAGCGCTACAATGCGAAAGGCGAGCGGCAGATCAGCGAGTACCTCGACTATTTCGGACTGAGGAAGGGCTATATGCTGAGCTTTAACTTCAACAAGAACAAGGAAACCGGAGTGAGAAGGGTGGAGATCGGCGGGAAGACGCTGATTGAAGGGACGGTGTGAGGCGGGATGACGCCGGATACTATGGGGTTCTACAGTAAAATGGTTTTCATCCAGCCCCGTAAATCTCATTGGAAACCGGTTTTGCAAGTATTGGGAGTCTTTGTTAGTATCCTTTTGGTTTGTGCGTGGGGTATTTATCTCGATGCCGTTTATGGGATAGGGGAAAGACGCTATACTCGCGAACGCAATTAATTGCCGTTTTTGATAAAGTAAACGTACTGGAATTGCGTTTGCGAGTCCGGTTGATCGGCAACGAAAATCGTTAACCAGTATAGCGGTGAGCTTTTTTCCAGATACCTGAGTTTCCTGAACGGGCTGTTTAAGAGCGATACAGTAAGGCAGGCAATAGCTCTTTCGTATCTGACCGGGATTTTGCCGGTGGTTCGGGACCGGATCCAATCAAAGCTGAATAATTTCAGGGAGTATACAATCCTGGATGCCAGGGACCTTGCGGAATATGTGGGATTTACCGATGATGAAGTGCATACTCTTTGTGATGAGCATGGTTTGGATTACGCGGAGTGCAGGAGCTGGTACGACGGATACAGACAGCACGGTCTGGAAATATATAATCCTGAATCTGTGGTGATGGCTGTTGAGGACAGGAAGTTTAAGAGCTACTGGAGTCAGACATCCACCTATCAGGTCATCGCGGAACGACTGAGAGAGAATTTCAAGGGTACGAGGGACGCTGTGATCCGTATGATGGCCGGAGAGTCGGTTGATGTCCGCGTTACGTCCTATATGAATACGCTCACGGATTTTGCGACCCGTGATGATATCTTTACGTATCTCCTTCACATCGGATATCTGGCATATGATGAAGAAAACGGAACCTGCCGCATACCAAACCGGGAGATATGGCAGGAGTGGGAATTCGCTGCAGCGGTTGTGGATGAGTATGAGGAAACCGACAATATCATCCGTGCTTCTAAAGAGCTCCTGCAAGCGACTATTGACGGCGACGAAGAAGCGGTTGCCAGGGCACTCGATGAAAGTCATATCCATGTGACGGGCAATCGCAGCTATAACAATGAAGATGCTTTGCAGAGCGCCATTTATCTGGCTTATCTTTATGCGATCAATAAATATACGATCATAAGGGAGGCAACATCGGGGCGCGGATTTGCCGATGTTGTCTTTACACCGATCAAACAGACGGATCCGGCGCTCATAATCGAACTGAAGAGGAACAGCAGTACGGAGAGCGCGCTGGATCAGATCAAAGAGAAGAGATATTTTGACTGCCTTTCCCATTATGAAGGCAATCTTTTGTTTGTCGGAATCAATTATGACGAAAAGGACAAGACCCATACCTGCAGGATTGAGAGGTATGTAAAATAAGGGCAGAAACAGGCGGGACGTAATAGGCGGAACCAATTGACAAACCCCCTGAAAATGCTATGATAGAGGTAGAAGAGAAGTCGTTTTTTTCAAGACAGAAGGGAGGAATGGCTATGATGCGGATTGGAATATCTAAAAATTTCAGAATCCAGGAGGTGTACGGAAACGTGATCTCCGCGACCGTGGATGAGAATATCTGTTACTTCCAGTTAGACGATGACAGTACGCTTTTAGTGGAGTATCCGGATACGGAGCGGGCGTCGGACGCGCTGGAGAAGATCTTAAAGAAGGAATATCTGGTTGTACCCCTTGAATATAAGGTGCCGTCCCCGACGTAACCTGAAGGGAGGCGACTTCTCCTCTGGCGCAAATGAGAAAAACAGCCGCAGGGAGAAAAGCTCTGCGGCTGTTTTTTCGTTATTATGTCGAAAACCCTTCCCGGACCAGCTCTTCGAAGGCGGCGACAGGAATGGGGCGTGAGAAGAAATACCCCTGAAACATATCACAGCCCAACTCGGTCAGATTGGCAAGCTGCTTTTCGGTCTCGACGCCTTCGGAGATGACCTCCATTCCGAGGCGCTTTGCCATATCGATCACCGATTCCAAAATCACATTTCCCCGGGCGGATTCCTCACTCTGGTTCAAAAACCCCATATCGATCTTTAACACATCCGCCTTGATATCCTTTAACAGACTTAAGGAAGAAGAGCCCTTCCCGAAGTCGTCGATCTCGACGGTAAAACCTCTTTCCTGCAAAAGCTCGATCTGATGCTTGTTGTTTAAGGTCTCGTCGGCTACCGCGGTTTCCGTAATCTCGATGTGCAGCATTTTGGGCGGGACATCATATTTTTTGCAGAGCCCCGTCATAGTATCGGCTACGTCAATATAGTAGTAAATTTCCGTCTTTGAGCCTGACATCATGGAAATCTCTCCGGAAAGTGTTGACAGTCTGAGTAAAACATATTATAGTAAGCACATAAGTCCTATAGAAAAGGTAGGAATTAATAACTCGGAGGCTTTGCTATGAGGATATATGTGGCGGCGACGCTTCGCTCCTTTTTTCAGAAGCAGGATCATATCGAAGCGGAAGGAGGCAGCGTCAGAGAGGTTCTGAATGCTTTGATCAAGGCGTTTCCGGAGACAAAGGAGGCGCTCTTTACCGAGGATGGAGGACTCAGGGAATTTATCCGGATCTTTGCAGGTTCCGAGGATCATACCTCGCAGGATCACTGGGATCTTCCCCTTCCAAAAGAGACGGAGCTTCTGCTTTTGCCGGTCATTGCCGGAGGAGCGGCGGATAAGGAGGAGCAGGAAAAGCGTCCTGTTCTGATCTCCGATGAGAGGAGAAAGGAGATCAAGTTAGACGATAAGGAGATCGATCGATTTTCCAAACATCTGATGTTAAAGGAGATCGGCGTCAAGGGACAGAAGCGTTTTCGGGCCGCGAGAGTCGCCGTGTTCGGGGCAGGGGCCCTGGGCTCTCCTGTGATCCAGTATCTTGCGGGAGCCGGAGTCGGCTTCCTTCGGGTGATCGATGAAAAGGAGGTCCTTGTAAGTGACCTTCAGAGCCAGCCGATCCATTCCCTCAGAGATGTCAACCGTCCTAAGGCTGCTTCCGCGAAGGACAGCATACGGAATATTGACAGATCGATCGAAACCGAGACGGTAAATACGCCGGTAAGCGCTGAGAATATCACAGAGCTCATCGAGGATTGCGATCTGGTGTTAGATTGTTCGGATCAGTTCAAATCCCGATATCTGATCAATGATGCCTGCGCTCTGTACAGGATCCCGTTAATCTTCGGCGCGGTTTATCAGTTCGAGGGGGAGGTCGCGATCCTGAATGTGGGGGACGGACCTTGTCTTCGATGTATTTTTCCCTCGCCCCCGCCTCCGGGACTTGTTCCAAGCTGCGCGTCCGGCGGGACCATAAGCCCTCTTTCCGGGATCGCAGGCAGTATTATGGCGACAGAGGCGTTAAAGCTCCTTGCGGAGATCGGAGACAGTCTTTCGGGGAAGCTCCTTACGATCGACAGTCTGTATCTGAGATCCCATCTCCTTTCGGTACACAAGAGCGATACCTGTCCGATCTGCGGAAAGGCTCCGACGCTTACCGAGGTGGAGGACTTTGACTATGAGGATTTCTGCGGCTTAAAGGAGGACGAGAGCGAGCTTCCTGTAGAGGGGATCGAACCGGAGGAGCTGATGGCAAGGATCGAGCAGGGGGAGCCCGTAACGATCATTGATGTCAGAGAGCCGCACGAACGGGCGATCCACCGCTTCCCAAACGCGATCGCCATTCCCATTGGCCAGCTGGCAAGAAGGCAGAAGGAGCTGGACCCGCAGGTAGATACGGTATTTATCTGCAAGGAGGGCAAGCGCAGCATCTTAGCGGTGAATACGCTGAGAGAGGCCGGTTATCAGGGCCCGATGTTCAACCTCAAGGGCGGGATCGACGCGGCAAAGGATATCGTATTTTCCAACGAAGGCGCATGGCTGTAGGAGAAAATATATCCTGTTTAACGGACACTTACTTTATTTTATGGAGATAACAATATTTTATGCCAGAAACGGAGGACAGTAACATGGCAAAAGAAACAGAAACACAGGCACAGGGGATCAACGCGTTAGGCGCGGCAGCAGCCTATAATCTCGCGAATGTGACCAAAACCAAACCGCAGTACGGAGCATTGACGCCGAAATGGCTCGCAAGGCTCCTTGAGTTCAAAGGCCTTGAGAGCGGTATCTACCGGGTCAACCGGGTTGTCGAGGGAGATACGCCGTTGGATGTGCTGTGCAGTCAGACAAAGAAGTCGGATATCATCCCCGCGGGTTATGTCGAGTATCAGACCGAGCCCAGGGAGTATCGGCTGAATTCGATTTCTACGATCATCAACGTCAATACGGCGATTGAGGATGTTTACAGCGCACCCTATGATCAGGTGCAGGAGCAGCTGGGGCTTGCGATCGAGTCGCTGAGAGAGCGCCAGGAAAGCCAGCTGATCAATAACGACGACTACGGGCTTCTGAAAAACGCGGCGGATTCCCAGCGGATCCAGACCAGAAACGGCGCGCCGACCCCGGATGATCTCGATGAGCTGATCACAAAGGTATGGAAGGAGCCTTCCTTCTTCCTTGCGCATCCCAGGGCGATCGCGGCGTTTGAGAGAGAATGCACCAGGAGAGGAGTTCCTCCTGTAACTACGAATATCCAGGGCGGGACCTTTCTGACCTGGCGGGGGATCCCGATCATCCCGACAGATAAGCTGTTGGTGGATGGGCTGAAGAACCCCAAGTCCCAGAGCGGAAAGACCAATATTCTGCTGCTTCGTACCGGAGAGGCAAAGCGGGGCGTGATCGGTCTGTTCCAGGCGGGCCTGAAGAATGAGCATTCCAGAGGACTTTCGGTGCGCTTCCGCGGGATCGACGATAAGGGAGTCGCTTCCTATCTGCTTTCTCTGTACTGCTCGGCGGCTGTTTTAGCGGATGACGCGTTGGCTGTGCTTGAGGATGTTGAGGTAGGTGAGTACTATGACTACGATTGATCCTGGGCTCTACGGAGCATCCGGACTGAATTATGGTAATTTCCCGATCAGCCGCTCGCAGACTTGCGAGTGGCATACCAATAAAGCTGCGGAGTCAAGCAGCCGGGGCATTTCCAATGCGCAAGCAGCCCCGGCTGCCGTATCTGCCCAGAATAGCTGGGCAGATACGAACTATGATCCCTTCGGGCAGGATGAGGCCGCCTATGCTTCTTCCTTTGAAGAGCTGTACGGACTTCCGAGCGCAGGCGAATTAGAGGAGCTGGCAAACGCCATGTTCTCCTTTGACCAGGGTATAACTGAGGAGCCGGCGATCAGGGTCCCTGCGAATACGGGAAAAAGCCTCGGGACAAAGGAAACTCCGGCTGACCGTTCGTATTCTCCGGTTGTTGTATCTCAGGAAGAGGCCCTGAAGAACAGCAGAGCTATTGACGCACCGACCTCCCTTTCCGGAGATTTCATTGCGTCTTCGCAGAATGCAAGGCCTTCCATCGCCACCGACCGGGATGATCATATTTATATCGGCAGCAAAACACTTTCGCAGATCCGTTCGGATTTTCCGATCCTTTCGGAAAGGGTCGGCGGGAATCGGCTGGTTTGGCTGGATAACGGGGCGACGACCCAGAAGCCGCAGGTGGTGATCGACCGGTTAGTGAAATATTATGAGCAGGAAAATTCGAATGTGCACAGAGGGGCACATACGTTGGCGGCCCGCTCCACTGACGCCTATGAGAACGCGAGGGAGATCGTAAGGAAGTTTATCGGAGCCCCCTCTTCGGACGAGATCATTTTTGTCCGGGGAACCACGGAGGGGATCAATCTGGTGGCGGATGCCTTTGTACGGCCCATGCTTTCGCCGGGCGATGAGATCATCGTTTCGATCCTTGAGCATCACGCGAATATCGTACCCTGGCAGTTGGCGGCGCAGAAAACGGGAGCGGTGATCAAGGTGATCCCCTGCGACGAGTCGGGGCAGCTGATCCTTTCGGAATACGAGAGGCTGTTTACGAAGCAGACGAAGTTCGTTGCGGTTACACAGGTCTCCAATGTCTTAGGTACAGTCACTCCGGCAGCGGAGCTCATAAGGATCGCACATAGTCACGGTGTTCCGGTCCTGATCGACGGGGCGCAGTCGGTTGCCCATATGCCGGTGGATGTATCGGCGTTAGACGCGGATTTCTTTGTCTTCTCCGGACACAAGATCTTTGCGCCTGCCGGAATAGGTGTGGTGTACGGAAAACGCCCGCTGCTTGAGGCGGCCTCGCCCTACCATGGCGGCGGAAATATGATTGCGGATGTGACCTTTGAGCGGACGATTTACAATGATCTTCCCAACAAGTTTGAGGCGGGGACCGGAAGTATCGCCGATGCCGTGGGTCTCGGAGCGGCTTTGACGTATCTGATGGAGATTGGTATGCCCGCTGTACAGAAGTGGGAGCAGGAGCTTTTGCAGTACGCGATGCGGGAAATGCGCCGTGTCAAGGGACTGCACCTGATCGGAACGGCTTTGGATAAGGCTTCGGCACTGTCCTTTAAACTGGACGGATATTCGGACGATGAGGTGGGAGAGCAGCTGAATCGGTACGGGATCGCGGTGCGGACAGGACATCACTGCGCGCAGCCCGTTCTCAGACGCTTCGGTTACGAGGGCTCCATACGGCCGACACTTGCGCTCTATAACTCACCGGAGGATATCGACGCTATGGTGAAGGTCCTGCATTCTCTGGCCTGAACGACAGAACGTTCACAGAAAACGGAAGAAACTGTTATGAATTTTAATACCAAAGTCCTGCACGGCAGGGCGGTAAAGAAATACGCGGAGGGTTCGACTCTGCCGCCGATCTCCCAGGTTTCGGCATTTCAGCACGATTCCGCGGAGGAGATGGCGAGGGTCTTTGAGCATAAGGCAGCAGGCTACGCTTACAGCAGAGTCGCAAACCCTACCGTAGCGGCGCTGGAACAGCGGATCAACGAGTTAGAGGGAGGAAACGCCGCGGTGGCCTGTGCTTCGGGAATGACGGCGGTAACGCTTTCTTTGCTGAATTTTCTTGGCGCAGGGGATGAGATCATTGCGGGAAGCAACCTGTACGGCGGAACGATCGATCTGTTTGAGGATCTGACTAAGTTCGGCATCACGACCAGATTTGTCCCCCATCTGACACCGGAGGCGCTGGAGCCTTTGATCAACGAGCGTACCAAGGCGGTTTTCGGGGAGATCCTCTGTAATCCGAGCCTTGAAATCATGGATGTCCGCAGGGTTTCTGAGTATGTGCATTTAAAAGGCCTTCCTCTGGTGGTGGACGCGACAACGGTAACTCCCTATCTCTTTCATCCGATCGAAGAGGGCGCGGATGTTGTGATCCATTCGACGACCAAATATATCAACGGCAGCGGGAATTCCATCGGCGGGATCATCGTTGACGCGGCAAGGTTTGACTGGGATTTTGACCGCTTCGAGGGCTTAAGCGGCTATCGGAAATTCGGGAAGCTGGCCTATACCATGCGGCTTCGGACGGATATCTGGGACAATATCGGGGGCTGTATGGCACCGATGACGGCCTTTCTTACAACGATCGGCCTGGAAACCCTGGGGATCCGGATGGAGCGGATCTGTGAGACAGCATATACGCTTGCAAAGGCTCTGGCAGAGATTCCTGAGATCGAGGTGTGCTATCCGTTACTGTCCGAAAATCCGTACAGAGAGCTTGCTGAGAGGCAGCTTGGCGGCAGAGGGGGAGGGCTTCTGACCTTCCGGGCAGGGTCGAAGGAGACGGCCTTTCGGATCCTGAACAGCTTGAACTACGCGATCCGTGCCACCAGCATCGGAGACGTAAGGACGCTTGTGATCCATCCGCAGTCCACGCTCTATGTCCGGGCTACCAGAGAGCAGCAGGAAGCGGCCCAGGTATACGACGATACGATCCGTATCAGTGTCGGGCTCGAGGATGCAGAGGATCTGATCTGTGATTTTACGGAGGCGATCCGGACGAGTCTCTGATGAAGATTAAAAACAGCAGTTAATGGCGTTTGCAAGTATAAAATATGTGACCGGTATATTGGACATAAAAAAGGTAGATAGAAAGGAATGGAAAAAATGAAGCTTACTATCGCGGGAGAGGTAAAGGAGATCAAGGACGGGACGACGGTCTCGGAGCTGATCGTATCAGAGAATGTCGAGACTCCGGAATATGTTTCGGTCTCGGTAAATGAGGAGTTTATCGGACGGGACACGTTTGATACGACGGTCTTACAGGACGGGGATGTCGTAGAGTTTCTGTATTTTATGGGCGGAGGACAGCAGAGTGGCATTTACGAATGAGCAGCTGGAGCGCTATTCCAGACATATCATCTTAAAGGAGATCGGTGTCAAGGGGCAGAAAAAGCTCCTTGCCGGAAAGGTCCTGATCATCGGAGCGGGAGGACTTGGAGCTCCCGCAGCCCTGTATCTTGCGGCGGCAGGCGTAGGGACCATCGGGATCGCGGACGCGGACGAGGTGGATCTTTCCAATCTTCAGCGCCAGGTCATCCACAGCACGCCGGATATCGGAAAGCCGAAGGTAGAATCCGCCAAGGAGTCGATGCTTGCGATCAATCCGGAGATCACGGTAAATACTTATCACGAATTTATCACGAGTGAAAATATCCTGGATATCATCAAGGATTACGATTTCATTCTCGACGGGACCGATAATTTTCCTGCCAAGTTTCTGATAAACGATGCCTGTGTTATGGCAAAGAAGCCTTTTTCCCATGCGGGAATCATCCGGTTTAAGGGACAGCTGATGACGGTGATCCCGGGAGAGGGTCCGTGCTACCGGTGTGTATTTAAGAATCCCCCGCCAAAGGATGCTGTTCCGACCTGCAAGCAGGCGGGTGTGATCGGCGCTATGGGCGGCGTGATCGGTTCTCTGCAGGCGATGGAGGCGGTAAAGTTTCTGACCGGCGCAGGAGACCTTTTAGTTGGGCAACTTCTGACCTTTGACGCGCTGAAAATGGAATTTCATAAGATAAAGCTTCCGAAAAGAGGGAAGGGCTGCGCGGTGTGCTCGGATACTCCGACAATCACGGAGTTAGTAGATTATGAGCAGGCGGCGTGTGATATGAAGTAAGAAAACAGTAAACGGAAAATGAACGAGAGCAATTGATTTTTTTGATAATGCAGACACATTGGAATTGCGATTGATCGGCAATGAAAAGCGGTAACCAGTATATACTCGCGAACGCAATTAATTGCCGTTTTTGATAAAGTAAACGTACTGGAATTGCGTTTGCGAGTCCGGTTGATCGGCAACGAAAATCGTTAACCAGTATAAGTTGGGAATGTGCCGTTATTTTGAGATGGGAGAGAGCTATGAAGGTAGTTTTGCAGCGGGAGGACTATGAGAAGATCCTGGCATATGCGAAAAAGGAGCTGCCGGATGAGGCCTGCGGACTGATCGCGGGGACGGACGAGGGAGAGCTTCGGGAGATCAAAAAGGTGTATCTTCTGACGAATACGGATCATTCCAACGAGCATTTCACCCTTGATCCCAAGGAGCAGCTTTCCGCGGTTCAGGATATGAGGAAACTGGGATTAAAGCCCCTTGGGAACTGGCATTCCCACCCGGAATCTCCCGCGAGGCAGTCGGAGGAAGATAAGCGGCTGTCCTTTGACAAAACGGCCAGCTATATGATTTTGTCGCTGCAGGATAAGGAGGCTCCCGTAATGAAATCCTTTCATTTTGAGGATGGGGTTTCAAAGGAGGAGGAGCTTACGATCCGGTGAGCGGCCTGGGAACTGAAAAGGAATTATACTTGCAAACGCGATTTGCTCCGATTACGGAGAGGTTCTGAAATCTCGTTTGTGAGTCCGGAGTACGGTTGATCGGCAATAAAAATTAAATATGCATATAATGGAATACTTACAAGGAGAGACGGAAAATGGATGAATATACGATCGATGAGAGAGTGGATATCACGGATGTGACCTGCCCGGTGACTTTTGTCAAGGCGAAGGTTGCAATCGAAGAGCTCGACGAGGGGCAGACCCTTCTGATCCATTTAAACGGCGGGGAACCGTTGGAAAACGTTCCGAGAAGTCTGAAGGAGGAGGGGCATAAGGTCTTAAAGCTGACTGATAACGAGGACGGGACCTACGATCTCCTGGTAGAGAGAGGTCCCGATTGAGGGTATACCCGAAGTTTGCTACGGTGAAGGAGAACGAAAACGGAAAACAGACAACGGAAAACAGTCAACGGAAAACAGTCGACGCAAACGGAAAACGAAAACGGTAAACGGAAAACGGAAACGGAAAACGGTATTCGCGCATGATAAGCAGCTGTCGGCAGGTCTACAGCTCGATTGCCAGGTCATAGATTTTCGGGTTGAGCATGCGGATATAGTCCATATGCTCATTTAAAAGCTCGATGTTGCGATCGTAATCCTTATGGAAATATTTGATCAGATTGAAGTAAGCCCAGGCGGAATTGGCATCGGGGTATTTTGTCGCCTTGAGGAAATATTCTTTCGCAAGAGAGAAATCGACATATTCCCGGAAAACCTTTTTGTCGTCGCCGTTTCGGATTTCTCCGTTCATATAGAAGAGACCCAGCCGGTTAGCGGCATAGGGCTCGAAGCGGTCGGCTGAGAGCTTGAGGTTTTTGATATATTTTTCAAGATGCACCGTAAGCAGCCCGTTTTGTTCCTCCTCTTTCGAAAGGGAGAGGATCCGGTCGGCTTCCTTTGCCGCCAGGTTATTTGCGGCATAGATATAGCCCTTTTCAGCGGCCTTTTCAAAATATTCCTCGGAAAGAGCGGAGCATTTTTCCGGGCTGTCACAGGAGACGTTCAGACTTTCACGGATAACAGGCATAAGGGCTTTAAAAACCGTTTCCTCCCGGGAGGCTTCCGCTAAGATCCGTCCGATCAGATTTAACGCTCCCGGAGCGTCAACATAGTGAATACAGGCGGCCGAAAGCTCAAGCGCGGTCGAAAGGCGGTCAGGATCGGACATAGCCTCGATTCCGTCTATGGTTTCACAGCTTTGCAGCAGGGATTCTTTTTTATAGTTTACCAGATAGTAGCCGACGATCCAGAAGGCCAGAGGATAGGAGGGACCGTCGCATGAAACGGCACCGGTCTCGTCGATACAAAGCCCCGCGGATTTCAGATACAGGGAAAAAGCCTCACGGAAGGGTTCCTTTCGGGGGACTTTTTTATAGTAGATCAGATCCGCGTAGAGCTTACAGGCGATGAGATTTCCGCTGTCCGCAAGGCACATGATCTCACGCTCCGCGGCGGGAGAATAAACTCCTGCTTTTTCAAGAAGCTGTTCTGAAAACTCCTTCAGATCCTTTTCGTAGGCATTATCACATTCAAAACGGTTCATAGCGGTCTCCTTTACTACTCACGAATGAACTTCATCGTCTTTTTTTATACTCGCGAACGCAATTAATTGCCGTTTCTGATAACGCAAACGTACTGAAATTGCGTTTGCGAGTCCGATTAATCGGCACAGAAAAGCGTTAACCAGTATATATAGCGATCGCACTGGAAAATATGTTTGCGTATCCAGTAAAGCGGCAATGAAAAGTGCTAACCAATATTAATTATTGTAATGATCCAGCCTTGGAAAATCAATAGAAATAGTTCCAGGATTTTCTGGACGAAGGGCGGGAAGTCGGCTATGATAAGACAGATGCCGGTGAATGGAATATTATCGTAAACGAATTTATACTTGTTAACGATTTTCGTTGCCGATAAACCAGACTCGCAAACGCAATTTCAGTATATTTGCTTAGTCGTAATCGGCAGCTAATTGCGTTCGCGAGTATAATAAATTCGTTTACGATAATAATTGATGCGCACGATTGCGGTAATGAAGGCGCTTTCAGCGCTCCGCAATCGGCGCAAAAGGAAACGAATAAATTCGTTTCCTATAATAAGATATGGAATCGGAGGTTAAACTTTGGATCAGTTTGCGAGAACGCAGCTTTTATATGGGATCGAGGCGATGAAAAGATTTGCTGCCGCAAGGGTCGCGGTATTCGGGATCGGAGGCGTGGGGGGCTATGTCGTTGAGGCTCTTGCAAGGAGCGGGATCGGGGCTCTGGACCTGATCGATGATGACAAGGTCTGTCTGACGAATCTGAACCGCCAGATCATCGCGACGAGAAAGACCATCGGAAAATACAAGGTGGAGGTCGCCAAAGAGAGAGTGCTGGAAATCTTTCCGGACTGTGAGGTAAGGACATATCAGACGTTCTACCTTCCGGAGACGGCAGATCAGTTTGACTTTACACAATATGATTATATTGTGGATGCCATCGATACCGTAACAGGGAAGCTTGCGATCATCGAGAACGCAAGAAAGGCCGGTATTCCCGTGATCTCCTCCATGGGTGCGGGAAACAAGGTAAATCCGGCTTTATTTGAAGTAGCGGATATCTATGAGACCTCGATCTGTCCTTTGGCGAAGGTAATGCGCAGAGAGTGCAGAAAAAGGGGGATCGAGTCGTTGAAGGTGGTCTATTCGAAGGAGGAGCCGAGAAGACCCCTGGAGGATATGTCCATCAGCTGCAGGCAGCACTGTGTCTGCCCGCCGGGGACAAGAAAATGTACAGTTCGGAGGGATATTCCGGGGTCAACGGCCTTTGTGCCCTCGGTGGCGGGGCTGATCATTGCGGGAGAGATCATCAACGATCTGGCGAAACAGGCGGAGGCGGGAGTGATTTCATGAGAATTGAGGAAGAGATCAACGGGATCGGCATTGTATG
>JAFSXN010000003.1 GCA_017444015.1 Lachnospiraceae bacterium | reverse complement strand
TACCTGGTACGCTCCCTTTGGCGTCAGAAAACAGCTGGGAATATCGATCCCCCTGTGCGGTTCCTTATCCTGGGAAAACATGCCGTAAATTGTTTCCGTATAGGTCTCTCCCAGTGCCAAATGCTTGAATATCCCCAGATTAAAGTCGATCCCTTCCGTCAGGATACTGTTTTTCAAACGTATTTCTTCATATAATTCCTTTTTCTCAGACATTTTATCTCCCTTTGTTAAGGGACCGTACGCAGAAAAAGTATTCCGCGGTCCCTAATTTGTGCTTGTTACGCCAAAACGCTTTAAAAATCGGACACCCAGCGCCCGTATCAGTCGGTCCGATAGATACCCCATTAAGCCTAGCGTCACGATCCCGATGAAGATCCAGTCGATCCGAAAATAGAGCCTAGAGGTATAGATCATGTAACCGACACCGGATTTCGCCGCTAACATCTCCGCTGTCACAATCGAAGTAAACGCGCTTCCAAGTCCCAGTCTCGCTCCCGTAAAAATATAAGGGATCTCTGATGGGAGGATGATCGAATACAGTATCTGCCCTTCCCCTGCTCCCAGGGATCTTGCGGCATCAATCTTCGTCGCACTGATATGCTCCATCCCCGACATGGTATTAATTAAAACAATGAACCATGTGCTGTAGGCGATCAGAATGATCTTGGACTCTTCGCCCACACCAAACCACATTAAAAACAACGTCAGGAAGGAGATTGCGGGAACAAAACGGAAAAAGTTTACAAAGGGTTCCACAAGACCTCTGAGCAGCCTGATCCTCCCGATCAATATCCCTACCGGAACCGCCAGGAGAAAGCCGATGAACCATCCGACAAATACCCGGTAGCTGCTGATCTTAATGTATTCAAACAACGTTCCCTTCTGTATGACCTCAAAGCCGCCGACCAGAGTCTGAAGCGGTCCCGGAAAGAAGGTATCCGGATAAAAGGAGGACGTAAATTCCCAGATCAGAAGAAAGATGATCCAGGTCACGACTCCTGAGCCTATGACCTTCTCGCCAAGGCTCTGCAAACTTCTCTTCCCGGTCTGTACGTTTATATCCATTTCCGTATGCAGGGTTTCCACACTAACCACTTCTCCTTCCCGATCCTAACCCGCTAAATCAGCCTTACTCCCGTCAAAATATCCCTGGAGCTCGTCCTTCAGATTTAAAAATCTGTCATCTCTCTCATCTCTGGGATAGGACAGCGCGACATCGTACGTCTTATAGATGGTAGCCTTCGGGGACATCGACATAATGCTTATTTTTTCTCCGAGCAGTACGGCTTCCGCAATATCATGGGTAACAAAAATGATCGTTTTCTTTGTCTGCTTCCAGATTTCTATCAGCTCATTCTGAAGAATTCTCCTGGTCTGAGCGTCCAGCGCTCCGAAGGGTTCATCCATGATGAGGATCCCGGGATCAGTCGCCAAAGCCCTTGCTATCTGCAGCCTCTGCTTCATCCCGCCGGAAAGCTCATCCGGATATTTATCCTTATGGCTGGAAAGCCCTACCAGATTGATATACTTCAGGGCGATTTCCGCCCGGCGTTCTTTATCGACCTTCTGGACCTTCAACCCGTATTCCACATTCTGCCACACGGTCAGCCAGGAAAAGAGTGCCTCATCCGCATCCTGAAATATAATGCCGCGATCCTTGCCTGCCTTCCTGATCCTGCTCCCGCCAACCAAAATAGAGCCCCGGGAGGGTCGGATCAAGCCGGCAAGGATGCTTAACAGTGTGGATTTCCCACAGCCGCTTTTTCCGATTAAAACCAGAAAGTCACCCTGCTGAATATCCAGATTGATATCGGAAAGCACCTCCACCGCGTTTTTTTTACGGACCGCTCCATACCATTTAAATACGTGTTGTACGGAAATCAGTGGATTTTCGGTGTATTCCTGCGCTAAAACCGCCGTACTGCTCATATTGCCTCCTTTTTTCAGAAAACGCCGCTTTTCATCAGCCCTGCCTTAAAAATCAACTCTGTCAGGATAGACCGCCTTCACTGCATCGGTCACTACATACTGTGAAAGGTCATACGCGTTTTCAATCAGCCCCAGTTCGATCGCTGTATCAGCCACCTCCAGAACATGATCCACATCACTTTGATTAAATCGAATTTCATAATCATAGGTTGTGAGCCCTGCTTTGGCGTCGTCAAACGCAATACCGAGGTTTGCGGATAAATATTCCGCCGCCTGATCGATGTCGTTATTGATGAGCTCCGTCGCGTCATTCAGGGCTAAGATCAGCCTTTCCACCGCCTCTTCGTTTCCCGCAAGGAAGGCTTCATCTACTACCAGATAGGCGATGTTCTTTCCTCCGACATCCGCCAGATTGGCAATGGTGTGAGAGTTTTCTACTTCTCCCGCCGCGTCCTTAAACTGCTTGGAAAGCCAGATCGCGTCCGCGTTCTTTGACTGAAAAGCGGCGATCGCTTCCGCGTCAGAGGAAAACTCGAGGAAATTGACATCCTCATTCGTCAGTCCGTAGGTTTGCAGGGTTTTCGCCCATTCATACTCATTGACCGTTCCGGATTGTACCGAAAGATTTTTCCCCGCAAGATCCTCCCCGCTCTGGATATCCTCGGAATTGGCATACAGGCTCTTGGAATCTCCCTGCCCGCCCAGAATGCTGGTTACGAGGCGCAGGTTAGAGCCCTGGGCTGCCCTGGTCGCTACGGCATAATCGTTAGCCTCTCCTACCTGAACTTCTCCCAGGATAACGCCGTTGATCGTATCGATTCCGAAGGAAAAGGTGGTCAGATCCGCGTTAATATTGTATTTCTCAAAAATACCGGCTTCCTCCGCAATTCTGAGCTGCGCGGAGAAGGAAGAGCTGTCAACGCCGATTGCGATGTCGACAGGCTCATACCCGGTTTCCTTTTCCACTGCCGCATCTGCTGTCTCTTCCGCTTCCGATGCTGCTTCTAAAGCCGCAGAGGGCGGCGCGCTCTGCGCAGTGGGCGCAGGAGCCGCGCAGCCGGCGAGGGTTGTTGCTAAGACAAATGCTGTTACCAATGAAGATGCTTTTTCCCATATATATTTTTTCATAATGTCTCCTTTTCTATCTTATCTTAAGATTTTTGAAATCACTTTTTCTATCAGGCATAGAGCTCCCTCGGTTCCCGCATAGGTTTCTGTCAGGATGATCCGGTCAGATAATGGGAAAAAAGCCTCCACCAAAGGAATCTGCAGCGTATGCGCAAGCTCCTTTTCCAGACTGCTTCCGATGATTACCTCAGCCCTGCTTTTTTCGATGTGCTCCTCTATCATCCGTTCATCCTCCGTAACGACCACCTCTTGGGATAATTCATAAGGGACCTTCCCGACCGGATGGTCCGTATCCCCGTCCGTAATGATCATGGTCGCAATTTCCATATTCAGGATAGTGCTTAAGACAGTCGCCGCCTGGACCGCTTCCGCTTCATCTCCTACCACGGCAGCCCTGCGGTTTAAGCCTTCCGTATAATACAGCTCCCGAATGCCCTGTAAATTTTCATAATATCGCTCCCGTATCCTGTTTGTTCTGTCATCCGGACAACACCCTCCCTCCGTACCGATTCTGAGCTTTTCAAGGATACTCTGTTTAAGCTTTGCTACCTCTTCTGCGCCCGACGGAACACATGGCATCGTCAAACAGGGAATCTGAAAGTGTTCCGCCAGGTACCTTGCCGGTTTTTCTCCCCACTTGGAAAACACAAGAGAGAGCGCTGCCCTGCCGCTTCGCTTCAATCCAGAAATGCCCTCCTTCCGGTAAAAGAAGGTATTGGCGCGGATAGCATACGGGGCAAGGATATCCTCAATCCGGTTCAGATCTCCTCTTGCATGAGCGCTCCGCCCCGGCAAAACCCCGAAAATATTGACGGAAAGCCCGTCCTCCTCTGTCCGTTCTCGCAAAGCGCCTTCAGAAAATTCCTTTAAAAGCTCCGTTAATACCGACTCATAACCGGTGTGGGCGCCTCCGTGAAAGCCTGTGCTCCCACTGAAAATAACAGAGATCCCCTGCTCCCTTGCTTCTTCTGTCATAGAAGCGATATCATCCGCAACCATGGCTGCTTCGCACCCGTTTAATACAATGAAGGCTTCTGCGTTTACTACCCTTGCCGCGTTTTTAAGCTCCTCACGGAGTCTTGAGGCGCCGCCGAAAATGATATGCCGCTCCGATACATCACTGCATAATATCCTTGCGCCGCCAAGCCCCGTCCCGTCGGAAAAGCCTGCCGCAAAACCCTGAACGCCACAACCGGGATTGGAATGAACGATTGGGACCAAACCTGAAATGGCATTCACGGTGGCTAATGCCCCGTTTAACATACAGCTTTTTCTTGTTTTATAGCTTCCTTCTCCCACTATGATACCTCCGGCTTGACATACCAATCGCTCCTCTTTTTTAACCACGACTGCCTGTAATAGGGTTCCGCTTCTTCACTGCAGAAGGGTTTTGCCGTAAGGATTGCGCGGACGATTTCTTCGATCCCTTCATAGAAGAAGATATCCCGGTTCTTAAGGCTTACCGGGATTGCCCCCTGATCCGCGGTAAACGCACACTCCGTGCCCGTTGTGATATAATAATCCACTTGCAAAGACCTCACCGCGTTTGCCTTCTCAAAAGGCTGCCCCTGCGCGATCAGGACAGATACCTCGTCCTGCAGGGAAAGCTCCGAAAGATAATGCCTGTTCTCACGATGGATTTCGGGAAGCGCTATGCCGCTTACTGTCGCCCCTAACGCTTCTGTAATATCCACAAGCCCCGGCAAATAAGAAGCCTCGGTATCCAGATACACCCTTTTTCCGGCTAAGGGCTTGCCCGCCAGTATTTTTTCGCACGCTTCCTCTTTTCGGAAAAGCAGAGCCGCCTGTTCTTTTCTGTCCGGAAAATGGGACAGCACTTCCTCAATGAATCGTCTGATAGCCTGTAATCCAATCGGCGCCGGCAGGTCGATATAGGGAACCTGAAAGCATTCCTGCAAACCCATAATAAAATATCGGCTGTTATCTATATTAGGCGTTACACTTAAGCCAGCTGCCGCCAGCCCCTGAATTTCAGAAAAGCTTCCGAATGCGGGAAAGCTTCTGGTTTCGATGGAAAGCGCACTGAAAAAGCGTTCCAGCGCCCTGTGTTTTTTGGCTTCCCCTGAAAAATCGATCAGATTGACGATCTCTGCTCCGGGCTCTTTGGAAGCTTCTGCAACAATCTTTAAAAGCTCATGCGCAAGAATATCATATCCGTTCTTTGCGCTTTTGCTTTTAAAGCCATCCAGATACAGCCAGAAAACAGGTATGGAAAGCTCTCCCGACAGCTCCGCAAGCGCTCCGCTTACATCGTCATTATTGATCGCGACGACAGGGGTCCCCAGGATAAAGACCGCCTCTGCGTTTGTCTCCTTTACCGCCCGCTTTACCACACGGGTAAGCTTTTCATCGCTCCCAAGGATCGTATCTCTCTCGGTAAGATCCGTCGCATAATACGGAAAGACAGAATCGGCTCCAAGGGCTGACGAAGCGCATCCGGCTACTCCATGGATCACAACCGCTGCTCCCTTCATTTTTGCGATCAGACTTGTGACCGCAATGATCTCATCCGGGTACTGCTGGGTAAGCGTCCTTACCTTCTGGCGGATTTCGGGGGCAGAGGTATAGGCAAGCAGCTCCGCATAGCTTCCGTTAAAATGGTTCAATGCATCTACCCTCTTTTCTCTTGTGATTGCCTTTTTCTCTTCATAGATACTCATATCGATTCTCTTTCCCCAACCACGCCGGTTTCGATATTATAGATCCTGTCCCCCCAGTCTCTCGCCCAGTCCCGCAGCTGCGCCGCTCCCAGCGGATTCGGCGTGACAAGCTCCTCGTTTTCCGCGATATATTTCGCAAGCTCCCTGTAAAGGGCAGCGTGCGCGGAGTCAGGATTGGCTTCTATTACCGTCTTTCCGTACAATTCGCTTTGAGAGACTGTCAGGGACCGGGATATATAGGCGGCGATCTTCGTCCCCGTCCTCTCCGCAAAGTCATCTAAAATCGCGGTGGAATAGGAAGCGCTTAAGCCGTTGCCGATCACTCCCCCTAAGAGAGATCCTCCGCTTGGCGCATATTTATTGATTGCCTTAAACAGGTTATTTGCCGCGTAAATTGCCATAAAATCCGAAGAACTTACCACATACGTCCGATCCGTGATCCCGTCCCGTATGGGAACCGCAAAACCGCCGCAGACGACATCTCCCAATACATCGTAAAGGACAAAATCCGGCTTGAATTCTTCAAAAAGGTTCAGCTCATTCAGAAGGTTTACCGCCGCGTTGATCCCTCTTCCGGCGCAGCCGACACCCGGTACCGGTCCTCCGGATTCAATACACAGTACGCCTCCGAAGCCTACAGCGGACACATCCTCTAAATGGACCCTGGTCCCTTCCCGTAAGCAGTCAAGCACTGTAGGCAGATATGTATTGCCGCGCAGTGTATTCGTCGAATCGCTCTTGGGATCGCAGCCGATCTGTATGACCTTATACCCCGCGGTCGCCAAAGCCGCACTGACATTGGAGGTTGTCGTTGATTTACCGATCCCGCCTTTTCCATAGATTGCAATGTGTTTTCCGATTTTGTTTCCCACCATATTCTCCTCTATACGATCCTGATCTTTTCTGTGCAGTCAATCTGTACGATACGACTGTCCTGGATCACCAGCGTCACAGTCCCATACTGGATCTCCGATGCCTTTTTTTGAATAACAGCTAATTGATCCTGTGAAATATACGTTTTTTGTAAAACCTCTTTACCTGCCTCTTTCTTTGTATTATTCATCAGCACTCCCTCTCTGTCTCATGTCTGTAAAAGAAAAGAGGCATCCTGCTATCCCATATTTTCAGCAGATGCCTCCGGTCCTTCCAGTCAGCTATAAACGAATCCCTGTAATATGCCGTAAAAAAAGAGACGTTCC
>JAFSXN010000051.1 GCA_017444015.1 Lachnospiraceae bacterium | reverse complement strand
GGCCATAGCGCTTGCCCTGAAATCGGACTGGACGACGGGAGGCTCAAAGCGCAGACATGCTATTTTGGTATTTTCCGATGCTCCCGCGCTTCCTCTCGGGGATAGGAAGAACTGTGCGGGATATCCTGACGGAATGCCGGCCGATATAGCAGAGCTTGGCTCCTGGTGGGAGGGGACGACCCAGACCCTGAGCGGCAGCTATCAGGCTAAGGCAGGAAGACTTGTTGCCTTTGTCCCGAATGCGGAGCCCTGGACGGAGATGCAGGCGTGGAACCGTTATTGGCCCGCTTTTTCTCCTGCGGGAACAGGTCTTGCCGAGGTTGACATCCAGTCAGCCATAGACCTTATGGTCGGTTCGTTCTGATTAAGGTATCACTGATGGAATTGACTGTTTACAGGCAGGCATATAAAGAGCGCCCGGACGGCACTGTTGTATACAAAGGGGAGGATGCACTCCCTTTTGTGAACGATAAGGTAATACTGGTTGCGGACGGACTCGGCGGCGCGGCCGCGATACGACATCAGAAAATCACGCCGGAGCTCTTTGACCCGGAAAGGATTGCAGAGGTTCTGTTCCCCGATTTCTGCGGGGAAGCCTGTAATCCCGAATTTGTCCGGTACGTAGAGGACTCTTTTTTTGAACTGTTTGCGGTAAAGGACTGTTATACGGATAATATCAACAATATCAAAAAAAGCGGGTATTTTGCCTCGAGGCTCGTTGCGGCGATCCTGCTTTATACGGTGTTGTATAAAGAGTCTTTGTATTCTGCGGATAACCTGATCGAAGGTCTTGCTTTAAAAACCGGCGAAGAAAAGGACAGGCTGTTAAAGGAAGCCGGGGAGTTCTTTAAGGGGACTATTCAGGATGAGCTGAGAAAATGCGCGAAACGGGCGAATCTAATCTATGAATCGGCTTATTCAGGGCTTGCTCTGTTAGGAACTACACTTTGTATGACAATGTTTCGGGAGAAAGACGGGACCGTTCAGGCAGTCTGTCTTACCGCAGGGGATTCAAGACCCTATATGTGGAACGAAAAGGAGGGCCTCTGCCAGCTCCTTCCGGATGAGGAGGGGCCTGACGGCGGCATGACGAACTACATCCTTGCCAATGAGGATGCGGATTTCTCTGTCAGATGCGATTATTTTGAATTTGCAAAGCCCTGTATCCTGTTCAACGCGAGCGACGGGTGTTTTGATTCCGGATATTTCCTGAGCCCCATGGCTTTTGAAAAGCTTATCCTTGATACGGCTCTGGAATCCGGCTCGCCTGAGGAGATGGGTGGAAGACTGGCGGAAATCTTCCGGGAATACGGAAGGCATGATGATTCCAGCACAATAGCCATGAGGATGTTTGGTTATGAAAGCTTTGAAGCCCTTAAGGAGAGTGCGGGGAAAAGGTTTTCGGCGCTTGAAGAAGTCTATCTGTCAAAGCTTCCGGGGCTTATTGAGGAGGATTATCGTAAAGTGATCGAAAATGAGAACGATCTGCCTGAAGAATCCTCTGATGAAGCTGAGGATGGCGACCCGGAGGCTTTTCTGAAAGCGAATCTTCAGGAGGCGCTTTTTAAGAATTATGAGCTTTCATACGGCAGATATATGATGCCGTAAAGACCGGTGCGGTAAGGGAGTCGGAAATGCGGATAAACGGATACGAAATAACAGGTGAATGGAAAGCAAGCCAGTGCGGGGAGACGGCGGTTGCAGAGAAGGACGGCAGAAGGTTCTTTTTAAAGAAGTATCAGACGCCGGTGGCACCGATCGACAACGGTACGTTGGATGCCAAAACCTTCGCCCATAACAGAGAGTTTTTCGATCAGTTTCTCCGTATCCGGAAAACCGTAAACAGCCGGATCCGTTCCATAACGGGAGCCGGCGGGAATATTGTGATCCCCGCGGATGAATTTGAGCTGGATAATCATTATGTGGAGGCCGCCGAATTTGTAGAGGGCGTAGTTTCCGATGATGAGCTGGAGGAGGTTATCAGGGGTCTGTCCCCGGAAGTGAAGAAGCTTTTGATGCAGACAGCTGCAGGAGCGCTTGCAAGCGTCCATAAACAGGGGATCATCCACAGCGACCTGAAGCTGAAGAACGTTCTTTTAGTCAAAAACGCTACGGGAAATTACGTGGCAAAGCTTATTGATTTTGACAGCAGCTATCCCGAGGATGAAAAGCCTGAAGAGATCGTCGGGGATATCAATTATTATTCTCCTGAGCTGGGCGCCTATGCGGATATCGAGGATGAAGAGGAGAAAGCAGAAGCCGGAAAGAAGCTTACGACAAAATCCGACATCTTTTCTCTTGGGCTTATCTTTCATTTTTACTTAACCGGAGCTTTGCCGGAACCCTGTGATCTTCCCGGGAAGCTTGAAAGAAGGCGCGCCAAAGGGAAAAAGCTTTACAGCTGGGCAGCTCTTAACGGGGGAGCTAAGCTTTCTGTCAGCCCTCTTATCAAAGGAATAAAGTACAGATCGCTTATTACGGATATGCTGAGCATAGATCCGGATGAGCGTCCCTCTGCTTTGGATGTACTTATTCGTCTGAAACAGGAAGAGGTTCTGTTTGGGGAGCCCTGGCCGGAGCATGGGATAATATTTGATATGGACAGGATCAAAAGCCGGGGCTTTACGGGGCTTGCGAAAAAGACAATGGGAGATATCCGCGGATATGAATTGTATCGGGCTGATTCATCTGCGCTGTTCTTAAAAAAAGATGCGATGCTTGCCATGAAGTATGCAAAGCCTGCCGGAGCTTTTTCAGGATTTTCTGCCGCTAGTTCCTTTACTGAGGCGTCACGGTCGGCGGTATCTTCGAAGGATTCAACGGAAGCTTCAAAGCCGGCTTCTGTGAGCAGACCCCTCGATACCGGGGAAGTAACGGCGGAAGAGATCGTGCCCTGGCCGGAGCATAAGATTTCCTTTGATATGGATAAGATCAGGGAAAAAGGGTTTTTGGGGGTAAAACAGAGTATCCTGGGCGGCGTTCATGGATATACCTTTATAAGAAGCAACGGTACGGAACAGTTTCTCCGCGCGGAGATGGTCCTTGTGCAGAAAATGGCCCGCAGGATTTGATATCAGGGGAAATATATGAGCTGGAAATGTCCTGTCTGTGATACATATAATGACGACAGTTCAGACAGCTGCATGGTCTGCGGCGCGGGACGTCCGGAGTCTGCGGCTGCAGAGCACTGGCCTGAGCCTGAACCGGGGAAGAAGGTGACCTCAGAGGCGGCGGGGCTTTCCGGGAAAGAGTACCTGAGAAGAGCGGAAGATGCAAGACATGCAAAGGAGGAAGCCAGAAGAGCCGAGGCTGAAAGGCGGAGACGG
>JAFSXN010000050.1 GCA_017444015.1 Lachnospiraceae bacterium | reverse complement strand
ATCGACCAGTGTATACAGGATGACGTATTAAAGATATTTTTACAGAAGCACCGGGAGGCGGTAATTATGTACAGCAGGTTGGCTTATGATGAAGAGGCGCATGAAGCTGCGATCAGGGAGGATTCCTTTGAAGACGGGATAAAGCAGGGGATCAAGGTTTTTGTTGAGGATAAGCTTGAGGATAAAGTACCGGTGGATATCATCCGGGAGAAACTGATCCGTCTATTTGCTCTAAAACCAGAGGAGGCCGAGAAATATCTGCAAAGCGGATCAGAAGTTCGATATATCGATGACGTTGAAGAAAATTGTCGGAATAACATTGTTGTGTAAATTGAGCAAATTTCGGGCGAAAATTATAAAGTTTATTGACATTATTACCAGAATCCATTACAATTTAACTTGCGGTTCTGGTGAATCGCGGAAATATTTTACAAATTTAAAAGGGAGGAAAGAAATGAAGAAAAAATTACTTAGCGCGTTACTCAGCGCAGCAATGGTTGCAACCCTTTTAGTCGGCTGCGGCGGATCATCAGAAGCGGCAGCTCCGGCTGAGGCAGCTCCTGCGGCTACAGAGGCAGCGGCTCCGGCGGCTGAGGCAGAAGAGGCTGCTCCTGCGGATAATTCAGGTGCTGGCAAGAAGGTTGCTGTTGCAATGCCGACACAGTCTTCCGAAAGATGGATCAACGACGGCGCTAACATGAAGAGCCAGCTTGAGGCTCTCGGCTACGAGGTTGACCTTCAGTACGGCGAAGATGATGTTCAGATGCAGGTTTCTCAGATCGAGAACATGATCGCGGCAGGCGCTGACTGCTTAGTAATTGCGGCTATCGACTCGGGCGCTCTGACAAACGTTGAGGCGCAGGCGAAGGACGCTGGTATTCCGGTTATCGCTTATGACCGTCTCCTTATGGATACGGATGCGGTTTCCTACTACGCAACCTTTGATAACAAGGGTGTTGGAACCGTTATCGGCGAGTATATCAAGGACCATGCTACAAAGGACGGCAACGTAGGTCTTGACGCTGTTAAGGACGCAGGCCTTACGATGAACATCGAGTTCCTTATGGGTTCTCCGGATGATAACAACGCTCTTATGCTCTACAATGGACTTATGGAAGTTCTTCAGCCTTATCTGGATGACGGAACACTGATCTGCAAGTCCGGACGTACAACCTTCGAAGATACCTGTATCTTAAGATGGTCTCAGGAAACTGCTCAGCAGAACCTCGAGAACTATCTGACCGGCTTCTATGCTGACGAGGATATCGATATCGTAGCGAGCGCATTCGATGGATTCGCATACGGCGCTAAGGCAGCTCTTGAGGGAGCAGGCTATACTGAGGAGAACTGGCCTCTGATCACAGGTCAGGACGCAGAGCTTATGGCTACCAAGAATATCATTGCCGGATGGCAGACCATGTCGATCTACAAGGATACAAGACTTCTTGCTTCGAAGTGCGTTACCATGGTTCAGGCAGTTCTTGAAGGCGCAGAGCCTGAGATCAACGATACCGAGCAGTACAACAACGGTAAGATCGTAGTTCCTTCTTACCTCTGCACACCGGTAGCTGTTGACAAGGACAACTACAAAGAGCTTCTGATCGACGGCGAGTACTACACAGAGGATCAGTTAGCGAACTAAGCAATAGGTTGATTTATTCATATTGCGATATTGCGGGCGGCGGACGACGAGTTAACGCCGCCCGTAATAGGTTAGAGCAAAACGCGGGATATTTGCGCGTAAGCTGCTCATTCACACGGACGCACAGAGGAGCGTGTGTCTGTTTCCGATAAAAATAACAGGAAGGAAAAACGGATGTCGGATTATATCTTAGAAATGAACCACATCACCAAAGAATTCTCCGGTGTCAAGGCGCTTGACGATGTAAATCTGAAGGTGAAAAAGGGAGAGATCCACGGTCTTTGCGGTGAAAACGGCGCCGGAAAATCTACACTGATGAATGTCCTTTCGGGCGTCTATCCGTACGGAACCTATTCCGGTGATGTTGTATATAAAGGGAATGTTTGTAAGTTTGCCGACCTGAAGCACAGTGAAGCGCAGGGCATCGTTATCATCCACCAGGAGCTGGCATTAAGCCCCCTGCTTTCGGTTGCGGAAAACGTATTCTTGGGCAACGAGCAGACGAAGACGAAGGGTGTGATCGACTGGACCGAGACCAGAAGGAAGGCGGCCGAGATCTTAGCGAGGGTCGGACTTGAGAATGAGGATGTCAACGTTCCGGTAAATACACTGGGCGTAGGTAAGCAGCAGCTCATCGAGATCGCCAAGGCTATGGGAAAGAAGGTTGATCTTCTGATTCTTGACGAGCCTACCGCGGCGTTAAACGACGAGGAAAGTAAAAAGCTTCTGGATATCATGATCGACCTGAAGGAAAATCACGGAGTTACCTGTATCATTATTTCCCATAAGCTGAACGAGCTGGAATATGTCTGCGACTCCTTAACGATCATCCGTGACGGTCAGACGATCGAAACGCTGACGAAGGGTGTGGACGAGTTCACCGAGGACCGGGTCATCAAGGGCATGGTCGGCCGTGAGATGAACAACCGGTATCCGGTACGCGAGGGCGTGACGGTAGGAGACGTGATCTTTGAGGTAAAGGACTGGAACGTATATCATCCCGATGATCCTAACCGTAAGATGATCAATGATGTCAATATTCAGGTACGGGCCGGAGAGGTCGTGGGCCTTGCGGGTCTGATGGGTGCCGGGCGGACGGAGTTTGCCATGAGCGTCTTCGGAAAGAGCTACGGCCAGAAGATTTCAGGACACGTTCTTATCAACGGGAAGGAGGTCGAGCTGAATTCCGTCAAGGATGCCATCGACAACAAGCTCGCCTACGTTTCCGAGGACCGGAAGACCTACGGACTTGTGCTGATCGACGATATCAAGCACAATATGACCATGGCGGCGCTTCGGAATTTCTTCTCGAAGAAGGGCGTGGTGGACGCCAACGAGGAGATCGTGTCGGCGGAGGAATATAAGAAACGGATCAATGTAAAGGCGAATTCGATCGAGCAGACGGTGGGCTCTCTTTCGGGAGGAAATCAGCAGAAGGTCGTTTTGGCGAAATGGATGCTTACGCAGCCGGATGTGCTTATCTTAGACGAGCCCACACGAGGCATTGACGTCGGTGCTAAGTACGAAATCTATTGTGTTATTAATGATCTCGCGAAAGCGGGAAAGGCGGTCATTGTTATTTCCTCGGAGATGCAGGAGATCATCGGTACCTGCGACCGGGTTTATGTCATCAACGATGGCGAGATCGCGGGCGAGCTGAATAAGGACGAGGTCTCGCAGGAAAAGATCATGCAGCACATTATGGCACATAACAGAAGGGGTGAAGTGAATGGATAAGAAAAAAGTAGTAAATATCGATATGAAGCAATACGGTATGTTTATCGTATTGATCGCGGTTTTCATTATTTTCGCGATTATGACCGGCGGCAAGAACCTTTCTCCCGCCAATATCAATAACCTGATCATGCAGAACAGCTACGTTGTTATTCTGGCAACCGGTATGCTGTTATGCGTATTGACCGGTAACGTTGACCTGGGTGTCGGCTCGGTCGTAGCTCTCTGCGGTTCGGTGGTCGGCGTTCTTTTGATCGATGCTCACGCACCGGCTCCGATCGCCATTATCGCTGCTCTCCTTGTCGGACTGCTCTGCGGTATGTTCGCGGGCTTCTTTATCTCGGTCATGGGGGTTCCTCCCTTTATCGTAACCCTGGCTACGATGCTTATGGGCCGCGGCGCTACCTATACGATCTTAAAGGCGCAGACCAAGGGCCCGTTTGACGCCAGCTATAACTTCATCGGCGCGGGCTTTTTGCCGAAGATCGCTGCCGGGAATTTTGATCTGCTCTGCCTGATCGTCGCGATTATTGCTACAGCGCTGATCGTTGTGAACGAGATGAAGAGCATCGCGGCAAAGAAGAAATACGGCTTCGCCCAGAACCCGTTTTATCAGGTTGTGATCAAGGACGCGGTCTTTATCTTTATCGTCTGGTTTGTTCTGATCAAGCTCGGCCAGTACAGCGGTTTCCCGTTCGTTCTGGTAATCATGGGCGCGATCGTAGGAATTTACAGCTTCTTAACCAGTAAGACGGTCGCTGGACGTCAGATCTACGCTCTCGGCGGTAACCGTAAGGCGGCACAGCTCTCCGGTATCAAGACCGATCGCGTATTCTTCTGGGTTTATACGAATATGGGCTTCCTGGCCGGTGTAGCGGGCGTTGTTCTTTCCGCAAGAAACGGATCGGCTACCCCGAAGGCAGGCGACGGCTTCGAGATGGACGCGATCGCTTCCTGTTACCTCGGCGGCGCGGCGGTTGCCGGTGGTGCCGGAACGATTTTCGGAGCGGTTATCGGTGCTTTCATTATGGGTATCCTGAACAACGGTATGTCCCTCTACGGATGGTCGACCGATATCCAGAAGATCGTTAAGGGCGCGGTCCTTCTGATTGCTGTTACGGCGGATCTGATGAGCAAGAGGAAGAAGTCCTGAGTTGGTGGTTGGAAAGGGCGAAAATCGGTTTGTCCGGGGCGCAGGTTTCGGGGTGATAAAGCATTCACAACGGGCAATATCGGACTTGTAAAAATCGCATGAATTGAGTAAGATAAAGGGGTGCAGCGTAAGGGTGCATCCCTTTGTTATTTACTCATTAACGTAATTCGCTGCCGTTGCGTAAACTGTATAACGAGCAAACGCGGGGATGCTTAAGAAGAAGAACGGCAGTTAATTGCGTTTGCGAGTATATAAGAGGAACTAAGATGGGCAGAAGAATCGGTATTTTCGGCGGTACCTTTGATCCGCCGCATTTGGGGCATCTGGGTTTGGCGAGAGATGCTTATGAGAAGGCAGGTCTGGAGGAAGTGATTTTTGTCCCGACCGGCACGCCGAAATATAAGCTGAATATGCATATGGTCTCCGAGAAGGAGGACAGGCTCCAGATGCTGGAACTTTTGCTGAAGGATCAGAAATGGGCGAGTATCTCGACGGTAGAGCTTTACCGGAAGGGTCCCTCATATACCTCGGATACGGTACAGGAATTAAAGGAGCAGTACCCGGAGGATGAGCTGTATCTGATCGTGGGGAGCGATTCCCTGAAGAATATGGCAGAGTGGCATAAGCCGGATATCATTTTCCAGACGGTGGGTGTAGTCGCGCTGCTTCGGGGAGAGGATACCTGGGATTCCTTACAGCCTCTGATCGAAGATTATAAAAAGAAATACAATGCCAGAATCGGGGTCGTAATCTCAAGGAAGTACGATGTCTCCTCGACGGATCTCAGAAACCGGATTTCCGCGGGCCAGGACGTTTCGGAGTTCGTACCGGAGAATGTCGCCTGGTATATCGGGGCGAGAGGCCTGTATACAGGGAAGCTCCTTGGAGCCGACAGCCCCGCTGTATCGAAGTTTTCCGAGGAATCGATCAAGGCTGAGATTTCCGAGGAGCCGGGAAAGGAGACAGCCCAGGGAGCGCAGAGTACCCTGGAGGCGGAGGCGCTTCGGATCTCACAGATCCAATACAGCCCGGTGAACAAATATCTGGAGGGCTATTTAAAGACACATTTTGACGGAAGAAGGCTGGCGAGCGGGCTGGTAAACTGGATCAAGGACTGGTTTGCGAAAAACGGTCCGGATTGTACCGCAGTCGTCGGGCTTTCGGGGGGAAAGGATTCTACAATGGTAGCGACTCTTTGCCGGATTGCTCTCGGTCCGGAAAGAGTTTTCGGTGTTCTGATGCCGGACCATGAGCAAAGCGATCTGGAGGTAGCAAAGGCGGTGGCTATGTGGTTGGGGATCAGCTATTCGGTCGTCAATATCGGAAAGGCTACCGACGGGATCCGCAGCTGTATCGCTGAGGCGGAGCTGTTTACGGCAAAAGAAGGTATCGAGATCGAGACGGAAACTACCGTCGCGCCGGTGGACGGGCGGCTTGTAACGAGAAACAGCGTCCGGGAGACAAAGCAGATGCTGATCAATATTCCGCCGCGGATTCGGATGACGACACTTTACGCGATCTCGCAGGCGATCGGCGGCAGGGTTTCCAATAACTGCAACCGTTCGGAAAATTATGTGGGGTATTCGACGCTCTACGGCGATGCCGCGGGAGATTTTTCGCCGCTGCATAACCTTACGGTGACGGAGATCATACGACTGGGAGAGTTTTTGGAGATCCCCGGGGAATTTATCCATAAGAGCCCCTCGGACGGGCTGACGGGAAAGACGGATGAGGATGTGCTGGGCTTTTCTTATGAGACGTTAGATACCTATATCCTGACCGGGATCTGCGAGGATGAGGAGATCCGGAAGAAGATCGAGCAAAAGCATCAGGCGAACCTGTTCAAGCTGCAGCCGATGGCGCAGTATAAACCGTAGGGGAAGGCAATGGAAAGCCGTCCCATCGGATGCTTGCTAACTTTCAGGCGAAGCGCCTGTGTGCCGATTAATAACGCATGATATATAGAAGATATGTAAAAAGATTACTCGATATTATTCTTTCTTTTTTAGCGATCCTTGTTCTGTCGCCGGTCTACCTGGTGCTTGCGGTTCTGGTACGGATAAAGCTCGGGAGTCCGGTGCTCTTTCACCAGGACCGGCCGGGGCTTCACGGGAAGATTTTCCCGATGTATAAGTTTCGGTCGATGACGGACGAGAGGGATGAGAACGGGGAGCTTTTACCGGATGAGAAGCGGCTGACCTCGTTTGGGAAGAAGCTTAGGGCGACAAGCCTTGACGAGCTGCCGGAGCTCTTCAGTATCTTAAAGGGGGATATGTCGATCGTAGGGCCGAGACCCCTTCTGGTACAGTATCTGCCACTCTACAGCAAGGAGCAGAGCCACCGTCACGATGTCCGGCCGGGGCTTACGGGATGGGCGCAGGTCAACGGGCGGAATACCCTGACCTGGGCGGAGAAATTCCGGTATGATGTGGAGTATACGAGACAGTATTCCTTTCGGATGGATCTGAAGATCGTCTTTATGACAGTGGGAAATGTTTTAAAGCACGAAGGGATCAGCCCGGAGGGCGGAGAGACGATGGAGTTCTTTAAGGGGGAGGAATAAAGGAGAGTTGGTCCTGAAAACTCAGTCGGAATCTGAATTTTTTCCTTGCAATTCTGGCGGTTTGGGTGTATGGTAGACATAGGTATAAAATAACATTTGATTGCAAATACGGATAGTGCGGGGCTTTGGCTGACCGGGTGGTTTGTGAGAGCGGACTGCGAACGTCTTCGGAGGAGAAAAGGAGAGAAGGCGTGAGAAGCGGAGCGATGCGGTGTCAAGTGAATACTGGATTCATATTTTGTTGGTGCGAAGACGCGAAGGAGCTTTTTGCTGCTTCGTAAGGGAAAGGGAGTAACGGATATGAACGGTTTGAACAGAAGGAACCCGTTTATTTAAGCGCAGCTTTGCACCTTGAATAAGCGGTTTTTTTCATTAAAAAAAGATAAGGGGTAAGATGTATGATAGTAGCAAGGAGTCCACTGAGGATATCGCTCGGAGGCGGCGGAACGGACCTTCCGTCCTATTATGAGGAGCATGAGGGTTTTCTGATCTCCGCGGCGATCGACAAATATGTATACATTACGCTTCACAGTACCTTCGATGAGGGGTATTTTCTGAAGTATTCAAAGCTTGAGAAGGCGGCGGCGATCGATGAGATCCAGCATCCGATCATCCGGGAGGCGCTAAAGCTGTTAAACTGGAAGGACAATCATATAGAGATCTGCTCTATGGCGGATATCCCTGCGGGAACGGGTCTGGGGTCCTCCAGCAGCTTTACGACGGCGCTGCTTCGGGCGCTGCATACCTTACAGGGGAATATTGTAAGTACAAGGACGCTGGCGGAAGAGGCCTGCGAGATCGAGATGAACCGCCTGAAGGAGCCGATCGGGAAGCAGGACCAGTATATCGCTGCCTACGGTGGAATCACCTGTATGAACTTCCATAAGGACGGCTATGTCTGGGTGGATCCGCTTCGGATCTCGAAGGAGACGTTATATAATCTGGAGGATAATCTCTGTCTGTTCTTTACCGGGTTTTCCAGGTCGGCGGGGGCGATCTTAAAGGAGCAGGATGAGAAGAGCAAGAGCCATAATGACGATATGATAAAGAACCTGGATTTTGTAAAGGATCTGGGCTATCAGAGCAAGGCGGCTTTTGAGAAGGGCGATCTGGATACCTTCGCGGATATTATGAATGTGCATTGGGAGTACAAGAAGAAGCGCTCGGGCGGGATGAGCAATCCGCAGATCGACGAGTGGTATGAGCTGGCTTTGAAGAACGGGGCGCTTGGCGGAAAGATGATCGGCGCGGGCGGCGGCGGCTTCTTAATGTTTTACGCAAAGGACAAGATGAGGCTCAGGAAGGTCCTGACGGAAGCGGGGATGGAGGAAGTTCGGTTCCGGTTTGAAATGGAGGGCTCACGAATCCTATGATCTTACCGAGGGATATGCAGGTCGTTGTACTGATGGGAGGTCTAGGTACAAGGCTGTCGGAATATACGAAGGAAACGCCGAAATCTCTGGTAGAGGTGAACGGGAAACCTTTTTTTGACTATGAGCTTCGGCTGCTTACGCATTACGGGTTTAAAAGGTTCCTTTTTCTGGTCGGTTACCGGGCGGAGATGATCGAGGAATACTACGGGAGTGGTGAGGAGCTTGGGATCTCGATCAGCTATTGCTACGACGGCAAGGAGCTGTTAGGAACAGGAGGAGCGATCCGGAGGGCCTATCCGTATCTGGAGGATGATTTTCTTGTGATCTACGGCGATTCCTTTATGGATATCGACTATGAGGAAACGCTTTGCAGATACGCCGAGGGGCTGAAAGAAGGGCGCCCTGCTCTGATGACTGTTCTTGAGAACGGGGACCGGTTTGATAAGAGCAATGTCGTCGTAAAGGACGGGGAGATCGTGCTTTATGACAAGCAGAATACGACTCCCGAGATGAGCTATATTGATTACGGGGTCTGTGTTTACCGGAAGGAATTGTTTACAGAGTTCCCGGAGGGCGAGAAGTTTGATCTTGCGGTTTTACAGCATAAGCTGAGTCTCGCGGGAAAGCTTTCAGCGCATATCGTTACGAAGCGCTTTTATGAGATCGGCAGTCCGCCTGCGTTAAAGGAGTTTGGCGAGTACGCGAGGCATCGCTTCGAAGAGAAGAGACCTGCGGTGTTCCTGGATCGGGACGGGGTGCTTGACGAGATCGTTTTTAACGAGGATATCGAGCAGATGGACGCGCCGCTGAAGGTTTCGGAGTTTCAGCTCTTTGATTTTGCAAAAGAGGCGGTCAGGCTGATTCGGGAGAAGGGCTATTATGTCTTTATCGCGACGAATCAGCCGGGGGCGGCCAAAGGGAAGGCGAGCTTAAAGACCTTATATGATATCAACGCGGAGATGACGAGGCAGTTTTTGGCGGACGGGATCGAGTTTGATATGATCTGTATGTGTACCCATTTCCCGAGGCTGCTTCCTTATAATAAGGAACCGCTGTTGGTTCAGAGCTGTAATTGCAGGAAGCCAAAGCCTGGGCTGATCCTGCGGCCTTCGGATATCTACGCTATCGACTATGAGAATTCCTGGATGGTTGGGGATTCGCTGACGGATGTTCAGGCGGGACAGGCAGCGGGGGTCAGGACGGCGTTTATCGGGGATTTGAAGTGCGACGCGTGCAAGAAGCTGTGCGAGGTGGCGCCGGATGTAACCGTTAAAAATGTGCTTGAGTTTGCTGAAGGCCTCTCGAAAGTGGCTGATTTCGCGCCCAGACGAAGCAGCACTCCGGCGAGCTAGTTCACGAATTTCTAAGCCTCTCAGGAAGAGCCTTCGAGCCTAAGAAATTCGGAACGGATCTCGCCTGCGTGCTAAACGCTTCTGAATTGTCTGGGGCGAAATAGCACTTTCTCGAGGCCTGGCTATACTCGCGAACGCAATTAGCTGCCGATTACGACTAAGCAAATGTACTGAAATCGCGTTTGCGAGTCTGGTTTATCGGCAACGAAAATCGTTAACAAGTATAAGTTATAAGACATTATAAAAAAATATTTAAAGGGGGTAAAAAATGAGCAGGGAGTATATTGATCGGTATCTGGAGGAGACGCAGAGGATTGTTGAGACGGTGGACCGGGAGGAGATCGCTAAGGGGATCGAGATTTTGAAGGAGGTCAGGGACCGGGGCGGAAGGTTGTTTATCCTGGGAGTCGGAGGGAGCGCAGCGAATGCTTCCCATGCGGTAAATGATTTCCGAAAGATCGGTGGGATCGAGACCTATGCGCCGACAGATAATGTTTCGGAGCTGACGGCGAGAACGAATGATGAGGGCTGGGAGACGACGTTTACGGAGTGGCTGAAGACCTCGAAGATTTGCGAAAAGGATGTCATCATGGTCTTTTCGGTGGGCGGAGGCAGCGAGACGACATCGTTAAATATCGTCAATGCGCTGAAGCTCGGCAAGGAGAGGGGAGCTAAGGTTATTTCGATTGTTTCAAGAACGGGCGGCTATTCGAAGCAGGTTTCGGATGCCTGTGTGCTGATCCCGGTGGTTTCGGAGGAGAGGATCACGCCGCACGCCGAGGGGTGGCAGGGAGTGATCTGGCATCTTATGGTTAATGCTATTTGCGGGTGATCGGAGGCAGCATTCTGCTTCGTCAAGCTTGCTTGTAAGAAGCAGAATGCTGTCTACGATCAACTGCGTAGCAGGAACCTGCTCTTCATGAGCAAAAGGCGCACGCGAAGCGGGCGCATAAGCAACGAAGTTGCGACTTTTGCGAATGAAGTCAGGTTACCGCAAATAGCATGATGTATAAATAATAAATAAAAGGAGGGGAATATGAAATTTGAGGATTTGAGAATTACACTGTACGCGGACGGAGCGGATATCGAGGGGATGAAGGAGGAGTACAGAAAGGGCTTTGTAAAGGGCTTTACGACGAATCCGACGCTGATGAAGAAGGCGGGCGTTAAGGATTACGTGAGCTTTGCGAAGGAGGCGCTTTCGGAGATTCCGGATCTTCCGCTGTCGCTTGAGGTTTTTGCGGATGATTTTGAAACCATGGAGAAGGAGGCCAGGGTGATCTCAGCGCTGTCCGACAATGTGTTTGTAAAAATTCCGATCACGAATTCCCGGGGCGAGTCGAGTATCCCTTTGATCAAAAAGCTGTCGGCGGACGGGATCAAGCTGAATGTTACCGCGATCCTGACGCTTGCGCAGGTAAGGGATACGGTTGCTGCCTTTAAGGAGGGAACGGAGAATATCGTTTCCGTTTTCGCGGGGAGGATCATGGATACCGGTGTGGACGCGATGCCTGTTATGAAGGAGACGAGCGAGATCTGTAAGACAAAGCCGGGGACTCTTTCCCTCTGGGCGAGCTGCAGAGAGGTCTATAATATCATTCAGGCGGATCAGTGCGGAACGGATATCATTACGGTAACGAATCCGATTCTGGCAAAGCTTCCGGGGCTTGGGAAGGATCTGACGCAGCTTTCGCTTGAGACCGTGCAGATGTTTGTAAATGACGGGAAAAGTCTGGGATTTTCCATACTGGGGTAGTGAAAATACGCGGATTTATTGGTACTTTTTAACAAAAATGGCTTGAAAACGCCGAAAACTCCGCTTTCTGTTTGACAAACGAGAGGTTTTGTTCTATATTATCTAAATGGTGGGAAAAGAGGCGGTTTTTCGCCTATTTCATATGATGTTTTTAATTTTTTTCTGTGAGGAATGAAAGGAGATAAAGTCATGGCAGAAGAAAAGAAACCGGTCACAGCGGCAGCGCCGAAGAAAGCAGCTCCTAAGAAGGTTGAGCCTGTTAAGAAGGAAACGGCTGCGAAGAAGCCTGCGGCGAAGAGAGGAGCGGCTAAGAAGACGGTTGCTAAGGAGAGCATTGTAATCCAGCATAACGGCGTTGATTTTGCGGAGAAGGATCTGTTCAAAGCGGCGAAGGCTGCTTATAAGAAGGCCGGAAACAAGGACGAGGTCAAGGAAGTTACGATTTATGTCAATACTGAAGAGGGTAAGTATTATCCTGTTGTTAACGGTACGCCGGTTGACGGAATCGATCTGTAAGGTCCGATCATTTATATATTATATAATGAAGTTTTTTTCAAAGCGAACGAAAAATCAGGAGCTGTCGCATACGCGGCGGCTCTTTTTATGCGCAGGCCGGCACAGAAGAATTGTTCCGACTTCGTCGGAGTGCCGCCTCGCAGTGAGGAAAACCAAAGGGGTTCCGAGTCTTGGTTCTGAATAGTTATTTTTGTAACTATTTATACTGGTTAACACTTTTCGTTGCCGATCAACCAGACTCGCAAACGCAATTTCAGTACATTTACTTTATCAAAAACGGCAATTAATTGCGTTCGCGAGTATAGTACAGCCCGAAGCACTTGTTGCTGAGGGCGTACGAAAGTGTAGATTTTGCGATGCGGCCCGTCTTTTTGCGGAGCAAAACTTATATGACGGGCCGCGTACCAGTTCAGAAACCAAGGGGTTCTGAACTGGTACATTTTTTTTAGTAATAAGTATTGACATCTTGGATGGGGAGTGGTATTTTATTACATAGATATTAGCACTCTACCGAGTCGAGTGCTAACAAAAGAAAAAAGGTAACTGTGAAGTACGACTGAGCAGGTACAAAAAAGCTACAGACAAGCCGAAGAGGCAGAGATAATATGTTAGAGATTTCGGAGCTGAGTGAAAGAAAAAAAACGATCCTGTATTCGATCATCAAGACGTATCTGGAGACAGGGGAACCGGTGGGGTCGCGAACGATTTCCAAGTATACCGATCTGAACCTGAGCTCCGCGACGATCCGGAACGAGATGTCGGATCTTGAGGAAATGGGCTATATCTTCCAGCCGCATACCTCCTCCGGGCGGATCCCCTCCGACAAGGGTTACCGGTTCTATGTGGACCGGCTGATGGAGGATAAGGAGCGGGAAGTCAATGAGATGAAGGAGATTCTCATTGAAAAGGCCGATAAGATGGAGCAGGTCTTAAAGCAGGTGGCAAAGCATCTGTCCGCGAATACAAATTACGCGGCGATGATCTCCGCTCCGCAGTATCACAGGAACAAGCTGAAATTTGTTCAGCTTTCGAGGATGTCTGAGAATCAGATCGTTGTTGTGATCGTGGTTGAGGGAAATATTATAAAGAACCAGATCATCGAGGTCGGACAGGAGCTGGACGATGAAACGCTTTTGAAGCTGAATCTGCTGCTGAATACGAATCTGAACGGCCTTACGATCGAGGAGATCAATCTCGGGATGATCGCTTCGATGAAGGAGCAGGCAGGGATCCACAGTCAGTTCATTTCCGAGGTGATCGACGCGGTGGCTGAGGCGATCAAGGGTGATGAGGATTTAGAGATCTATACCAGCGGCGCGAAGAACATTTTCAAGTATCCGGAGCTTTCGGATCACGAGAGGGCCAGCGAGATCATCACCGCCTTTGAGGAAAAGAAACAGCTGTCCGATATCGTATATGAAACGCTGCAGAACAGCGAGGAGCATAAAGGGATACAGATTTACATCGGTGAAGAATCACCGGTTGAAAATATGAAGGATTGCAGTGTTGTAACGGCAACCTATGAGCTGGAGGAAGGAATGCAGGGAACGATCGGAATTATCGGTCCGAAGCGGATGGATTACGGAAAGGTAGTTGATACTCTGAAGGCTTTGACAAATCAGCTCGATGTTATGTACAAGAAGGAATAGAGGAGCTTGCCCGGAGTAACCGGACAGAGACGAATAGCAGAGAGCGGAAAGGAGACGAAATGCCGGAGGTAAAAATAGAAGGAGAAGAAAAGGAAGATATAAAGAAGAAAGCGGAGGCGGAGGCTGAAACGGAAACGGCTTCGGAGGAAGCGGAAACGAAAACGGATGAAAAAGAAGCTGACGTTGAGGAACCGAAGGAAGAGGAAGTCGTAGACGAGTCCGGAGAGGAAGCGGAGGAGACCTCAGCTGAAGACCCCTCAGAGGAAGAGGCGCAGGACGCTCCCGAAGGAACGGAGCAGGAAGCGCAGGCGGAGGGCGATAAAAAGAAGGGCTTCTTTAAGAAAAAGAAGGATAAAAAGGACGAAAAGATCGAGGAACTGACGGACCGGGTAAAGCGTCAGATGGCGGAGTTTGAGAATTTCCGCAAGCGGACGGAGAAGGAAAAGGCTTCGATGTACGAGATGGGCGCGAAGTCAGTGATTGAAAAGATCCTTCCGGTGATCGACAACTTTGAGAGAGGTCTGGATACGGTTCCCGAGGAGGAAGCGGATGCCCCGTTTACCGAGGGGATGCGGAAGATCTACAAGCAGCTGTTATCGGAGCTTGAGCAGATCGGCGTAACGACGATCGAATGCGTCGGGAAGGAGTTTGATCCGAATCTCCACAACGCGGTGATGCAGGTAGAGAGCGAAGAGTACGAGAGCGGGATCGTCGCTCAGGAGCTGCAGAAGGGGTATATGTACCGCGATAGTGTTGTAAGGCACTCGATGGTCGGAGTTGTGAGTTAGCGTTACTGTCTGAAAGGAGGGTAAGCATGGAGGTTATGGAAATGACAAAGGAAGAACAAGCTACAAACCTGATGGATAAGTTTACCGATCTGCAGAGAATTTTGAAGGCAGAAGATAAGGATAAAGAAATTCAGTATCAGATTCGTGTAACAAAAGCAAAGCTGGAAGAGCTTGGCGTAGTTACAGAAAATTTATTACTTGATTAATAGAAGAGGAGGAAAATACTATGAGTAAAATAATCGGAATCGACTTAGGAACAACCAATAGCTGTGTAGCGGTTATGGAGGGCGGAAAGCCTACCGTTATCGCAAATACTGAGGGCGCAAGGACGACACCTTCGGTCGTAGCGTTCACAAAGACCGGTGAGCGTCTGGTCGGTGAGCCTGCGAAGCGTCAGGCGGTTACGAACGCCGACAAGACCATTTCCTCGATCAAGAGAGAGATGGGTTCGGATTACAAGAGACAGATTGACGACAAGAAGTATTCGCCGCAGGAAATTTCCGCGATGATCCTTCAGAAGCTGAAGGCGGACGCGGAGAGCTATCTGGGAGAAAAGGTAACCGAGGCTGTTATTACGGTTCCCGCATACTTCAACGACGCGCAGAGACAGGCCACAAAGGATGCCGGAAAGATCGCGGGTCTGGATGTAAAGCGTATCATCAACGAGCCTACGGCAGCGGCGCTTGCGTATGGTCTTGATAACGAAAAAGAGCAGAAGATCATGGTTTACGACCTGGGCGGCGGTACTTTCGATGTTTCCATTATCGAGATCGGCGAGGGCGTTATCGAGGTTCTCGCGACCAACGGTAATAACCGGCTCGGCGGCGATGACTTCGACCAGAGGATCACGGATTATATGCTTTCTGAGTTCAAGAAGAACGAGGGCGTAGATCTTTCGAATGATAAGATGGCGCTGCAGAGACTGAAGGAAGCGGCTGAGAAGGCAAAGAAGGAGCTTTCCAGCGCGACGACAACGAACATCAACCTTCCGTTCATCACCGCGACGAACGAGGGCCCGAAGCACTTTGATATGAACCTGACCAGGGCGAAGTTCGACGAGCTGACCCACGATCTTGTAGAAATGACGACGGTTCCTGTTCAGAACGCGCTGGCGGATGCAGGGATCACGGCTTCGGAGCTGGGACAGGTACTTCTGGTCGGCGGATCCACCAGAGTTCCCGCGGTTCAGGAGAAGGTTAAGCAGTTAACGGGCAAGGAGCCCAGCAAGAGCCTGAATCCGGATGAGTGCGTTGCGCTCGGTGCGTGTATCCAGGGCGGTAAGCTGGCAGGCGATGCCGGTGCCGGTGAAATCTTACTTCTGGATGTTACCCCGCTTTCGCTTTCGATCGAGACTAGGGGCGGCGTAGCGACCAGACTGATCGAGAGAAATACGACGATTCCGACGAAGAAGAGTCAGATCTTCTCGACGGCGGCGGATAACCAGACAGCAGTCGATATCAACGTTGTACAGGGTGAAAGACAGTTCGCGAAGGATAATAAGTCCCTTGGACAGTTCCGTCTCGACGGTATCCCTCCGGCAAGGAGAGGCGTTCCGCAGATCGAGGTTACTTTCGATATCGATGCAAACGGTATCGTAAATGTCTCCGCTAAGGACCTTGGGACCGGTAAGGAGCAGCATATTACGATCACCTCCGGCTCGAATATGTCGGATGCCGAGATCGACCGCGCGGTCAAGGAAGCGGCTGAGTATGAGGCACAGGACAAGAAGAGGAAGGAAGCGATCGACGCGAAGAACGACGCGGATTCCTTCGTATTCCAGACCGAGAAGGCTCTGGAGGAGGTCGGCGATAAGTTGGATTCTTCGGATAAGGCAAACGTTCAGGCGGAGATCAATAACCTGAAGGAGCTTGCGAACAAGACCGAGCCCGAGAATATGACCGAGGAGCAGGTCGTTGAGCTGAAGGCGGCGCAGGAGAAGGCGATGCAGGCAGCACAGAAGCTGTTCGAGAAGATGTATGAGCAGACCCAGGGCGCGGGCGGAGCAGCAGGCGCAGGTCCCGATATGAGCAATATGGGGAACATGGGCGGAATGGGATCCGATCCGAACGCCGGCGCCGGTTCTCAGGACAGCTCTTACGGCGATGATGTAGTTGACGGAGATTATAAGGAAGTTTAATTTTTTCCAATCAGTCACTTGATAAAACATTGATATTTATACTGGTTAACGAAAATCGTTGCCGATTTTCGTTAACCGTATAAAGTGATGCGCACGGATTCGGTAAGGAAATATGCCGCTTAAAGCGGCCCGAATCCGGCGCACTCAATAACGAAACGGCAAGCCTTTTCGTT
>JAFSXN010000049.1 GCA_017444015.1 Lachnospiraceae bacterium | reverse complement strand
TCTGATGGACAATGCGGCGAAGTACTGCGATAAGGACGGGGAGATAGAGGTAGAGCTTCACAGCAGGAACCGCGGGAGGGGAGCGCGTCTTACGGTTGCAAATACCTATGCCGAGGGGACGGACAAGGATTATTCCCGGTTCTTCGAGCGCTTCTACCGGGAGGATGCCTCCCACAATTCTAAGGTCGCGGGCTTCGGGATCGGGCTTTCCATGGCGAAGGAGATTGCGGAGCGGCTGAAGGGGGAGCTTCTCGTTGAGTATGCGGGGGATAAGATCCGGTTTCTTCTGGAGCTATGATCCGGAAAAGGCGGGAAGAACGAGGGCAGCAGTACAGCGTATTTAAGAAAGGAGTGACGTGAAATGGGAGGTACGATCCTTATTATTGCGATCCTTGCGGTCGTTCTGTTCTTTGCTCTTCGTTCAACGATCAGACGGCTGAAGGATGAGATCTCGGGAAAAGGCTGCTCCTGCAGCGGCGGAAGCTGCTCGGGATGCTGCGGGTGCAGCGGGAAGCCGCGCGAGGAATGATATTTGGGGAGTGAACAGTAATACGGATAATAGGAAGGATGTCACCGTCTGTGTTCGGTGACATCTTTTTCTGTTCATGGTATAATCAGAATAACGGTGTGTTGCAAACCGACGGTCTTGAATTGCACTTACGGAGGAATTGGCATATGAACTGGGTAGCAGTTGTTGATGATGAGGACTTTAACCGAAAGACAGTAGCCCGTATTTTGAAAAAGCATGATTATATGGTGACCGCGCTTTCGTCCGGACAGGAGCTTCTGGATTATATCCTTGTGAAGGGGAATACGCCGGATCTGATCCTCCTGGATATCATGATGAGCGGGATGGACGGATTTGAGACGATGAAGCGCTTAAGGGAGGGAAAGAACGAAGACTCCATAATCCCGATCGTTTTCCTGACCGGGGATAACGGGGATGAGACCGAGATGGAGGGACTGCGGCTCGGGGCGGAGGACTATATCCGGAAGCCGATCTGTCCCGATGTGCTCATCCACCGCGTGAAGCGTATCATTGAGCTGGACCGTACCCATAAATCCATGGTCCAGGAGATCGCGGCGCGCTCGGCCGAGTGCGAAAGCCTTTCGCGCCATGTGGTCCAGACCCTGGCGGAGGCGATCGACGCAAAGGATACCTATACCAACGGCCACTCCGACCGGGTGGCGACCTATTCCCGCGAGATCGCCAAGCGATACGGCTACTCCGAAAAGCAGCAGGATGATATTTTTATGATGGGACTGCTCCACGACGTTGGAAAGATCGGCGTGCCGGATGAGATCATCAACAAGCCCGGCAAGCTTACCGATGAGGAATTCGCGGCGATCAAGACCCACCCCGTGATCGGCGATCGGATCCTGAAGAAGGTCAGCGAAATGCCGAAGCTCTCGATCGGCGCCAGGTGGCACCACGAGCGCTTCGACGGAAGGGGCTACCCGGATGGACTGAAGGGTGAGGAAATCCTGGAGGAAGCCCGGATCATCGCCGTCGCGGATGCCTACGACGCGATGACCAGCCACAGAAGCTACCGTGACATCCTGCCGCAGGAGGTCGTGCGGGGCGAGATCGAGAAGGGAAAGGGAACCCAGTTCGACCCGGTATTCGCGGATATTATGCTTCAGATGATCGATGAAGACACGGAGTACGAAATGCATGAAAAATAAAGGAAAGCATAAGCTAAATTTTATTCCGATCGCCGCCATCGGCTGCGTTATCATCGCTGTTATCCTGACCATCGGGACCCTGGGCCTTGGCCGGATCGCCGGAAATGATACGAAGGCTGCGGTGCGGAATGTAAGCCTTCTGTATCTGAGCGAGCTTGCCGGACGGAGGGAGCAGGTCGTTTCCTCGATCCTGGATTACTATATCCGGGATCTGGATGTGGCGGTCGGTATGCTGAACCGGGATACCTTAAGCAGCGTGGAGAAGCTTCAGGACTACCAGTTCCGGATGAAGCAGCTCTATGATCTGGATAAATTTGCCTTTGTCGATACGGAGGGGACAATTTATACCTCCCGGGGTACCCGCACCGATATTGACCAGTATGATTTTGACTTTCTGCAGCTTACGGAACCGGTGATCTCGATCAAGAATCTGCGCAGTTCGGATAAAAAGGTCGTGATCGCAAGCCCCGTGGATAATCTTCCGTTCGTAGGGAAGACTCTGGCCGCCTGCTTTATGGAAATCGATATGGACGTTATGCTTAAGAACGTATCGATGCAGTCCAATAACAATACGACCTTCTGCAACATCTATACCCCGGACGGACACGCCCTGACAGATATGGTCCTGGGCGGTCTCGCGAGTGAGGATAACCTTCTGGAGGCCATGCAGAAGGCGGAATATGAAAAGGGCTATACCTACGAAAAGCTGATCCAGGATTTTACGGGCCACAGGAGCGGGGAGGTCTCGTTTTCCTACAACGGGATCGATGAAACGCTCTATTATGTTCCCGTCCACGGAACGGACTGGATGCTGACCTATCTGATCCGCGAGAGCGTCATCGGGGAACAGATCAATGCGATCTCGGAATCCATTATCTTCCGCAGTGTGCTGCAGTCCGTGCTGACCGCGGCGGTGCTGGTCGTTATGTTTATGCTCCTGTTCATGCAGCAGAGAAAGGCGGCGAAGGAAGCGATGGACCATGAGGTTGCCGAGACCGAAAACCGCGTCCGCCAGCAGGAGCTGGAGGAGCAGCTTGCGATGCAGGAGGAGCTGGCCGCCAAGAGTGAGGAGCTTGAAAAAGCCCTGCAGGCTGCGGAGGAAGCGAACCGCGCCAAATCGGGCTTTGTGTCCAATATGTCTCACGAGATCCGGACTCCGATTAACGCGATCCTCGGGATGAACGAGATGATCCGCCGGGAAAGCGACAACGAGAGCATCCTTTCTTACGCGGATACGATCCGAAGCGCCGGCGAAAGTCTGCTCGGGATCATCAGCAATATCCTGGATTTCTCCAAGATCGAAGCCGGGCGGATGGAGCTTACCGAGGAGCCCTATGCGCCGGCGGAGATGATTCATGATCTTTACAATCTGGTCCGTTTCCGGGCCGAAGCCAAGGGGCTGAAGCTGACCTTCCGGATCGATCCGACGATCCCGAAGGGCCTGATCGGAGACGAACTCCGGATCAAGCAGATCATTATCAACCTTCTGACCAATGCCGTAAAGTATACGGAGAAGGGGGAGGTTACGCTGGATATCAGATGTGAAGAAACGAATCAAGAGAAGCAGACCGTGCGTCTTCTGATCACGGTTTCGGATACCGGGATCGGTATCAAGGCAGAGGAAATGGACAAGCTCTTCGTTGCCTTTGACCGGCTGGATCTTTCCCACAACCGGACCATCGAGGGGGCCGGCCTCGGCCTTTCGATCAGCAGGCAGCTTCTTCATATGATGGACTCCGAGCTCAGGGTGGAAAGTATCTACGAAAAGGGCTCCCAGTTCTATTTCTCTTTGCAGCAGACCATATCCGATCCGCAGGGCATGGGAGAGTTCCAGCTTGACAATCCATCCCACAGCACAAGAAATCCGGATGAGTTCAAGCGCTACTTTACCGCACCGGGCAGACGGGTGCTTGTTGTCGATGATACGCCGATGAACCTGCAGGTTCTGACGGGCCTTCTCAAACGTTCGGAAATGATCATTGAAACCGCGTCCAGCGGAGCGGAATGTATCCGTATCTTCGGGGAAAAGGACTATGATATCGTATTCCTGGATTACCGTATGCCCGAGCTGGACGGCATCGAGACGCTCCACCGCCTGCATGAGCTGTATCCGGAGAAGGCAAAGCGTACGCCGATCATATCCCTGACGGCCAGCGCGATCCTCGGGGATAAGGAAAAGCTTTTAAGGGAGGGCTTTACGGATTATCTGTCCAAGCCCGTGGTTGTGTCGGAAATAGAAGAGATGATGAGCCGTTATCTCGGGACCGGTCAGGAGGCTCAGCCGGCTCTATATGCTGCTGAAGAAAGCGCTGCCGTTCATGCTCCCGAAGAGCCTTCTGGCGCTCTGCAGCATCTTCCGGAGGAAATCTTTTCGATCTCAGAGCTGAATACGGAAAAGGGGCTGGAGTACTGCGGCGATGCGGAGGACTATCTCTTTGCGCTGGAGACCTATGCGGAATCGGTCGAAGAAAAGGCGGCATCGCTTCAGAAGAGCCTTGACGAGGACCGGATCGATGATTATCTTCTGATCGTACATTCCATAAAGAGTATGTCCAAGTCCGTAGGGGCGCTTACATTAAGCGACCGGGCAAAGGCCCTGGAGACAGCCGGCAGAGAAGGGAATAAGGACTTTTTGCAGCAGAATACGGATATATTCGTTGAGGACTACAGAGCGCTCGGAGCAGCGCTTTCGTCGGTGTGTCAGGGGGACGGGCCCTCCTGAAGGGCCGGTATGGCGTTTTCGAAATAACCGGACTTTATTACCTGACTGTTTTCCGTTCTTCTGTGTTGCCCCCGATCAGCGTACTTAGTGCCGCTCATCGGTGTTGTCGTAGCATTCGCAAAACCGGGCGGCGAAGGACCTGGGCTCGTTTCCACGGTCCAGATGCGTCGTATCCCCGTAGGTATTCAGGCGAAACGAAGCATAGCCCTTCTGCCTCTCCTCCGTGGCAAGCGCCGATACCGAGGAGGGCGCAGCCACCAGACCATGCCACAGGATCATCGGCGAAATGTGCAGAAGAAAGCTGATCAGCACCACCGACACGCCGTAGTGACAGAAAAAAACGATCGTGTCATTATTCGCATTTTTCACGCGAAACAGCTTCCCGCTTTTTTCATAGCCGTGGTCCGAAAGAAAGTTCTGAAAGCAGCCGGTCACCCGCGCATACTCTTCCCCGACGCTTCCCTCCTTCATTAAGGGATGGTTCATCCACCTGTCATAATCATAAAATTCCGGGTACGCCGTCCAATCGCGGGGCATCCAGTCCCAGGGGATCGAAAGCTCGCCCTCGGGCCGGTCCGGGCGATGGATCGGGGCTTCAAATTCTCTTAACCACGCAAGCTCTTTTGCGGTTCTTCCGAGGCGCGTTAACGTCGGAGATGCGGTATGCTTCGCGCGCCCCAGAGGCGAAACATAGATCTCGTCCATGGGAAGGTTTAAAAGACGCTCCGAGAGAAGCGCGGCTTCCCGCTTTCCTTTTGGCGTAAGCGTATCATTTTCATAATCCGGATCGCCGTGTCTTATCAGAATCAGCTTCATTTTCCATATCGTCCTATTTCGCATCTGTTCGGGACATTGGGTCTTGAACAGGTACCTTATTTTTTCATGACATAGGGAGGAAGTGACGGGTCCGCGCCCTTGAGCTTCTGCATTCCGCGCTGGTTCGCGTCTCTGGAATCCTTCCAGGGCGCATCCTTGTTTTTGTAATCATATTTTTCGATAAACCAGGCCACGTCCTCATAGACGCGCTTCAGCTGCTCCGCTTCAAAGGGGAGCATGACCCGGTAGAACTCATTCAGTTCCTCCGGCTTCAGCTTCCTGTCCGCGGCAGACAGCAGCTTTGTAAAATGTGTCAGGCAAAAGCCTTTTCCCTTCAGCACCTGGTCCTTAAAATCCGGATCCTTCTGATAGAGGCCCAGGAAGGTGTCCAGATAGCTTTCGAACGAGGACTTCAAGGTATCGCAGATGTAGCAGGACTGCTCCCGCTCACGCTCCCATTTGGTAAAGGCCCCTTCCTCCTCCTTTGAAAACAGGGATTTTTTCCTTATGGGCCGGGCCTTATGGGCGATCGCCTCAAATTCCTCGAGCTGCTTTTTCAGATGGGTCTTCAGGATCCAGGCGTTTCCGAGGGCGTTTCCGTAGTCAAACATTTTCTTGAAATGCTGACGGCAGAAGCCCGCCCGGTCCGTCTGGTCCCGGATATCCGCCTCCATGTAGGAAGCAGAGGCGCCCAGCACGAAATCCAGCATCCGCTCCTCCGATTTTCTTTCCATATAGCAGAACGGGCATTCCCCCGCTTCTGCGATCGCATCGTTGACCGGTATGGTGTGAAGCTGTTCCTTGATCATAGGCTTACTCCTGTTCTATGGTTTTTCAAAGCCGGTAAGCAGATTATAGCATGAACAACAGGGGATGCTCAATCCTTGCTGCTTCACAGGAACAATAAAACTGTATAGCTCACAGCAAAACCATGATTGACAAGCAACTCCAAGTCCTTCATAGTAAAATCCGATACGGGATAACTTTTACCAGATGAAGAGGAGGAAGGAAAATTGAAGAAAAAAGGATTGGTATCGGCAGGTATGCTTGTGGCCATGACGCTCGCTGCCGGCTGCGGCTCCAAGGCGGCTCCGGCGGGAAATCCGGTGGAGGCAAACAAGCTCTTTTCGATGCAGCTTCCGAAGGAGACGGCGGGGACGTATAAGGCCGAGACAACGGATAACAGCATCTCGATCTATGACAAGGAGGCCAGTGAAGCCGGGTTTGGCGGGTTTGCGTTTTCCGTCCAGGCCTGCTCGTCTCCTTTGGAATATGCCGGCGGAATGTCCAAAAAGGTGGGAGAGCTGACCGCCAAGGACGGAACCCTCTATGACATTGTCGCGGAGTATCCCTCGGATGTGCAGTATGACTACACAAAGAATACAGAGGGGATGCCGGCCAGCTATGCGGCCCTTTACAACGGCGCGGATGCGATCATACAGACCATCCAGGGAGTGGACGGGACCTTCGTTTACGGGGCCGGCACAAAGGGGGAGGAGCTTTACCCGGACGTTCTGGCAAAGCATGTACAGGCCATCAACGAGGGCTGGGATGCGGAGCGCCTCGAGAGTGAAAACATGAGCTCGATGTATTATGCCATGAGTATGTCCGACGAGGGCAGCGTTCTGGACAGAACGGGCTATGCTTATTTCGATGTCAATCAGGACGGGATCGATGAGCTTCTGATCGGCGAGATCGGAGAGGATGAGTGGAAGGGCACGATCTATGATGTCTATACCATGGTTAACCGGGAGCCGGCCCATGTCGTAAGCGGCTGGGACAGAAGCCGGTACTTCGCGCTCGATACCGGGATGCTCGTCAACGAATACTCAGGCGGCGCGATGGAGAGCGGCTGGGATACCTATGATATTGAGCCCAATACCACAAACCTTATGCCGCAGCTCATGCTGAAATACGATGGCTATGAGGATGAGGAGAAGCCCTGGTTCGTTTCCTATGACGACGGGGAAACCTGGGAAGGTGTGACCGAGGAGGAATTTGAAGCGCGGAAGCCTGTGAATTATGTCCGCTTTGACTTTACTCCTTTATCGAGTGTGAAGTAGAACGCTTATTTGGTGTTGAATCGGAAGAAATAGTATTATTTTGGGTAAAAATAAGCTATAATAACCTTACCAAGAAGATTCCCTTTGGGAGAACAGAGGGAGTCTTTTGCGGGACTTTCTCTGACTTGGAAAATTAGAGAAAGGAGAAATCGGAATGAAAGGGATGACAACAATGATTCCTACAAGAAATGCAGTTGCAGAAATGATTAACACGCTTGACGAAGAGCAATTCAAAAAGGTTGCTGTATATGTAAAGACAGTTCATGAAGAAAATACGGTTGCATCTTCTGCTGAAGTAGCAAATTTGACAAAACGCTTCAATACGAAGTACGAAAAAGCATTCCGTGCATTAGCTCAATGAAAAAGTTAGATGATAATGCTATTCTTCAAATACACGACGAACAGATTAATCTGTATGGTGGACAGTTAGGAATACGCGATTTAAGCCTTTTTGAGTCAGAATGTAGTATACCGTATCAAACATTTTATGGGCAAGATTTATTTCCAGACCTGTATGATAAAGCTGTCCGATATTTGTTTGGATTCGCTACAAATCAGGTGTTTATAGATGATGGCGTTATAATAAGGACAAGTCAGTTAAGACAAGCAAAATCAAGGCTTGCACTGATTTGTCCTAATTTTTTGTCCCAGATGGGGCATGAGGTTGGACGGCGCCGGAAAATTTCATACCTACGAACCGAAGTCGGCTGGGAGTGCGCTGCGGCATAGGATCCGGCTTAGGAGAATGCGAGGTAAAATACGAAGATTAGGACTCTTAGCGGTACTGCAGACCGCCGGAGTCCTTTTTCTTTTATCGGAGAGTAGCTCTGGGAAACTATAGGGCTCGGTCAAAAAAACACATCTATGAAAGTGAGAAATTGTTATGGCATATAAGAAAACACGGAGTTTGAAGGTTTATGAAAAAAGCGATTACAGATATCGGTCTATACCTATGATCAGACTATGCGGCAAGTGGTTGTCGGATGCGGGATTCTCTATCGGGGATTATGTGTCTGTCAGCTGTGAGGATGGGAAACTGATAATAACACCGGACATAGAGAGGGCGAAGATGAAAGACGCTGAGGTTGCGTTTATGGAACGGGAGATGAAGTCTCTACAGAAGCGGTTTGAACAGGAAAAGAAAAAGCTCCATCTTCAATTTGTGGCAGAGGAGGGATCATATGTTTAACGCGGAAGAGCTTAACTCGATAGATAGAAAGTATTTCAATGTGATTGCAGTCAATGAGTATGATGTGACGGTTATGAGCCGGAACACGGGACATTACTGGTATATGCACAACCCGGAGTATCCGGAGCAGGGCACGATCATTTTGTTTCATCGTCACTCCGGGAGCCTGCCCTACCATTACCAGAAGCGGGAGAAGAGTCTGCGGTCGGCGGTGCGGTATATCAGAAAACATGACAGATTTCAATTGAACGGTAGAAAGTGGTGACAGGGTACAGAGATAGAATGGGCTTTCAGGGCAAGTGCTTTGGAAGCCCGTTTTTTGTTGCAATCAGAATGGTTATAGTTTACAATCGATACCAGATGGTTACGAAACGATACCAAGGCTATTGCAGAGCAGAATCGGCATTTGTATAATGCAGACAATCAGAGTCGACGCTGATAAGGAGTGAGGTTTTTGGACAAGACAGATGAAAAGATATTGGAACTTATGAAGGGTAATGCCAGAATAAGCTATCAGGAGCTGGGCGATGCTCTCGGGATGACACGTGTTGCAGCTAAGAAGCGTGTTCAGAAGTTGGAGCGGGAGAAGGTTATCCGTGGATACAACACATGTATTTACAGAGATCAGGATATCACGCTGTTCATTGATATCGTGACAGCTCCGGGCAAGTTCGAGTCGGTGCTTAAGTATGTATCTACCAGGACGGCTTTTGTCCGGCAGATCTTTCGCACCACGAAGGAGAATCATATCCACATGGTGGCAGTATCTGATTCTGTA
>JAFSXN010000048.1 GCA_017444015.1 Lachnospiraceae bacterium | reverse complement strand
TGGTTAACGAAAATCGTTGCCGATTTTCGTTAACCGTATAAAGCGATGCGCACGGATTCGGTAAGGAAATATGCCGCTTAAAGCGGCCCGAATCCGGCGCACTCAATAACGAAACGGCAAGCCATTTCGTTATTGAGTATACATAAGATTTGGTCTGTTTACCAACTGTATTTTTGTATCTTCACAGGGGCTGCGTTCCAAAATTTGAGCTGTTTTCACGCATATCTTTAGTAATATTTTCCAATAATAAAATAAGCTCCGGATATAAATAAAAAGAAAAAAAAGTCGATAAAAATATTGAAACTGATTTGAAACAGTATTTCACAATCCACTTGACTCTGAAGCATAATTTTTAGAATCATATAAGGATAAAGGATCAAAGTAAAGGAAGATACAGGAGTTATCCAGGGAGGGACCAGTTATGCGTATTGAAGCATATAACAATGTCAACCAGATCTATAAACCGAAGAGTGTCGGGAAACCCGGCACCGTAAACAAAACCTCTTATCAGCCCGACCAGCTCTCGATCTCGAACTTCGGCAAGGATCTTCAGAGCGTCAGGGCGGCGGTGGCGAATACCTCCGATATAAGAGAAGACCGGGTCGCCCCGCTCAGGGCCAGTATCGCGTCCGGGAATTACAGCGTGGACAATGGAGACTTTGCCAGCAAGCTGATCGAGAAGTATCAGGAGAAGTACGTATTCTAAGAGAGATAAAGCGCAGGCGGATATTTGGTATAACGCCGCAAAGCCTTGAGAGGAGCGTGCTATGGCAAGCTTAATGGAAGAGCTGATCGATACACTTGAAAAAGAAAGCGAGCTTTACGAGGAGCTGCTTGTTCTGTCCCAGAAGAAGACACCGGTAATCGTCTCCGGAAATATCGAGGAGCTTACGAAGGTGACGGACGAGGAGCAGGCGGTCGTCGATAAGATCAGCGCGTTGGACCAGAAGAGAGAGACCGTAACGAAGGATATCGCCGAGGTGCTCAATAAGGATATGGAAAGCATGAAGCTGACCAATCTGATTGAGCTCCTGGTAAAACAGCCGAAGGAGCAGGCAAAGCTGTCCGAGATCCACGACAGGCTCCGGGCTGCCGTAGAAAATGTCAGAAGGATCAACGAGCATAACCAGGATCTGATCACACATTCGTTGGAAATGGTTGAGTTCGATCTGAATATGATTCAGGCTATGAGGCAGGCGCCGGAAACCGCGAACTACGGAAAAAGCGGCTATAGCTCCGGTGAACTTTTGGGAACCCAGAGAGGCGGCTTTGATGCAAAGCAGTAGACCTCTCTGGAAGGAATATCAGAGGAAAAAGTATGAGTTTATTTAGTGGATTATACGTAGGACAGTCCGGGATACAGACCAGTCAGAACGCGTTGAATACAACGGCGCATAATCTTTCCAATATAGAAACGCAGGGCTATACGAGACAGCAGGTACTGCAGCAGGACCGCGTTTATAATCCGGTCATGGGAAATGCCTCCATATCGAAGATGCAGTCGGGCTTAGGTGTCGAGTATGCCAAGGTCGTACAGGTCAGAGATCAGTTCGTAGACGCTTCCTACCGCAAAGAAGTCGGCAGAGCGTCTTTTTATGATACATATTATGAAGCAACCAAGGAGATCGATACCTTTTTGGGCGAGCTGACCGGGACCGCCTTTAAGGATTCCCTGACCAATCTCTGGACCTCGGTGGAGGAACTGCAGAAGGATCCCTCCAGCGCGGTAACGGAGGGGCAGTTCGTATCCAACGCTTCCCAGTTTGTCGATAGAGCGCAGGCCGTTTATGACGGCTTAAAGGATTACCAGGACAACCTGAACGCGCAGGTCAAGGATACCGTCGATAAGATCAACGAGATCGGAAACGAGATCTGTAAATATAATCTGATGATTACAAGGGTCGAGACCGGAAAGGCCTATAACGCCAATCCCGAGGAGGCCAACGATTACCGGGATGCCAGAAATCTTCTCTTAGATGAGCTGGGCAAGTACGTCAATATGTCCTATGACGAGAATATCTACGGTGAGGTCGAGGTCTCGGTGGAAGGTGTCAATTTCATCGTTTCCGGAAAATATACCCCCTTTGAGCTGGGCGTGGTAAGAGATAACGCTACCGGCTTCTATACCCCGGTCTGGCCGACCTACAATGATATGGAAGTCTACGACTGCAATCAGGAGATCTCAACGAAGCTCAATACGAATATCGGCGGACTGAAGGCGCTGGTCCTTGCAAGAGGCGACAGAAGAGCGAACTATACGGATCTGATGAAGGATCCGAATACCGGAGAGGATATCTATAATGACGGCGCAAGACAGAGCGTCCCTCCGAAAATGGCGACCTCCAATTCGGTCATTATGAATGTTATGGCGGAGTTCGACTCTCTGATACATAACGTTGTTACCGAAGTCAATAATATCCTGACGGGTGAGACGACCGAATATGATCCCGAGCTGGGTACCGACGTTCACGACGCAACCTATAAGGATGACGCAAAATATCCGAAGAAGCTGCCCAAGGAGCTCTTCCAGAGGCTTTCCTCGGACCGCTATGAGCTGCAGGCTGACGGGAGTTATAAATATGTTACAGAGGATTCCTCCAAATCTCCGGCCGATACCAGTACCATGTATACCATCGCGAATCTGAGGATCAACCCGGAGCTTTTGAAGGAGCCGACGCTTTTAGGCTACCCGGACAGCAACTTTACAACGGAGGAAAAGAACGTCGACCAGACCAAGGCGGATAAGCTGGCAGAGGCTTTTTCAGCGGCATCGATGGTGCTGAACCCGAACATTACCCAGAAAACGAACTTTGCGTCGACCTATTCCAATATGGTCTCACAGCTTGCTTCCGCGGGCTATATCTACAAGAGTATCTCGGAAAGCCAGAACGATACCGCAACGCAGCTGGATTACAGCAGGCAGCAGATCACCGGCGTTTCCTCGAACGAGGAGCTGGCGAATATGATCAAGTTCCAGAACGCGTTTAACGCTTCCAGCCGTTATATCAACGCGGTCAACGAGATGATTGAGCACGTGATCAACCGGCTTGGCGGATGATGATGTATAATGTTAGGATTTGCTACCGCTAAACATCAGAGTCAAGAAAGGACAAATAAGTATGCCTTCAACATTTTTCGGATTAAATATCGCATATACAGGCTTACAGGCCGCGAATGCATGGCTGAATACGACCGGCAACAATATCGCGAACGTTGAGACCGAGGGCTATTCCAGGCAGCAGGTCACCCAGCAGGCGGCGGATGCTTTGCGGCTTCGGACCTCCTACGGTATGGCCGGCTCCGGCGTTACCGCGGTCTCCATTGATCAGATCCGCAACGAATACTATGATCTGAAGTACTGGAATTCCAACTCGACGCTTGGGATCTATGAAGAGCGTAAGAGCTATATGTATCAGATCGAGGATTATTTCAACGAGACGGATACGATGCGCGGCTTCAATACGATCTATTCGGAAATGTTCTCCGGACTCGACGAAGTATTCAAGAGCGCCGGCGATAATACGGTAAAGGAGCAGTTTCTCGGGCAGGCCGGAAACCTCTGCAACTATTTCTCCGAGATGTCAACGAATCTCAGGAAGCTCCAGGAGGATGCCAACGCTGAGGTCAAGAACGTAGCCGATCAGATCAATTCCATCGCCTCCCAGATCGCTACCTTAAATAAGCAGATAAATCTGATCGAGTGCAATAAGGTTGTTGCCAATGAGCTTCGGGACAATCGTTCGCTTCTGATCGATGAGCTCTCCAGGTATGTTGATACAGAAGTCCAGGAGACCCCGATCTATACCGAAGAGGGCGGCAATATCAAGAGCGGTATGAATAACTATACGGTTTATGTCGGTGGCCAGATCCTGGTAGACAAGTACGAATATAATACGCTGGACTGTACTCCAAGGGACTATAAGGTCAACCAGTCCGACGCGGAGGGACTCTATGATCTCCGCTGGTCAAACGGCCTGGATTTCAATATCTACGGAAAAAACCGAAGCGGCCAGCTCAAGGGACTGATCGATATCCGGGACGGGAACAACGATGAGTATTTCCATGGAACGGTGAAAGGGACCACTACGACAAATGTTACCGATGAGAACGGCGATCCGGTTTATGAGCTCAATGACGACGGAACGCGGAAGCTGAATAAGGATGGAGATCCGATCCAGAAGAAAACCTATACGATAACCGTCGACGTATCGAAGTATCAATATCTCCAGGATATCAAAAAGCTGACCCTGGATGCGTCGGGAGAGATCACCCTCGGAAATAAGATCTTTAATTACTCGGATTGGTCCTATGACGGGACGACGGATCCCGAACACCCTGCCTTTACGCTGACTGTGGACGAGGATCCGACAGACTATAAGGATAAGGAAGCCAGTATCGGAGCCAGCGTGGATTATCAGGGTATTCCTTATTATCAGGAGCAGATGAATGAATGGGTCAGAAGCTTTGCTGCCGCGATGAACGATATTGAAATGACAGCGAAAGACCGGAACGGGAATTATGCCAAGGGTCTGTTCCTGGCAAAAATGACTACTGGGGACGATTGCTACGATTTTATCAGTCCGGAAAAGGGAACGCCGCAGTATAAAGATGAAACCGATCCGAGCAAGAAGGAATCAAATTATTCCTCGACCGGGAATAACTATTACCAGCTAACAGCCTCGAACCTTGTCGTTAACCCCGATATGGTCTACGACGTTTCGAAATTCCTGACCAGAACTACCTGGTCGGACGGTCAGGATACGCAGGATATCGCTGAGCAGCTGATGACCGTAAAGAACGATAAGTCCAGGATGTCCTTCCGGGGCTGCTCGTCACAGGAATTCCTTCAGACCATTACGGCGGATATCGCGTTAAATACGAGCGCTGCGGTTACGTTTGAAAAGAACTATACCGATATAAATCATGCAGTAGAGAATCAGCGGCAGTCGGTGATGGGTGTCGATAACGACGAGGAAGCGCTGAACCTGGTTAAATTCAGAGAAGCGTATAATCTGGCCGCGAAGATGATGTCAGTGATGCAGGAGATTTACGATAAGCTGATCAATGGAACGGGAGTTTAAGAGGAGGTAGTAAAAGCGTATGGGAATGAGAATTACGAACGGCATTATGAATAGTAACGCCAGAACTCATATAATGACGAACAAAGAGTATGCCGACCGGATGAATACGATCGTTGCTACCGGCCAGAAGATCACAAGGCCCTCGGACGATCCCGTCATCGCGATCCGGAATCTTCGTCTGAACAGCAATATCGATGAACTGACCCAGTTCAAGACTAGGAATATCCCGGACGCTGACGCCTGGCTGAAGACGACGGGGACGGCTCTGGACGAGACCTATAAGGTTCTGGAATCTATCCGCGGCAATCTGACGACCGGCGCTTCTGATCAGAATACGGCTGAAGACAGAGCGAAGATTATGGACAATCTTTCCGCCCTCCGGGATCAGATCTATGCCTTCAGTAACGCCGATTACGCCGGCAGGACTGTCTTTACGGGATATCGGACCGGCGAGACCATGACCTATATGGAGAGCGACGAGTCCACAAAGTACAGTATCTATCAGACCTTTGATACCTCGTCGGTGGATAAGTTTTCCTATATCTCCGGGGATTTTAATGTTTTTGACAATGACGGAAACCTTACCAAGCTGAATACGGCTACGGATACGGACGGAGTCAATAAAGTAAAATACAACGACGTATATCGGATCCGTCTGGCTTATGACAATCTGGACGGTAAAGACGGAGACAGCGCAGGGAGCATTACCGTTTATAACAGCAAGGACCCGGTAAAGAACGCGGATGGGAGTATCAAAAAAGATGCTAACGGAAATCCGATATATAATACATTGACTGCCACTCCGTTTCCCGTTACGATAAAAAAACTTACGGGAGTACAGGCGGATGATGACAAGCTGTATACCGAAGTTCCTTCCGGCGGAGCTTATCTGATCGCTGATACAGGCGAGCTGATTCTGGGAAAAGACGCACAGACTGCGATGCAGACCGATGGAGCTGTTTTTGGTTTTAAATACGATAAGACCAGCTTCAGGACCGGCGATCTGAGACCTGAGCACTATTTTTCCTGCCAGGCGAAAAACAGCGTTGACGGGACTACGGTTGATTATAATCAGTACGGCGATCTGGGATCCAGGACGGTGCTTCCAAACGATCCTTTTAAGAACCAGAAGATCACTTACGAGGTAGCGTTCAACCAGACCCTTGAGATCAATACGAACGCCGGCGATGTCTTTAAGCACGATATCGGAAGAGACGTAGACGAGCTGATGAACGCTACGCAGGCCGTTATCGACGTAGAGGCAAAGCTTGCGAAGATCGAAGAGCTGCAGAAGAATGAAAATTATTCCGATGAAGAAAGCCGGAAAAAGCTGGAAGTCCTGCATACAGCCGCGACAAAGGAATGTGACTATCTGAAGGAAAGAATGCAGAAGATGTTCTCCGAAGCTTTGACCAGCTTCGATGGCTATATGGACGCGGTGAATCTCGCCAACTCCAAGGTCGGGAGTATGGAGCAGCGGCTCGAGCTGACCAAGGAAAGAGTCGTCGAGCAGCTGGAAAACTTCAAGGAGCTGTCGGACGAAAATATCAACGTCGATCTGACGGAATCCGCCATCGACCTAAAGAGCGCCCAGCTTGCTTTGGAAGCTGCCCAGACCGCAACCGCGAAAATCGCCCAGCAGACGTTATTAAATTATATTTGATAGCGCTGATCCGTTAGGCGAGAGCCCAAAAGCGAAAAATGCGAAACATGAGCCTGGCTCGTTGCCTGTTCACCCTGCTTGCTCGTTAGACTAGATTTCACTTGCTTAATGCGGGGGTAGCGCTTAAAATACAGAGGAAGGTATTTGTATCGATTCAGAGTTAGGATTATCCGATTTTGGCTCTGCATACCGGTTAAGATGACTGTTTTATAAGGAGGGGTTATGGCTACGTTTGAAACAAAATTATTTGGTAATGTTATTCTGGATTCCGAAAAGCTGATCACGTTTTCGCAGGGAATCGTCGGTTTCCCGGATCTGAAGGAGTTTCTGCTGATCTGCGACAGCGAATCCAGGGACGGAGGCGGCATCCAGTGGCTCCAGTCCGTTGGAGAGCCGGCGTTTGCGATTCCGGTAATGGATCCGTCTATTGTAAAGCCGGACTACAATCCGACGATCGAGGACGAATACTTGAAGACTCTGGGAGAGTTTGAAGAAGACGATCTGTTGGTCCTGACGACGGTGACCGTTCCCAGGGCGATCGAGGATATGTCTATCAATCTGATGGCTCCGATCATCATCAATATCACGACCAAGAAAGCGACCCAGATCATTGTAGAGAACCCGGATTATGAGGTCAAATTTAAGATCTATAAGATTTTAAAGGAAAACAAGGAGAGGTTTGAGAAAGAAAAGGCAGGTGAATAGAGTATGCTGGCATTATCCAGAAGAAAAAACGAATCTCTTGTGATAGATAACCATATTGAAGTCACCGTGCTGGAAATCCGGGGGGATCAGGTCAAGATCGGGATTACTGCGCCAAAGGAAATCCCCGTATACCGGAAAGAGGTTTACTTACAGATCCAGGAGGCTAATAAGGCGGCGGTAGACGGTGCCGGCCTGGATGCTTTGAAAAAGCTTTTATAGCAGATACCAATATCAGTTTTCTGACAGGTTCATTAAGGAAAGCTGGTTTTCTGGAAATATTCCGGTAATTTTTTAAAATTTGGTATTAACTAAATTTAATTTTAGTCGATATACAAAATAGAAAACTGTCACTATCATATCGTATATGCGGAGTAAGTAAATATAGCTGAGCAGAGAGAAAAGGGGCTCTGTACAGCGAATGTAAGGATTGCAGAGATAAAGGGGCCATGCAGTCCGCTCATGCATGTACGAAACGATTCAATCACACGGAGGTGATATTTATGGCAATTGAACCCATTGGAAGCGCTATGACATATCAGGCGCAGACGGTGCTTCCTGAAATCCAGGCACCGCCAAAGGTTGATTCTGGGTCCGCAATCAAGGAGGGGACGGCGCAGGATCAGGCGGCAGCGCAGGCTGTCGATAATAAAGTGGTCGTAGTAGACAGTGCCAAGCAGGCGGAGGACGGAAGCGGGGGAAGGGGAAGTCAGCCGAAGCAGGGCGACGCGAGCAACGAGCAGATCAGAGAGGCCGTCGAAGAGCTGAATAAAAAGATGGCCAAGCATTCTGAGGCCCTGTTTGGTATCCATGAGGATACGAACCGGCTGACGATCAAGATCGTGGATAAAGATACGAAGGAAACGATCAAGGAATTCCCGCCGGAGAAAACTCTCGATATGATCGCTAAGATCTGGGAGATGGCTGGACTTATAGTAGACGAGAAAGGATAAGGAGGCGGTAAACATGGCATTACGAATAGCAGGCATGAATTCCGGCATGGATACCGAAGCCATGGTCCAGGAATTAGTCAAATCATATTCCAGCAAGACAGAGACAATTAAAAAGGATCAGACAAAGGCGGAATGGAAACAGGACGCTTTAAAGTCGATGAATTCGAAGGTTAAGAACTTCTATAGTAAGTATGTCAGCAACCTTCAGTATTCTACGGCCTTTAACAAGAAAACCACCAGTGTTTCCGATTCCTCGAAGCTGACGGTTATTACCGGAGATAACGCGGTAAGGGGTTCTCAGACTGTTGAGGTCAAGCAGATGGCCAAGGCGGCTTATCTGACCGGTGGACAGATCAGCAAAGCAGGCGGCGGGAGCGTTACCGGAAGTACGAAGCTGAGTGAGCTGGGCTTTAACGGCGGAGATAATGCGGACGGAACGACGACGATCAAACTGAAGCAGGGTGGGCAAGACGTTGATATTACGTTAAGCAAAGACGATACGTTAGATAACGTAGCGAAGAAGTTTGCGGATCGAGGCCTGAACGCTAATTTTGACAGCAATACCGGACGTCTGTTTATCAGCGCGAAGGAGTCCGGAGCGGCCAGTGATTTTGATATTACCGCGACGGATGAACAAGGTTATGGCGCGTTGTCTGCTCTTGGACTGGGTAAGGCGCAGGTCGTCACTGAGACAGGTCAGACGACAGAGGTATTTTCCGGCGGCGCGACAAAGATCGACGGACAGGACGCAAAGATTCTTTTAAACGGAGCGGAATTCACCTCTTCGAATAATTCGTTCAATATCAATGGCCTGACCTTAACGGCCAAGGATGTTACGTCAGCGCCGATCAGTATTAATACAGAGACGGACTATGACGGGATTTACGATACGATCAAGGGCTTTGTCAAGGAATACAGTTCCCTGATCAACGAGCTGGACAAGCTCTATAACGCGGATTCCGCGAAGGGTTATGAGCCGTTAACATCGGAGGAGAAGGAAGCCCTGACCGATGAAGAGGTAGAAAAATGGGAGGAAAAGATCAAGAGCTCTCTTTTAAGAAGAAACGATACGGTATCCTCCATTGCCAGCGTCCTGAAGGAGGCGATGTCTTCTACCTACGAGGTAAACGGAAAGACCCTGAGCCTCTCTAACTTCGGTATTGAAACCCTGGGATACTTTAATTCCGGCGAGAATGAGAAAAATATGTATCATATTGACGGGGATCCGGATGATGAGAGTACTGCGGGAAAGACCGATAAGCTGAAGGCCGCGATCGCGACGAACCCTGAGGAGGTAAGCTCCTTCTTCCAGAAGCTGGCCTCGAATATGTACAGCAAGATGCAGGAGATGACCTGGTCTACCGATGATCGTTCCTACGGCAGCTTCTATGATGATAAGAAGGTTAAGAAGGAATACGAGGCGTATGAGACGAAGTTAGAGGATTGGGAGGCCTACGTCGCTAAGATTGAAGACAAGTATTATAAGCAGTTTACAGCGATGGAAACAGCGATGGCCAAGCTCAATTCACAGCAGTCCTATCTGTCTACGATGTATGGAATGTAATCACAGGGCAGAGAAGAAAGAGTTTTCGGGAAGGAAATCTTCGGATTTCCTTCCTTTATAAAAGAGGATGCGCACGAATTTGGTAAGGAAATATGCTGCTTACGCAGGCCAAATTCGGCGCGCTCAATAACGAAATGGAAAAGAATTTCGTTATTGAGTATTATAAAGATTTGGGAGGAAGGTTATATGGCAACGGCCAGAGATGCCTATGCGCAGTATAACAGAAATAAAATAATGACGGCGACGCCGGCGGAACTGACGCTGATGCTGTATGAGGGGGCGATTAAGTTCTGTAATATTGCTATCGCGGCAATTGAGCAGAAGGATATTCTGAAGGCGAATACGAATATTCAGAAGGTTCAGAGGATTATCGAGGAATTCCAGCTGACTCTGAATTTTGATTATGAAATCGCTAATGATTTTAACAACGTGTATAATTATCTGATCACGCGTCTCAGAGAGGCTAATATATCCAAGGATATTGATGTTCTAAAAGAAGTAAATGAGCATCTTCGGACTATGCGGGATACCTGGAAAGAGGTTATGAGAACAGCGAACAGATAGTGGGATACTTGAACTATGGCGGATACGGATCACAATGAGAATTATATAGATATTATGATAGAGAGCCTCCGGAAAAAGGAAGAGGTATTGAAGGCGATCATTGCCCGCTGCGATGATCAGGCGGAGGTGATCGGAAATAATGAGTACGGGGATATTAACTGGAACCAGTTTAACGGACTGATCGGCGACAAGGAGATCCTGATCGATCGGCTGAATGAACTGGATGACGGCTTTGAGGCCCTGTATAAGAGGATCGGAGAAGGACTGAAGGCGGATAAGGATAAATATCCGGAAAAGGTTAAGGAAATTCAGGAGTATATCAGACGGGTAACGGATCTTGGAGTAACGATCCGGGCAAAGGAAGAAAGAAACCGCGCGAATCTGGAGCGGGTTCTGAGGCCGGTAAAAAAGGAGATCCGGACCTCGAAGCGAAGTATGAGCGTAATCAACAGCTATAATAATGTGATTAGCGGCGGAGGACTCAATACCTCCTCCGGATGGATGGACAAAAAAAAATAAAAAAGATTATAAATCGGGGTTAAGTTCTAAGAGCTTTCGCCGATATATAATACAGGTAAAGGAAAATACAACGCGCGGAAACTTGACGGAGCGTACGGCCGAAGGGAAGAAGCGTTACGTGGCCCACACAGGGGTGTGGCAAGGATGCCACTGTTTATCAAATTCAAGGAGGAAAAAATTATGGTAGTACAGCACAATATGACAGCGATGAACGCCAACAGACAGTTAGGCGTTACGACAAGCGCACAGGCAAAGAACACAGAGAAGTTATCTTCGGGTTATCAGATCAACAGAGCAGCGGACGACGCAGCGGGCTTGACCATCAGTGAGAAAATGAGGAGCCAGATCAGAGGTTTAACTCAGGCTTCCGCAAACGCTCAGGACGGTATCTCCGTAGTACAGACCGCAGAAGGCGCTCTGGGTGAAGTAGAAGATATGCTTCAGAGAATGAACGAGTTAGCTCTTAAGTCCGCTAACGGAACCAATACCACGGACGACCGTATGGCGATCCAGAAGGAAGTTGCGGCTCTGTCGAACGAAATCGATCGTGTACAGACCTCCACGAACTTCAATACGAAGAACCTTCTGAATGGTTCCAAGTTCAAGACTGAGAATGGTGGAAAGGGTGTTGCTCTTCAGGTTGGTGCTTATAGCTCGAGTGATGTTACGATCTACGTAAAGATCAACAAGATGAGCATGTCTTCGATCATGGCAGCTGGCAATACTGGCCATTCTATGAAGACTGTTTCTAATGGATCAGCTACATTCAAAAGCGGAAAGTCAATTTCCGGTCTGAAAGATGGCACACAGGTTCTTGATGTTTCTACTGCGACGACTGCTAAGAACGCTATTAAGGCAATTACGAAGGCTATCGCTTCCGTATCCGCTCAGAGATCCGATCTCGGTGCTGTTCAGAACAGACTTGAGCATACGATCAAGAACTTGGACAACGTAGTTGAGAATACAACGGCTGCTGAGTCTCAGATCAGAGATACTGATATGGCTAAGATGATGGTAGAGTTCACGAAGAACAATATCCTCGCTCAGGCCGGTCAGTCGATGCTCGCACAGGCGAACCAGTCCAACCAGGGTGTTCTTTCACTGCTTGGCTAATCAGGACTACTATAAGAAAAGAGGACTTGCGAAAGCAAGTCCTTTTTTCGGTTCGGAGAAATAGACTTTTTTGTCTCTCTCCTATATAATAGGAATCCGGGAGGGTGTTTTTTTATGCAGATACCGGAAGCATTTTATGAAAGCGAGGTCCGGGAAGGATATTACGTTCCATCGAAGATGAAGCGTGCCTGGGGAGCGATTCTGACAGTCTTAAATGAAATCGATCTGGTCTGTAAGAGACATGGATTGAAGTGGTGGATGGACTTTGGCTCTATGTTAGCGACAGTCAGACATCACGGCTTTATCCCATGGGATGATGATGTAGATATTGGCATGCTGAGAGAGGACTATGAGGCTTTTCTACGGTATGCCCGGGAGGAGCTTCCTAAGGGTTATGTGCTATTCAATTTCCGAAACAGCAATATTATGCACGAGTATTTTACCCGGGTGAATACGCAGGATATTTTTAATATCACGGAGGAGTACCTGGAGGCAAACGCCGGCTTTCCCTATGTTGCAGGCGTTGATTTGATGTGTATTGATTATATTTCTCCGAAATTTGATAAAGAGGTAGTAGATATCGTCAAGCCGATCGATCAGTTTGCGGACGCGATCGGTGATGAAACGCTTTTTAAAGATATCCCGGAGCATCAGGACTTTATTCGTACGATCGAAAAAAAATCCAGGCATCATTTCAACCGAAGCAAGCCTTTAGCCCAGCAGCTTAGGAATTTCTGTGAGGGTTACTTTACGATGATAAAAAAAAGCGAAGCGGAATACGCGGGAGCCGTCAGTGCTCATGTGATGCGTTATGAAAGCTATAATGGGATTTTTCCGATTCGCTACTATGAAGAATTGATTGAAATGCCCTATGAATTTATGACTGTTCCGGTTCCGTTACATTATAATGAAATGATCAGTAAGGTGTTCGGTAATTATATGCAGCCTTATCGCGGGGGCGGAACGCATCACTATCCGTATTATCTGGATGACGAAAACTATACGATCGAGATTCTGGGCAGCTCGCAGATGCCGGTCTGCCCGTTTAAGAAGGAATTTCTGATACATTAGGAAGATAAGATGGCACACGAGGATTATAATAACAGTATATTTCCTTATCGTAGACCAACTGCCCGAATAAAATGGAAAGAGTTGGAAAAGATTCGAAGTGAGATCAATACAAATTATGAAAAATACAGAGGAAAAAGATTAGCTATCCATGCTTCTTATGGATTAAATGGGGAAGCATATTTATACTACTTTGAGAATTACGGATTTGATCAAATTAACATTTATAAACGTGTAAGGAATAGGAGCTAGTTGTAATGGAATTAAAAATTATCCTTCAAAATGTAGCAGATTCATATGAAGATTTTGTATTGGGAATGATGAACTACGCGAAGTATAGTTCCGAGAGAGAAGAAAGGCTCATTACATATGTGAAGGAAAATCCACATGCCCTTTCTTCGGATATTATAGAATATGTTTCGAATCAACCTGATTTTTATGACGATGCCAGTGAAGAAACCATTGAAGAAGTTATTATCGCATAGGGAAATACAAAATTGCAAATTCCAGAATCCTTTTTAAAAAGTGAGGTCCGGGAGGGCTTCTATATAACAGCCAAGATGAAACGATGCTGGGCATCGATCATCGAGGTACTGAATGAAATATCGATCATCTGCAACCGCCATAATTTAAAATGGTGGATGGATTGGGGAACCCTGTTAGGACAGGTTCGCTGCGGCGGTTTTATCCCATGGGATGATGATCTGGATATTTCCATGATGCGGGAAGACTATATGAGATTCCTCGATTACGCGAAGGAAGAGCTTCCCGAGGGCTATAGCCTTGCGAATGTCTATGAGAAAACAGATTGTACCGGTTCGATTACCAGGGTAGTCAACAGCGAGGTCGTGACGTTTAATGAGGATTTTCTGGAAAAAAATCATGGCTTTCCCTATATTAACGGCGTTGATATTATGGTTATTGACTATGTAGCCAGAGATGAGAAGAGGGATAAAAAGCTCTGCGACCTGATCAGCCGTTTGCATAACCTGGCGGAATCCATAGAACCGGAATGGCTGTATAAGGACGTAATGAAGGTTCAGCCGTTCCCGGAATATCTGAAGGGTCTGGAACGGGACTGTCATAAGACCTTTAACAAGACCCGGCCCATCGCCCAGCAGCTTGAGATCCTGGGACAGGATCTGATGGAGACTGTATCCGAGGATGAAGCGGATATGGCAGCTTCTATGGGAGCGCATGCCACCAGAGAGACCTTTGGCGGGATATTTCCGAAAGAATACTATAAAGAGCTGATCATGATGCCCTTCGAATTTTATGAAGTGCCGGTTCCGCTGCATTATGACTATATGATGAAGAAGATCTTCGGAAATTATATGCAGCCCTACAGGGGAGGCGGCACGCATGAGTACCCGGTATATTCCCGTCAGGAGAAGCTGGTATTTGAAAAAATTGGCAAACGGGCATGGCCGGCCTATACTTATTCTGCGGAGGATTTATATCCTAAGATTTCTTCCAAAGTGGAAATAGAATCATCTCAAAGCGGAAATTCGAGCCAGGATAACAATAATAATCAGGATAAAAAGACAGATTCTCCGAAAGATTCGATCGAGAAAGGAAAGGACAAAATGGACATAGTTTTCCTCATTACAAAAGCCTCTAACTGGGTTTTTATGCTAAAGGAATATAATAAGGCAGTCGAAAACCCGGAAAATCAGGTCTATGTAATTCCCATCCCCTATTACTACCGTACGAATACGATGAATATCGGGGAGGAGATCCATTATGAAGGCGCTGAACTGGCGAATTATGTAGAAATCACCGGCTTTGACAAATATGACTTTTACGGAAGGAATCCGGATATCGTCTACTTTGATAACCCGTATGACCTCTATGACGCGCATCTGGCCGCTTATCCCATGTTCAATACGGAGCGGATCCGCTTCTATGCGAAAAAAATGATTTATGTATCCTGTATTCTAGTAGACGAATACGATGATACGGATGAAAAAGCGAAAAAGATGATGCAGTATTGTATCTGTACGCCGGGAGTCGCGAGGGCCGATGAGGTGATCGTTCAGTCCGAGAATATACGGCAGCGCTATATTGACGCCTTGACAGAGTGGGCCGGTGAGGATACGAAGTCTGTCTGGGAAGAAAAGGTCAGATCCGGCGGAATGACACAGCAGGACCTGGAGGAATACCCGAAAATAGCAGACGAAGAATTGGGAGAGGAGTGGCTTACTGTTTTAAATAAGCCCGATGGAAGCCGGAAGAAGGTTATCCTGTTCTATACCAGTATCAGTGCGTTGATAGAAAACAGTAAAATAGCAATCGAAAAGCTGAAGGGAGTGTTTCGGCTTTTCAAAGAGAATGTAGAAGACGTAATTGTATACTATCATCCCGACTCAAATATCTTCAAATATCTGGAGAACTTCAATAAACCTCTCTTTGATGAGTATAACGAGGTCGTACAGCAGTTTATTAGCGAAGATTACGGGATCTATGACGACGGCGACGATGATTATTTTATGGTGCGTCTCTGCGATGCCTTCTATGGGGATAACGGAACAACAATGTACCACTGCATGCGGGCGAAGAAGCCGGTTATGGCAATGAACTATGAGATAGAGGTATAAAGATGCAGTATACGGATTATGATCTGATTGTCCTGAATCGTTTAAAGGGGGCGGAAACGATCGGTTTGATCGGTGAGGATGTTCTGTATTTCCGGGAGCTGATCGGAATGGTTTATCCTGCCGCCAGGGTGCATAGCTACGGAACGGCGGATATACTCGATGACGGAACTGAGTTTGATTTTATTCTGATCGGAGACGGGATTATCTCAGACGGAGTGTCCAGGAATTATCTGTATAAATTTATCAGCTTTGCTAAAGACTTGACTCCGGATCCTGGCAAGGAATTGCGTAAGGATACGACGATCCTCGGGATCGCGAAGGACACCTCCCTGAATAGCTGCTGCAATTCCTTTATCCGGTGTGGTTATGAGATATTAAGCTCAAAATCCGTCCGGGTCAGAGAGGGCGGAGAAGAATCATGGCTTCTGTTTGAGCTTAAAAAACATAGAGAGGTCGTTTCCTCTACAGAGCTGTTCAGCCGGTACCGGACGGTATATGCTTTATGTCCGCCTGCGATAAAAACCGGGGGCGCAGAGCTTTTGCATCAGCTGGTTTATCATATTAATCAGTTGGGTGGAAATGCCTGTATAACCTATATGATGTCTGGGGGAGATATTCCGCTGACCCATCCCGAGCTTGAGAAATACGTTTACGGAAGAGTTCGGACCATGAATGAGATTTCGGATCACGCCGAGAATGCTCTGGTGATTCCGGAGGGCTGGTTTATCGGCGCGGAGATGGTACAAAGCGCGAAAAAGCTGTTCTGGTGGCTGAGTGTCGATAATTTCCTTCAGGCTGTAAGAGACTATGGGCGGGGGGATGCGGAATCGGAGCTGCGTCTGCTTTGCGAGAAGGTAGACCAGCATTTATACCAATCCGAATATGCCAGAGACTTTGTAGAGAAATACAATATTCAGGGGAAGCCGGTACTGCATTTAAGCGATTATTTAAACGACACTTATCTTTTGGGCAGTGAAAACGCGCTAACCTGTGAAAAAGAGGATCTGGTTCTTTATAATCCGGCAAAGGGACGGGAATTTACGGAAAAGCTGATAGAAGCCGCTCCGGATATCAAATGGACTCCAATCGAAAGACTGACAACGGATCAGGTTCAAAAGCTTCTTCGGACAGCGAAGGTTTATATCGACTTTGGAAATCACCCCGGAAAGGATCGGATCCCCAGGGAAGCAGCGGTCAGCGGATGTATCGTTATTACCGGGAGAAAAGGCGCCGCTGCCTTTAAGGAGGATGTCGCGATCCCGGAGGAATACCGGATCGATGAGGAACAGGCATCGGTAGAGGAAATCATCCGTCAGATTCGAAGCTGTATACAGGAATACAGTACACGTATCGGAGCCTTCGAAGAATACAGAAAGCGTGTTTTGGACGAGAAGGAAGCGTTTTTGGAGGATGTAAAGACTGTTTTTTTCGAGTAAAACCCCTATCATAATTTATACTGATTAACGCTTTTTTGTTGCCGATCAACCAGACTCGCAAACGCAATTTCAGTACATTTACTTTATCAAAAACGGCAATTAATTGCGTTCGCCAGTATATAGTTGCGCATCAATTCTTGTTGTTATAGGAAACGAATTTATTCGTTTCCTTTTGCGCCGATTGCGGAGCGCTGAAAGCGCCTTCATTACCGCAATCGTGCGCATCAATTATTATCGTAAACGAATTTATTAAATTCGTTTACGATAAGTTTATAAAAAGAAATCAGAAAAACCGGGCTGAAGTATAGCCTGTTCAGAGGGAAAATATGGCAGGACTTCGGGAAAGTATCGAGACCATGATCGGAAATATTGACGTATACTGCGATCTGCTTACGATTGAGGATCGGGAAAAAGCCGCATCCTTTAAGGAAAGTATGCAGGAAAATTTTACGGCTCTTATCAACGCCATGCTGGGGCTCTATGACCGGCCGGAGTATTCGGACGTTAAAGAAGACAAGGCATACTGGATCAATCAGCGCCAGCGGATCTGCGATGCTCTTGATTCGGAGGATATTTTTTTTACGATCGACGTTTTAAGAAACGAGACGGCGGAGAACTTTAAGCTGTATCTGAAAATGCTTGGGTAGGATTATATGAAACTTCTACTATTCCACAGGGATCAGGAATGCTACAATACGTTGAATATTTTTGCGGACAGCCTTGCCCGGGAAATGGACAAACGGGGAATATTCGTCAGCTTTATTGATCTGGACCAAAGCGCAGAAAAGGTCAGAGCAGACCTTATCAAGGAGCTTGACAGCGGAACGGATGCTGTCCTTATGTTCAATGCGGACGGGCGGCTTACGGCCCACCGGGAGATCCTGAATGAACGGGGGATCCATCTGTTTGACTGGATCGTCGATCATCCCTGTGAACATACGAAGATCCTTCAAACGCCGATCGAACATTTTCATGCGATCTGTCTGGATCGGGATCACGTTGATTTTATAAAAACGCATTTTCCGAATATTCGTTCCGCTAGCTTCCTTCCCATTGGAGGAGACCTGACGGAGCCGAAAGAACCGGATATCGAGGAGTTTTTGAGGCGGCCCTATTCCCTGGTCTTTACGGGAAGCTACGTTCCTCTGAGTGAATTCGAGTCAACGATTCGCGAGCTTCCGGATCGCCTGAGGAAAATGGCCATCGGAATGATTGAGTATATGCTGGATCATCGGAGCGCTACGAACGAGGAAGCGCTTCGGGTTATGATGCGTGAGGTTCTGGGAACCGACAAGGTGGACGAAAAGACATTTCAGGAGTGCGCATATTATACAAGCCATTCGAACATCTATGTCAGACAATATGTCAGAGAAGAGCTGATCCGATATTTGATCGAATCTGGAATAACAATTGATATTTTTGGCGTGGGCTGGGAGAATCTGGGTATTGCCAGTAAGAATAACGTCCGTTTTCATGGGAGCGTTTCTTATTTCGAGGCTTCGGAACTATGCGCAAAATCGCGGATGGCGCTAAATGTTATGCCATGGTTTAAGAACGGCCTGCACGATCGGATCCCGACGACGATGTTAAACGGAGCGGCAGTTTTTACCGACACGAATCGCTATCTTGAAGATGAATTTCATACCTCCGGCGCGAAACAGGAGCTCTGTACCTTTGATATCGGCCACCCGGAACAGGCAGCGGAGATCGGAGAGACTTATCTGAAGGATCCGGAGAGATTGTTTGAACTGGCGAAACGGGGAAACGAAAAGGCGGTTCGTACGATGACCTGGGAGAAGAGAACCGACGAGCTGCTTCGGATCATAGCTTCCGCAGAGACAAATAAAAACAGGATTTAATATACATAAGCCTATACAGGCATGAGCAGATCTCCTCTCTTTAACATACCGTCAGAATATTCCCCAAAGTAGCCGCTTTCCAGGATTGACTGATAGAACTGCATAGGGCGAAGCTTCTGCCGGTATTCGGGATTTCTGAAAAGCTGCTCAAGCTCCGGCTCGTAGGTATGATATTCCTCGAAGGTTGCGGCGTCAAAATCAAGAGCCAGCCATTTGATATCCTCCCCGGTCAGATCTCTGCTTTCCAAAAAACAGTGCGCCCGCCGTAGAGAATGCCACTCGCGCAGCATATAGGCGGTTTGATGGCGCATAGCTACCCAGGTACCGTAGGTTTCAAATTCGGAGAAGCCTCGTTTCATATTATCAAGGTCGATCGAAAAGAATATCTTTTCATAGAAGGAATTTCCGTCGAAGGGTGCCCGCATGATTTCAGTGATCATCTCTTTCATATAGTCGACACGAAACAGCATATGCTCAGAAACAAAGGACCTTGCGATCACCTTCCCGAAGCCGAAAAGATTCTGGATCGTACGGAAATAGCCGGAGAGACATTCCGGCTTTATATCAAAGTAGGGTTTTCCGGCCGGATTAAACATATCGATCTTCCGTAAGGGAATTGTATCCGCGTCCCAGGACATATAGTATTCGCTATCGCAGACCTGAGAGTAGGCCATTTTCAGAAACTGCTGATAGTACCAGCCCGGGCGGGAGTTATCAGCCATTTCATAGCCCGCGGCTTCAAGACGGTTGCGCATAGCTCCCATCAGCTGATCGTAAGAGATCAAATCCGTTTCATCCAGAAACTCGATCGGTAAGGAAGTACTGCGCTGCTCTTCCTCCACCGATTCCTTCAAATCCGCCGGTCCGATAAAAACGATTTTAAGGATCGGAAGCAGAGCGAAAAAATCCTCCAGATTTCGTTTGGTTCTGGAATAATCATTCAGGGTTGTAGGGATGATCAAAGGAAAACGGATATTATTCATACAGCACCTCCTCCCATAATCTACACCTCTTTCGCCGAGTTGTAAAGTGGTGCCAGCTGTGGTACTATATCCTATGAATACCGTTATTTTGCAATGTAGTTGGCATAATGACGTTGACAAATATCCGGGGATGTATTAAAGTAATCTCAGGCATTTAAGTGATGATATATGCTGGGCATGACAAGCGAAACCCCTGGAGAGATGCGATCCCCAGGGGTTTCTTGCTCTTCACGTGAGTTATTCGTTTTCGTGCTTGTTGCTACAGTTCTTCCTGTCAAGCCACTTGCAAATATAGTAGGCAACTATGCTCGCTGTGACAGAAAGCAAAAATGTGATGATATATACCATTAGCATGACCTCCTTCCCGTTGCGGTATAGGAGTAGCAACACGATTATTATAACAGGAGAAACATGAGAAGTATATACGACGAAAATCTGATAGCTTTGAAGAAAAAATATCCTGCCATAGCCGACGCGATCGTTCGGGGAAGCGAAACGGCATACGAAAGGACAGCCGATATAGCTGATGTAGAAGGCCGCTCTGTTCTGTATACCGTATACAATGACAGCCAGTATCAGCTGGACTCCCTCTATGAATCCGAAGCTCTCGTAAACCGCTGGTATTTCTATTATAAAGGCGACGAAAACGCTCTGTACCGGGGCTATATTGTTTTCGGACTCGGAAACGGAATGTTTGTAAAGAAGCTGGTACAGGAGCTGTCCGGCAGATCGGACTACGATATTATCGTATACGAACCGGACATTTCGATCCTGAAAGCAGCGATTCGAGGGTTTGATCTCTCGGGGCTTCTTCTGAATGATAAGCTCCGGCTCTACGTCCGGGAGACCGCGGACAGCTCCTTCGGCGTTCTTCTGGATACCATTATCGATCTGAAAAAAATCGGGAATACCCTGACCGTCAGCTATCCGAATTATCCGGTCCTGTTTCCTAACGAATATAATGACTTTCTGAATGCGGTCCGGATCAACGCCGAGTCCGTCGAGGGCTCCATGTACGCCAATGAGAAATACGGACAGGCCTACTACAGCAATATTCTTGATAATTTCTCAAAATACGTTCATTCCAAATCGATCGCGTCGTTAAAAGAAAAGCTTCCCAGGGATCTGAGCGCGATCATTGTTTCCTCCGGACCGTCCCTGTCTAAAAACATCAGGGAACTTCATAAAGCCAGGGGGAAATGCCTTTTGATCGCGGTGGATTCCGCCATGCCGATCCTTTTACACGAAGGGATCACGCCGGATCTCTACGCCAGTATCGACGGGAAGAAATTTCTGGCGCATTTTGAGGACGAAAAGACCATAGAGATTCCGATTTTAACAGCCCCCTCCGCTACGCCCGGAGCGATCAGAGAGGGGCAGACTGCCTTCTTTGAGCGGGATGAGAACCGTTATATCGGCGCGTTTTTAGATCGGGAGGGAATCGAGGAGCCTGTTCTTTCTACCGGGGGAACCGTAGCAAATACCGTATTTGCCTTTGCGGAATACCTCGGCGTAAAATCCATTATCCTCTGCGGACAGGATCTGGCCTATACCGGAGATAAGGCGCATGCGGAGAACTCCCTGAGCGACAATAACAGCATCGAAGAGGAATCCCTGACCTATACGAAGGATATCAATGGGGAAACCGTTAAGACCAGCGTCGTTTTTATGCTCTATAAGGACTGGTTCGAGCGGGAGATCGCAAAATACGGCGTAAAGACTATCGACGCGACAGAGGGCGGCGCTTATATTGAGGGAACGATTATCAAAACGCTCCGGGAAGCGATCGCTGAGGAATGTACGGAAAACGTTGATATTGCGCGGTGTATTGAAGAAAGTGCCCCGTTATTTTCGGAAGATGAGCGAAAAAAACTGTCCGCCTATATGGATGAACTGCCTGAGAAGCTGGGGCTTATAGTTTCGGACGCGAAAAAGAGTCTTCGGAATTACGACCGGATGTATACCATGGCAAAGACCAACCAGCTTCAGAAGGGAGAGCTTACCAGGCTTCTTCGGGATAATGATGAGATCAATAAGAGATTGGATAACGATCCGGCGATGTCCTTTGTCGAATATCTGATCCAGGACGCGATCAGAAAGCTTGCGGAAAGCGCCTATCAGTCCGCGGGCGACGTAAGAGAGGAGATCCTTGCTGCCAGCGAGACCGGAAGGGAGCACGCAAAGGCGATCATAGAAAAAGCGGAGTGGATCAAAAAGGATCTGGTACGAAGAGATGTTGCAAATTCCTGAGGGATTCCTGGAAAGCGAGGTCCGGAGCGGCTTTTATATTCCAGCGTTTATGAAGCGCTCCTGGGCGGCGACTTTGACCGTTTTGGATGAGATATCTGAGATCTGCGCCCGTCACGACCTGAAGTGGTGGATCGACTGGGGATCTCTTCTTGCCACAGTCCGTCACGGAGGCTTTATTCCCTGGGACGACGACCTGGATATTTCTATGCTGCGGGATGACTATATGAAGTTTAACCGTTTTGCGAAGGAAGAGCTTCCCGCCGGATATTTTGCGAATAATATCTATAACAATCCCCGGTTTGACGAATATCATACCCGGGTTGTCAATAATACGGAGATCGACCGCAGTGAGGATTTTTTAAACCGGCACTCCGGCTTTCCGTATCTGGCAGGCGTTGACGTATTCTGCATCGACTACGTAAGCCCGGACAAGGAAACGGATCAGCAGATCTGCAGCCTGATCTATTCTATCGGTTCCATAGCTACGAACCTGGCTCCGGAGCTTTTCTATAACGATGTACCGCAGTATAGGAAGGCGCTTTCGGATATTGAGGCTATCTGCGGATACAGGTTCCGCTTGGACAAGCCTCTGCGCCAGCAGATCAACCAGCTCTGTGAGGGACTGATGCAGACAACGGAGGAATCCGAGGCAAGGGAAGCGACCTGTATGGTCGATCATGCGACAAGAGAGGGCTTCCGCGGCGTATTTCCCAAGGAATACTATCGGGAGTTCATCTATCTTCCCTATGAGTTTATAGAGGTGCCGGTCCCGCTCCACTATGATGAGATGCTGAAAACCATCTTCGGAAACTATATGAACCCTTACCGCGGCGGCGGAGTCCACGAGTTTCCTTACTTTGAGCAGCAGGAGAGGGTTCTTGAGGAGAACGGAGCTGGAAAGTTGAGGGAAGTGTATAGTCTGAAAATTCGGTAGCAGGAGAGCTGTGAAGATGATATAATCAAGTCGGTTATAAAGGTAAGAGGTTGTTGGGAAACCGGGTAAAATATGAAGAGGTTTAATACTACAGCGGTTTGCATACCGTCGAAGCACTATATGGTGGATATTACGGAGCGGGTTAAAGCGATCAAAAAACTCGTTGATTATGGGGAATACTTCACTATTAACCGTGCCAGGCAATACGGGAAGACGACAACGCTAAGGGCATTGAAGCAGCTTCTCATAGAAGAGTATGATGTTTTGAGCCTTAGCTTTGATGGGATCACGCATGCTAATTTTGAGACGGAGAAAACTTTTGTAAAAGCGTTATGCCGTATGTTAATGAATGACGCTTCGGTTTTCAAGCTCATTCCACAGGAGATAAAGAGTCAGTTAGACGACTATATCGGGCGCAGGGAGGAACAAGCCGCTCTGGACGAAATGTTCATTACGCTGCAGAGGTGGTGTGCTATATCTGAAAAGCCGTTGGTATTATTCATTGATGAAGTGGATAGTGCTACGAATAATCAGGTGTTTCTGGATTTTCTTGCCTTACTCAGAAAGGGTTATATAGCAAGAGAAGCTGAGGATGCTCCCTCATTTCAATCAGTTATCCTGGCCGGTGTTACAGATGTAAAGCACCTGAAGAGCAAGATCAGAGGCGAGGCGGAAGCGAAGGAGAATAGCCCGTGGAACATCGCCGCTGATTTTACGATCGATATGAGCCTGCCGGAGGATGGGATCAAAGGTATGCTCGATGAGTACGAAGCCGACCATCATACTGGAATGGATACGGCGGTACTGGCAAAGTTAATCAGGACATATACGAACGGCTACCCATTTCTTGTCAGCCGTATCTGTCAGCTTATCGATCAGGGGATGCTGCCGGATACCTTCGAAGGACGGGATACTCCGTGGACAGAGGATGGAATTTTAGAGGCGGTCAAATATATCATATCGGAGAAAAATACGCTGTTTGACTCTTTAATGGGGAAGATAAGAAGCTTTGATGATCTCCGCAGCCAGCTAAAGGAGATATTGTTCAATGGAGAATCTGTTGCATTTATGCAGTACAATAAGCAGCAGGAGCAGCTGATCATGTATGGCTTTATTATAAATAACCATAACAAGATCGCTGTGGCCAACCGGATATTCGAGATGCTGCTCTATAATTATTTTATAGATGAGAGCAGATTTACCGAGGAAATGAGGGGAGATGCCCTTGATAATAAACCGGAGTTTATTAAAGGCGGAGAGCTTGATATACCGTTAATCATGGAGCGGTTCATAAAGACGCAGGAATATATCCGTAACCTCAAGGACGAGGAGGCGGAAAGGCGATTTATCGAGGAGGAGGGAAGAGAAAAGTTTCTGACCTATCTGTCCCCGATCATAAACGGTGTCGGAACCTTCAGCGTAGAGGAACGAAACAGAGATCGCAGGCGGATGGATGTAGTGATCCATTATCGAGGGAGACGCTACATCATCGGGCTGAAAATATGGCATGGAGACAGATACAACGCCAAAGGGGAACAGCAGATCCTGGATTACCTTGATTCCTACGGACTTGACACAGGGTATCTCTTAAGCTTTAGCTTCAATAAGACAAAGGCTCCCGGAGTGGAGGAAGTTCATATAGGAGATAAGACGATTTTTGAGGGGATCGTATAGATTCAGGTATGTGTATGTAGTTTAAACTGAGTGATGGGTGTCTGTGATATTTCATATAAGGGGTTAAGTATTTTCCCTGACTAGCCGATAAGAATATATGGAGTAGTTTGATATTTTTTCAGGGCGATATTCTTTCTGCTAAGAGGAATGAGTAGCAGAGGGTTTATATAGCTTATAGACAATAAAATACGGTGCATATGAGATGCATTGAATGCGAAGGAGTCGCTATTTGGGAAAGAATGGGCTTTTGTATCATTTGATGCGAAAGCCCGTTCTTTTTTTGAAGTTACAGGAAACAGATTTATTCGTTTCCTATTGCGCTGATCAAGTGTTTGATCAGTCTTTTCTTAGAAACACCCTCGCTAGAGGTGGCGTACCTTGAAAAATATTTTGTCGACAGTTCGTCCTGTTGACAATCTCATACCTTATATCAGGAAAAGGATGACAAACTTGTTCTTATATGCTATAGTCTTCCTGTAAGCAGTATTTCATATATATAGCACATATAATGTCATCTTCGAAGTCAATACACAGATAAATAATGGTAGAGGCTGTCTGAATATTCATTTCTGAAATTCTTGCTTATGGTATCCAATTATTTAACAGGCAGGAATTCAGAAGACAAAAAACGATTTGTTCCAGGTTTCCTGTCTGGATCTTTACAGAAAGGAGTTTATATGAGGGAACAAAACGTTAGAAAAAGTTACGACGAATTACGGTTCCGGGATAACTTTATGTTTGGAAAGGTGATGGAGGATCCGCGGTTATGTAGAGCTGTATTGGAATGTCTCCTGGGACATTCGATCGGTGAGTTGACCACGGTTCAGACTGAGAAGGAATATCAATTCATTTCGGACGGTAAGCCAATACGATTGGATGTTTATAGTGAAGACAACAGAGGAACGGTATATGATACAGAGATGCAAAATCTCAATCATAAGAACATCGTATCTTATGCGCTTTCGAAACGGAGTCGGTTCTATCAGGCGTCGATAGACATCGATTTTTTGAACAAGGGCAACCCCTATCAACTGCTTCCGGATAGTACCGTGATATTTATCTGTACATTCGATCCTTTTGATCAGGGAGCCAGTCGATATACGTTTGTAGAATTGTGTGAAGAAGTACCAGGGTTGGGATTAAAGGATGGCACTACAAAGCTGTTTTTTAATTGCAGCTACCAAGGGGATGGCATATCTGAAGAGTTGAGACAGCTCTATGATTACATAGTAAATGGGATTGTTTCCGGTAATCTGACGAAAGAGATTGATGAAGCTGTTTTAAAGGGACGTAGAAATGAGACATGGAGGACACAGTATATGAGAGAATGGGCTGCTATTTGGGATGCAAAAGCAGAGGGTAGAGAGGAAGGAAAGGAAGAGGGAGCGAACCTGAAAGTAATTGAGCAGGTCTGTATAAAGCTAAAGAAAGGTTTTGATTCCCATCGGATCGCAGAAGAGCTTGAGGAAGAACCATCAAGGATTGAAGAGATCGTTAAGATTGCCGATCGCTTTAAGCCGGAATATGATCCGGAGTTGATTTATGAAGCAATGGAGGAGACAGAGCCAGTAACCAATTAAAAAGAATTAGAAAAGAGAGAGATAAAACTCCTGATGCAAGGTATGAGATTGAAAAACTTGCGTCAGGAGTTTTTTCTATTCCGGTGGGTTAAGAAGAGCCACTTAAATGCCTGGTTGTTGCATCGATTATATTATGACTACGATATAGATAGTCGGGGGAGACGTGGAGATGTTTTCGAGATGCCTCCAGGACAGGGCGGGGACGCAGAATGAACATTCGAAAATAGAGAGATTCTGGGGTTATACCATCTCATTTTTTATACAAAAGTAGGGGATGATGGAAGGATGGAATGGGAACGGGGTATGAACAATTCATTTTGAGCAAATTATGAATTTTTTTGGTGCCATTCTGTCCCTTTTTTGGCAAAAAAAATGAGTGATAGCTGGAGCCAATTAGACACTAAGACGTGTCTGTAAGTCAGATATTAAAGTGGTATTGAAATAGAAAGCGACTATGAACGCATCGTACTGTACAACGTATTCATAGTCGCTGGAGACGGATAGAGTTAGAAACGTTCCCCTCTTCCGACTTCGTTCTTTTGAATGTTCAGCGTATACGATGGTTCGCCA
>JAFSXN010000047.1 GCA_017444015.1 Lachnospiraceae bacterium | reverse complement strand
CTTCCCTTCAGGGCTGTCCTTTTTTGGTGTCCTTCTCTTTGTCTTTTGCGGAGATATTTCTTTTTATTCGGGTCGGAAAGATCCTGCTCCCTGTCTTTACGGTATGCACGGTTAAACATCGTGATATATCGGTTTTTGCTGTGGTATCCCCGTTTCTCGTTATGGTAAACGAACCACTTAAGCTTCTTTATCAGGTAATACTCCGCATACAGGCCGTTCTTCTTGTAAAACCCGAGGAAATAAGCGGCAAGCCCCAGTGGCAGGGAAAGATACATCAGCCCATCGATGCTGATCCCCGTGGCCAGATAAAATATAACGGTAAAAGCCGAAGCGGCGCTCAAAACCACCGCTTGCCTTGTGGTAAAGGAGCCGAAGATCTTATTTTCCTGCCTGATCTCTTTTTCAATCTGTACGGATATCATAAGCTTCCTCCTATGCCAGCCCGAACAGCTTCTGCGCGATCGACTGGGATCGGAATAACAAAAGTACATTGATCACCTGGATCGCAAGCACGCTGAATACAATTTCGATATAGCTGTCTATGCCCTCTGCGCCCAGATTAGCTGCCGCGCTCGTGTCCACCGACGCAACGGTTGTCACCATCATTGCCCGGCAGATATACATGATCGCAAGCATCACGGCCCCCTGCAGGGCAATGGCGCCCATATTCTTTAAAAACCTGGCGCCGGCCCCGCTTCCGAAGTGGCCGTCTCCAACCAACGCAAAGGGGATCGGAGCAAAGCAGCAGAGGATCACGATCTCGATCCCCCTCGCCAAGACTGCCACACTGACAAGCGCTGAGAGAATCGGCTTGATGATCCATGGAAGGAACAGGGAAAGGATCACAAGGAGCGGATCTCCGAGGTTGTATTTCATCTCAAAGCTCAAAGGCGCCAGGAATTTCTTCACCCCGAACTTGATATTGAGCCACAGCTTGTCCAGCGGATGAAAACCCGCGGGCAGCATGGCTAATTCCGCCTGCAATGCATTCTCGATCTCCTGCTCATACTGGGCGACCCTCTGGTCAAACTCCGTCGGATCATCCGAAAAGATCGTAAAGCTTACGGGTGTATCTGCCGCCGTATATGTCCCGACCTTCCCTACAAGCTCTGAGCCGATGTTGCATATCGTCTGGGAGATTGGGGAAGCATTGGCAACGCATACGATCGTAAGGAACAGCACCAGGAAGCGCTTGATCAGAATCTCCTTATAGGCGGAGCCGTTCAGAAAAGCAGTCCCCAGAGAGATGCACCATAACAGCATGGTCAGCGAAAGCCCGAAGGACCGTGTCACGCCGTAGACAGGCGTGACCACGGAGCCTATGGGATAGGAAACGCCGCCGATGGTGATATCGTTTGCGTTATCAAAGCTCACCTCCAGGGACTGGATATCAAAGGGCTCAAATACGGTATTCGCCATGCTGTTTGCTTTCCTGCGGAGCCCGAAGGCATCCGCCCCCATGCAGCAGGTGAAGGTTATGCCGCTTACAAGAAGCATCGACAGAAGTCCTGTCAGGATGATCCGGCCTTTATTGTATCGGAGGAAACATCTGAGCTTTTCCGTATACGGTTGATTTCGAACTGTAAATGTCATAACCGGATACCTCCGTTTCCCTTTTCAGGCCGTCAGTGACCAGTTGCCGATGGGGCCTGCTATCGCCTCTACGACCGCTTTGGAGGCCATCATGACGACGCCTCCGAGGATCATGCCCAACGCCTTTCCTACCGCTCCCGGCTGGGACTGTCCCTGCGACGCTTCCATAATGGCCCTGACCAGCTGGACGATCCCGACAGCGGTGAGGATGGTTCCACCTAAAAGCAGGATATTGAACACTGCCTTGATCACGTTCTGTCCGGTGGAATCCACGTCAACACAGAAGGTCGGCGCGATGCCGCACAGAGCGGTTAAGGCAAGCAGCTTCTTCTCCGCCTTCCTCCCGCCTTTTGATAAAGCCGTTTTGACCGTTTGGATCAGGTTTCTGATTTTTATTTTCATAATAGCCTCGCTTTCTCTGTACCCTGTACAGATGAACAAATATCTTGATTACCTGGTTACATACATTAATAACGGATATTTTTGTTTTCAGAATCTAAATGCTGTTGTTTTATTTTTTAATTGATTGGTTCTTTTCATCTCAAAAGGGACAATCCCTGTATCATAGGGGCACCGGATTCCTATCCTGTAGCTCTGATTCTGTTCTGTCCTCATAAAACAGAGATAATGCATCCTCCTCGATTATTTCCCTCCTGCTTTCTTTGTCCTGCCCGGACAAATGCTTTTGAAGCGCCGCAAGATAAGGAGTGAAAGCTGTCCCCGTATCCTGGTCAAGCTTTTCAGTGCTTTCCTTTAGCTTTTGTTCGATCCTTTTCTGTGCTTCAGGGCTCAGGCTGTCGCTGTTATTGGTCTCCCCGTCACCGGCCTCACTGTTCTCGATTCCACTGTTATCGGTTTCCTTGTTATCGGCGCCCACAGGACTCGAAGCCAATATACCCTCCAGCGGATTCTTTGGATTGAGCTCCTTTCCGGTTTTCTTTTCATGCTCATCCAGGAGCTTAATGTAATAGACGGCTTCCCCTTTCTCCTTTATAGGAATCTTACAGGCATTGCAGGCCTCAACGAGCTTCTCCATCGGCACGCCCCGCCATTTATCGGGAATGACATAGCCCTTCTTATGCCCTTTTTCAATCGGAAGTCCGCTAAAATCAAACTCTTTGATCTTCTGAATCGTCAGCGCAGCCTCGTCAAGGAGGTCGTAATCAATCTCCTGATGCGGAACAAGGCTTCTTATGTTGTAGTTATTCCTCTTGTCCGCCTCGCCGCAGAACCGGTAATGCGGGTGTTTTGACAGGTCGTATTTCCTCGTCCTGATCGGCTTACAGCCGGATATGAAGACCAGCTCATGCGCCCTTGCCATCTGCTCGATCTCATCCGGCGTCATCAGCGCCCGCCCCAGATTGGAATAGCTCTCGCCACTCGATTTGGCGTTCTTATTGCTGGTAATCTGCTTGATCGTGGCCTTCCCGAGCTTCTCTGACAGCCATTTGACCGTGCCGGATTCCATTCCGCCCAGATAGATCATCGTATCGAGATTGGCAAGGATGACCTCCCATTCCTCCTTCGGATACATGCCCTTCAGCTGCGCCATGCCCTGTATAATGATATTGATGCTGATGTTATATTTCCGGACAACGGACAGAAGCTCTAAGAAGTTGGGGATCTTTCCGATATTCGCGAACTCATCCAGCCAGAAGCT
>JAFSXN010000046.1 GCA_017444015.1 Lachnospiraceae bacterium | reverse complement strand
ATCAGTTCTCAGTAGATGTCCTGCCAAAAGAGATCAGTGATGCTCTGATAAAAGAAGAAAAGAAAAAGTCAAAATCCAAGAAGAAATAAAAAGAAAGACCTTACCGATTCTCCATCCAATATGAATCAGTAAGGTCTTTTATTATTGTGTTTTGAGATTATTCAGAGAATAACTCTGATTTTGTTGCCAAATCGTTGCCAAAACTTAAACAAATACGCTTGCAACCTGCATAAATACTGGATTCTTTTTAAGAAAAAATCACTCCATCTCCACCGTCCCCGGGGGTTTGGAGCTCACGTCATAAAGAACCCGATTAACACCCTTAACTTCATTGACGATCCGGTTCATTACCCGTTTCAGGACATCGTAGGGGATTTCCGCGGCATCCGCCGTCATAAAGTCGATCGTGTTGACCGCACGGAGCGCGATAGCATAGTCGTAGGTCCGTTCGTCCCCCATAACGCCGACAGAGCGCATATTTGTAAGCGCGGCGAAGTACTGATCCGGAAGGCATGGTTTCAAATCCTCTGCGCACTGCTCCTGTGTGTGTGACCTTGGATCCTCTGCACACTGATCCGAAAGGCTTAACTTACTCTCTTTACCCCTATCCGAAAGCCCGAGCTTCTCCGACACAGAGGTTCCTTCGCCCTCACCATATCTCGCGCACGCCTTCTCTAACTCCTCCCGAAAAATCGCGTCGGCGTCCTGAACGATCTGAACCTTCTCTGCGGTAACCTCCCCGATGATCCGGATCCCAAGCCCCGGACCCGGGAAGGGCTGCCTGAAAACGAGCTTCTCCGGGATTCCAAGCTCTAAGCCCGCCTTTCGAACCTCGTCCTTGAACAGATTCCGAAGCGGCTCAATGATCTCCTTGAAATCCACATGCTCCGGCAGACCGCCGACGTTGTGATGTGACTTGATCACAGCAGATTCTCCGCCCAGTCCGCTCTCGACAACATCGGGATAGATCGTGCCCTGCACCAGAAAATCCACAGCCCCGATTTTCTTAGCCTCCTCTTCAAATACCCGGATGAACTCCTCGCCGATGATCTTTCGCTTTTTTTCCGGCTCCGTAACACCAGCCAGTTTCGCATAATAACGGGAAGCAGCATTGACGCGGATAAAATTCAGCTGATAGGGACCGTTCGGTCCGAATACCTCTTCGACCTCATCGCCCTCGTTCTTTCGAAGCAGTCCATGATCCACGAAAACACAGGTCAGCTGATTGCCCACCGCTTTAGATAACATTACGGCAGCCACCGAGGAATCCACACCGCCCGACAATGCACACAACACCTTGCCGTTACCGACCTTTTCCCGTATAAGCGCGATCTGCTCCTCCACAAACGAATCCATCCGCCAGTCGCCTTTACAACCGCACACCTCTATGACAAAGCGGCGGATCATCTCCGTTCCGTTTATCGTGTGCAAAACCTCCGGATGAAACTGCAGAGCGTACAGGTTCTTCGATGCATTCTCTACAGCCGCTGCCGGGCAGTTTGACGTATGGGCTGTAATGCGGAAATCCGGCGCAATCTCAGCGATCCGGTCAAAATGGCTCATCCAGCAGACGGAGCTCTCCGGCAGACCGGAAAACAATACAGACGAGGTATCATACTGAATTTCCGTTTTTCCGTATTCTCCGACCTCCGGTGTCTCGACCCTGCCCCCCAGGACGTGCATCATCATCTGTGCCCCGTAGCAGAGTCCCAGGATCGGCACACCCTTTTCAAACAGTTCTTTCGGTGCTTTCGGTGCTCCCTCCGCATAGCAGCTGTTCGGACCGCCGGTCAGGATGATCCCCTTGGGATTCATCGCCCATATTTTTTCCAGGTCTGTTTTATAGGAATATATTTCACAATACACATTGCTTTCGCGGACTCTTCTGGCTACCAGCTGATTATACTGTCCGCCGTAATCGATCACGACTACCAATTCTTTCTGCATACCTTATGCTCCTTCCTACAGCTTGAACAACGTCCCGATGATCCCGCGGCCAAGCGAGGCTCCGACATTCCCTCCGATCTTCTTTCCCAGGGAACCGCCCACAGAAGAGCCTACCGCGTTTCCAACTTCCCGTCCGAGGGTGCCTGCTGCCGAAGACGCGACATTCTTGCCCGCTCTCTTATAGGCATCCTTCTTTTTCTTCTCTTCTTTTGCCGCTGCCTCTGCTGCCTTCTGTGCGGCCTTTTCCTCAGCTATTCTGGCCTTTTCTTCCGCCTTTGCAAGCGCCGCGGCCTCCTTTTCGGCCTGCTTCTGGGCCTCTTTTTCCGCGCGCAGTCTCTCCCTTTCCGCCGCGGCTTCTGCCTTTTTACGTTCCTTTTCCGCAAGCGCCTCCGCCCTCTGCCGTTCTTTCTCCGCAAGCGCCTCCGCCTTCTGCCGTTCTTTCTCCGCAAGCGCCTCCGCCTTCAAACGCTCCTTTTCCGCGAGCGCTTCCTCCTTTTGCCGCAGCGCCTCTGCCTCCTCCTCGGAAGCCTTCCTTAACAGAAACTCATAGGCAGAATCAACATCCACGGACTCTGAATACTTGTCATAAAGCGGAGAATTCACGATAAACGACTTCCGAAGCACCTGATCGACCGGTCCCATCTTGCTCTGGGGCGGCAGGATGTTTACCTTCTGTACGATCGTCGGAACCCCACCGGTATCAAGCACCGAGACCAGCGCCTCCCCGATCCCCAGATTCAGCAGGGTATCATAGGTATCAAAGTCCGGATTCGCCCGAAACGAATCCGCCGCCGCCTTAGCTCCCTTCTGCTCCGCCGGCGTATAGGCGTGCAGCGCGTGCTGGATCTTGTTTCCAAGCTGTGCTAAAACTTCATCCGGGATATCCTTTGGGCTCTGTGTGATAAAGTACACACCGATGCCCTTGGAACGGATCAGCTTTATGATCTGGCCGATCTTTTCCAGAAGCTCCTTCGACGCTGTATCAAACAGGAGGTGGGCTTCATCAAAGAAAAAGACCATCTTCGGCTTCTCCAGATCCCCCGCCTCCGGCATCATCTCATAGAGCTCCGACAGCATCCAGAGTAAGAAGGTCGAATACATGGTCGGATTGTTCACCAGCTTCTCACACTCCAGAATATTGATATAGCCGCGCCCTTCGCTATCTAACCGGTTCCAGTCGGAGATGTCAAGCGCCGGATCAAAAAAGAACAGCTCTCCGCCCTCGGACTCTAACGAAATAACGCTTCGGATGATCGCGCCGAGACTTGTTTTTGCAATATTTCCATAGGTCAGGCTGTATTCCTTCGCGTTTTCTCCCACATAGGTCAGAAGTGAGCGAAGATCCTTGGTATCTACCAGAAGCAGCCCCTCGTCGTCCGCGATCTTAAACACGACCTTCAGGATCGCTGACTGCGTATCGTTCAGATTTAATATCCTTGCCAGCAAAATCGGTCCCATCTCGGAAATCGTGGTTCGAAGCGGGATCCCCACTTCCTGATAAACATCCCAGAATACCGTAGGATACGCCTTGAAGGAAAAGCCGTCGGCATCCAGTCCAAACCGTGCGATCCGTTCCTCCATATCCTCGCTCTTCTTTCCGGGCTCACACATCCCCGACAGATCTCCCTTGATATCCGCCAGAAATACGGGAACTCCCATATCCGAAAACGACTCCGCGAGAACCTTCAAGGTCACGGTCTTTCCTGTTCCCGTCGCGCCCGCGATCATTCCGTGACGGTTGACCATCTTCGGAAACAGAAAAACCTTATCATTTCCTGATTTTCCGACATACACTTTATTCTCGTTAAACATTTTTTCCTCCTCATTATCTCTCTTAGCGTATCTGCCCGGCCTTTTCTCTCTGTGGTCCGAGCTGTCTGGCTCTAACCGGACAATGCTGCTCTCCACTAAATTATAATATCTTATCACCCCCTGCTTTTCAAGGCTTCTATGCGTTAACTCTCCATTACAGATCAACACCTGAATTGTATGGAAACGAAAAAATCTTTCCTATATAATAATCATCCACAGCCGAACTGCACAGACCTGCACAGCCTGGACCCCATAACGACAGGGTTACTATTCACGGAAAAATAATGTATAAGTAGTCACGATTTTTTTAAGATTCATATTTGTCGAAAGCCGGTTTATATCTGGACTTGAGTACGTTCAACTGAAGGTTTGTTATTACGGACAAGCCTTCAGTTTTATTTT
>JAFSXN010000045.1 GCA_017444015.1 Lachnospiraceae bacterium | reverse complement strand
GTTATTGAGTGCGCCGGATTCGGGCCGCTTTAAGCGGCATATTTCCTTACCGAATCCGTGCGCATCACTTTATACGGTTAACGAAAATCGGCAACGATTTTCGTTAACCAGTATAATAAAAGAAATCCCGGCCTTTCCGATTATCGGTTGCCGGGATTTCTTTCATTCTATAATATCAGACTTTGGTTTGGCTTCCTCTTCTGTCGGAGTATGGGTTTCCACAAAAAGCATAAAATCCTTTACTGGTTAACGCTTTTTGTTGCCGATCAACCAGACTCGCAAACGCAATTTCAGTACATTTACTTTATCAAAAACGGCAATTAATTGCGTTCGCGAGTATAACTATCAAGTCTTCTTTAAAATAAAGTGATTCTCAGAGGAAAACTCACTCTTATCAAGGACAAGCTGCAGCTCGTCCATAAGCGGGGTGAATTTTTTCGCAAAATAATCCGCAAACTCCTTATTATCGTTCTTTGCAAGCTCTACCATAATAAAACGATAGAGATCGTTGATATCCGAGCCAAAGCGCCATTCATACGCGACCTCAAAGCCGATGCTCTCTGCCATACAGGCAATGGATTCGTTGGTAAAGAGGTGGGTATGGGTCCCGCCCATATGACGGTTATAGCAGTCCTGGTGCGAGGCCTCAAAGGCGCAGGAGAAGGAAAACATAGGTACGGAGGCATAAAGATAACGTATGTTATCATTATTTCGTATTGCCGCGAGATTTTCGGAAAGATGGGTCAGATGTTCTAAGACCCCGATGGCGGAAATAATGTTTTTATCGGTATTCCGGATATAGTCGATGGAGTCGGTCAGACCGACATGGGTAAGGATCCTGGAGCCGCTTATCTTATTTCCGTATTCGACCTCTCCGGCAGATACCTCGATTCCCTCCGCCTTCATCCCTAGAGACCTGGCAGCCGTGACAAAATACCCGCAGCCTGCGCCGATATCCAGGATATCAGCGGACTCCGCGGAAATTCCTTCCTTATTTAAAGAGTCCCTCAGAAATTCAGCCTTCGGGATATAAATCAACTCACAGCGCTTCTGATATTGCTCCTTATCCGCTTCGCTGTAGTTTTTGGCGTAGTCGTCCTCAACGTAGACCTTGTTTGCAAAGTCGTCCGTGTCCTCATGCTCGCTGTTCAAATGCCCGCAGACCTCACAGCGGATATAGGAAAGACCGTGGCTTTTTATGCGCAGGGTTTCGTCAGGAATCCTTCCGGCTGAAGCAGGACGAGACTCCGCAGAAAGAGGGTTTCCGCAGATTTTACAGGTCTTTCGCAGGGGCTGGGCGGAGAGGATCTCTGCCATACCGTCCGCCATCCTTAGCATTCCGTCGTTATTCTCAAAAAAACTCGTCTTAAACGAGTTCAGGTTTCCGAAGCGTTTTCCAAATTTCTTCTCTGGTGACGTACTCATTTTCTATTCTTTGTCCTTTTTGGCTTCTTCTGCTTCTGCCTGAGTGGGGGTATGTGTTTCTATAAACACTATAAAATCATTGATTTCTTCTTCACTCCAGCCCTTTCTTCTTAATGCAATAATGATATTGGCAACTTCTTTTGTATTCATACTTATTCCTTCTCCTCTCTTGTTAACACCGGAGTCTGATATAGCTTTTCCTTAATATCAGCTTCCTCTTCTTCTATGATTTCTATAACAGGCTGACAATTGTTGGCCGCAGCTACTTTTTTTATCCGCCGTAACAGATGCAGCTGATCAAAGAGGTTATTATTTATCTCTTGTTCACTCATTGACATAATGCATTCCCTCTTTGTTTAATAGATAGTTTAGAGTAAGTATACCATAAAAAAATTGAAACATGTAGGAAAGAGTGGTAAAATATTGCTTGCAGTCTCTGACTGTTTGTTTTGGTGTGCAAAAAAGAGGGTAACCTGGCAGTTACGAAAGAGGACATTTATGAAGATCATAGATAAGATATTCGGAACCCACAGCGAAAGAGAGCTTAAGCTGATCGAGCCGATCGTTAATAAGGTCGAATCCCTGCGAGACTCTATGATGGCGCTTCCGGACGAGGAACTGAAGGATAAGACAAGGCAGTTCAGGGAAAGACTTTCATCGGGAGAGACGCTTGACGATATTCTTCCGGAAGCCTACGCCGCGGTAAGAGAGGCGGCAAGGCGGGTCCTGAATATGGAGCATTTCCGGGTCCAGATCATCGGCGGAATTATTCTGCATCAGGGCAGGATCGCGGAAATGAAGACCGGTGAAGGAAAAACGTTAGTCGCGACGCTTCCGGCGTACTTAAACGCGCTGACCGGCAGGGGGGTCCATGTTGTTACCGTAAACGATTATCTGGCCAAGCGTGACGCGGAGTGGATGGGCGAGGTCCATAAATTCTTAGGCCTTACGGTGGGCGTCGTTTTAAACGGGATGACCTCCGAGGAGCGCAGAGAAGCTTACGCCTGCGATATTACCTATGTAACGAACAATGAGCTGGGCTTTGATTATCTGAGAGACAATATGGTTATCTACAAGGAGCAGTTAGTTCTCAGGGAGCTGGCCTACGCCATCATCGACGAGGTGGACTCGGTTCTGATCGACGAAGCCAGAACGCCGCTGATCATCTCCGGACAGAGCGGAAAGTCTACGAAGCTCTATGAGGTCTGCGATATCCTTGCGGGACAGCTTGAAAGGGGCAAGGATGTCGAGGATCTCTCGAAGATGGATGCCATCATGGGGATCGAGATCGAGGAGACCGGCGACTTTATCGTTAATGAGAAGGATAAGTTTGTAACGCTGACCCAGGAGGGCGTTAAGAAGGTCGAGCGTTTCTTCCATATCGACAACCTGGCGGATCCGGAGAATATTGATATCCAGAACAATATCATCCTGGCGCTTAGGGCGCATAACCTGATGTTTCGGGATCAGGACTATGTTGTAAAGGACGATCAGGTGCTGATCGTAGATGAGTTCACGGGCCGTATCATGCCCGGACGCCGTTATTCGGACGGTCTTCATCAGGCGATCGAGGCGAAGGAGCACGTCAAGGTCAAGCGGGAGAGCAAGACCCTTGCGACGATCACCTTCCAGAACTTCTTTAATAAATTTGAAAAAAAATGCGGTATGACCGGTACGGCGCTGACCGAAGAAAAGGAATTCCGGGATATTTACGGAATGGACGTTATCGAGATCCCGACGAATGTTCCGGTAAAGAGGATCGATCAGCAGGATGCGGTCTATAAGACAAAGAGAGAAAAGCTGCGGGCAATCTGTGATGAGATCGAGCGGGCGCACGAGACCGGACAGCCCATCCTTGTCGGTACGATCACGATCGAGGCCTCCGAGGAACTTTCCGGACTCCTGAAAAAGCGCGGGATCCAGCATAATGTGTTGAACGCGAAGTTTCATGAGATGGAAGCGGAAATCGTTGCGGATGCCGGTATCCACGGCGCGGTAACGATCGCGACGAATATGGCGGGCCGTGGTACCGATATCAAGCTGGACGATGAGTCCCGGGCAGCAGGCGGTTTAAAGATCATAGGAACCGAGCGGCATGAATCGAGACGTATCGACAATCAGCTCAGAGGCCGTTCCGGACGTCAGGGAGATCCCGGAGAATCGAGGTTCTTTATTTCGTTAGAGGATGATCTGATGCGGCTGTTCGGGTCGGAGCGGATGATGCAGGCGTTTAACGCTTTAGGCGTTCCCGACGGGGAGCAGATCGAGCACAAGATGCTTTCCAGCGCCATCGAGCGGGCGCAGACGAAGATCGAGAACAATAACTTTGGGATCCGTAAGAATCTGCTGGAATATGACCAGGTCATGAACGAGCAGAGAGAGATCATTTACGCGGAGAGACGGCGCGTACTGGACGGCGAGAGTATGAGGGATGTCGTTTTCAAGATGGCGACGGACTTCATTGAAAATACGGTGGATATGTGCATCGGGGACGATTCGGCCTCGGAGGACTGGGATCTGGTCGATCTGAACAAGCACCTGCTGGCGACGATCCCCCTGCGTGATCTCAGGACCCCGGATGTCAAGGGCCTGAGCAAGAAGGAACTGAAGCACAACTTAAAGGAGGAGGCAGTCAAGCTCTATGAGGCCAAGGAAGCGGAGTTCCCGACACCGGAGCATCTCAGAGAGATCGAGCGGGTCGTCCTTTTGAAATCCATCGACAGCAAATGGATGAACCACATCGACGATATGGATCAGCTTCGTCAGGGGATCGGCTTACAGGCGTACGGCCAGAGGGATCCTTTGGTAGAATATAAGATGACGGGCTACGATATGTTCAACGCCATGACGGATTCGATCTCCGAGGAGACGATCCGGATCCTTTATCATATCAAGATCGAGCAGAAGGTGGAGCGTGAAGAGGTTGCGAAGGTAACCGGTACGAACAAGGATGACAGCGCGGTAAAGCAGCCGAAAAAGAGAACGGCGGAGAAGGTCTATCCCAACGATCCCTGCCCCTGCGGTTCGGGAAAGAAGTATAAGAACTGTCACGGGAGAGTTTCGGCTTTGAGCAAGAATGCGTAACTCTGAAAACAAGAAAAAGCTCAAAGACGGAACAGTCGAGCAATCTGTTTTTTATACTCGCGAACGCAATTAATTGCCGTTTCTGATAACGCAAACGTACTGAAATTGCGTTTGCGAGTCCGATTAATCGGCACCGAAAAGCGTTAACCAGTATAGATTGCGAGACCCTCTGAAAAGATTTACGGAGCAAAAACATTTTATGATCGAACTCGATACAATAAAAACAGAATTACAGACTTATAAAAAGCCGCTTGCGGAAATCGCGGATTCGCTGAGGCTGACAGATAAAAAACAGCGGGTCGAGGAGCTGGAGCGGCTGATGGAGGAGCCGAATTTCTGGGATGACACGGAAAAATCCCAGAAGGATATGAAGGAGCTCAAGAGCTTAAAGAACGCCATTGAAAGCGTAAGCTCCCTGACCGGGCAGTATGAGGATATCGAGACCCTTCTGGAAATGGGCTATGAGGAAAACGACCCCTCCCTGATCCCGGATATTCAGTCGGAATTCGATGAATTCAAGGAGAAGCTGGAAAGCCTAAAGATTTCGACGCTTTTGTCCGATGAATATGATAAGAACAATGCTATCCTCCGGCTGAACGCGGGCGCAGGCGGGACAGAGAGCTGCGACTGGGCAGGGATGCTGTACCGGATGTACTCGAGATGGGCGGAGAAAAAGGGCTTTGCGGTAGAGGTCCTGGACTTCCTGGACGGAGACGAGGCGGGGATCAAGTCGATCACCTTTCAGGTCAACGGAGAGAACGCCTATGGGTATCTCAAATCCGAAAAAGGCGTTCACAGGCTGGTACGGATCTCGCCCTTCAACGCGCAGGGAAAGCGGCAGACCTCATTCGTTTCTCTGGATGTAATGCCGGAGATTAAGGAGGATCTGGATATCGAGATCAATGACGACGATATCCGTATCGATACCTACCGCTCTTCGGGCGCAGGCGGACAGCATATCAATAAGACGAGCTCCGCCATCCGGATCACGCATTTTCCGACCGGGATCGTCGTACAGTGTCAGAATGAACGCTCCCAGCTCCAGAACAAGGAGAAGGCGATGCAGATGTTAAAAGCAAAGCTGTATCTTCTGAAAAAGGAAGAGAATGCGGAGAAGCTGTCGGATATCCGCGGTGAGGTTTCGGATATCGCCTGGGGGAATCAGATCCGTTCCTATGTTCTGCAGCCCTATACGATGGTGAAGGACCACCGGACAAACGAAGAGGTGGCTCAGGCGGACGCGGTACTGGACGGGTATATCGATCCGTTCATCAACGCGTATCTGAAGTGGATCAAAGGGTAACGGGACAGAGGTTTTTGGAGGATTCAGATGATAAATATCGCGATACTAGGATACGGTACAGTAGGCTCGGGAGTTTTCGAGGTCATCCGGACGAATCAGGAAATTATCGATCGAAACGCGAAAGACGAGCTTCGGATCAAATATGTCCTGGATCTCAGGAATTTCCCCGGGGATCCGGTGGAAGAGGTCCTGACTCATGATTTTGAGACCATTTTACAGGATGCTGAGGTCAAGATCGTGGTCGAAGTGATGGGCGGCCTGAAGCCGGCGTATGATTTTGTAAAGCGTGCTTTACAAAACGGAAAGAGCGTCTGTACCTCGAATAAGGAGCTGGTAGCCGCTCACGGACCGGAGCTTCTCAGGATCGCTGCCGAAAACCGAGTCAGCTTTCTCTTTGAAGCCAGCTGCGGAGGCGGGATCCCGATCATTCGCCCTCTTCAGACGTCGCTTACGGCGGACCGGATCGAGGAAATCTCCGGAATTTTAAACGGGACGACGAACTATATCCTGACAAAGATGAAGACCGAGGGCCTGCAGTTTGAAGAGGCTCTGAAGCTCGCCCAGGAAAACGGTTTTGCGGAACGGGATCCGAGCGCGGATATCGAGGGTGGGGATGCCTGCAGAAAGATTGCTATCCTGTCCTCGCTGGCGTTTGGGAAAACTCTGGATTTCAAGGATATCCCGACAGAAGGGATCGCAGGGATCACGCACAAGGATATCGAGATGGCGGAAGCTCTTGGCTATGCGGTCAAGCTGATCGCTACCTGTTCTGAGGTCGAAGGGGAGCTTCATGCGGCCGTAGCTCCGATGTTAATCAAAAGAGATCACCCGTTCTTTGCGGTGGATGGCGTGTTTAACGCGATCTTAGTAAGGGGAAATATGCTTGGCGTGACGATGTATTACGGGCGAGGGGCTGGAAAATACCCTACGGCCAGCGCTGTGGTCTCCGATGTCATTGCGGCGGCGGGAAGTCTTCAGGAGACGATTCCTATACGCTGGAAGGAAGAGAAGCTTGCTCTTTCGGATAATGCGGACTGGGTTCGCGGATATTATATCAGAGCTGAGAGAAACGTGGAAGAAATCGTATCCCAGGCAAAAAAGCTGTTCGGAGGAGTCGAGAGAACGGTGGAAGGCGAAGCGGGCATCGGTCTTATAACTGCTCCGATCAGTGAAAAGGACTTTGAAGAGGCCTATGCGAAGCTCTCCGGAGCGGTGAACCGGATCCGGGTGATGTATACTCGCGAACGCAATTAATTGCCGTTTCTGATAACGCAAACGTACTGAAATTGCGTTTGCGAGTCCGGTTGATCGGCAACGAAAATCGTTAACCAGTATAAATTAAGGAAAAACTTTGTGAAGCTGAGGAAAATGAAATGTTGATTGTTAAAAAATTCGGCGGTACCTCCGTCGCGGACAAGGAGCGGATCATGAATGTGGCAAAGCGCTGTATCCGCGATTATCAGGAGGGAAACGATGTTGTGGTCGTACTCTCGGCCATGGGAAAGCAGACGGATGTTCTGATCGATATGGCAAAGGATATCAATCCGACGCCTTCCAAGAGAGAGCTGGATATGCTGCTTTCTACCGGAGAGCAGACCTCTGTCGCGTTAATGGCTATGGCTATGGCGACGTTTAAGATCCCCGCGATCTCCTTAAACGCGTTTCAGGTAGCGATGCATACGACCAGCGCCTACGGCAGCGCCAGACTCAAGAGGATCGATACCGAGCGGATCCGGCACGAGCTGGATCAGAGAAAGATCGTTATCATCACAGGTTTTCAGGGCGTGAACAAATATGACGACGTTACGACACTGGGGCGCGGAGGCTCGGATACGACGGCGGTCGCGCTGGCGGCGGCCCTGCATGCCGATACCTGCGAGATCTTTACGGATGTGGACGGGGTCTATACGGCGGATCCGAGGATCGTCAAAAAGGCCAGGAAGCTAAAGGAGATCACTTATGACGAAATGCTGGATCTTGCGACCTTAGGCGCCGGCGTGCTGCATAACCGTTCGGTGGAAATGGCGAAGAAATACGGTGTCCAGCTGGTCGTACGGTCCAGTCTCAACGAAGAAGAGGGAACGGTAGTTAAGGAGGATGTAAGAGTGGAAAGAATGCTTGTAAGCGGTGTTGCCGCTGATAGAAATGTAACCAGAATATCGCTTGTCGGTCTGAAGGATGTACCGGGTATCGCGTTCAAAGTGTTTGACGTTCTCGGAAAGGCTAACGTCAACGTGGATATGATCCTGCAGTCCATCGGTCGTCACGGAACGAAGGATATTACCTTCACGGTGCCGGGAGATGCCAGCGATGACGCATTGGGAGCCCTTGAAAAGAACAAGGATGTCCTGGGCTATGAGGAGCTTTCGATCAACCGCGAGGTTGCCAAGGTTTCCATCGTCGGCGCGGGTATGATGAGCAATCCCGGTGTTGCCGCGAAGATGTTTGAGGCGCTGTATAACTCGAGGATCAATATCAATATGATCTCTACCTCGGAGATCCGGGTCACCGTGCTGATCGACGTTAAGGAGGTCGATAAGGCGGTCAACGCGATCCACGATATGTTCGAGCTGGAGGATTGATCCGGAAGGAAACAGGCCAAAGGATTGGTGATTTAATTGAAAAAAAGGTTTATAACGATACAGGCACTGATACTGTCGATCGGTCTTTTGCTTGCGCCGCGTGAGGTTCTGGCAGATGATCTTATGGTGCAGATTTCCGAAGAGGAGGCTTCGGAGGAGCTTTTGGAGGAAATCCCGGATGCGAAATCTCCTGAGATGAGCAAAGAGGATTCTGTCGACTCGGAGAGCACAGAGACAGAGGAAGAAGAACTCTTTACGGGTTTTATTCCGCTAGATTATGACGCGCCTGTCGCGGAGCTTGTTGAGCCGGAGATGCCGGGGCATTCCTTTCCCCGGCTGTTTTCTGCGAATCAGGTTTCCCCATTAACGTCCGCGTCAACGTCTAAGATCGAGGACGAATACTATAATGCCTGCGATGATAACATTATTACGAGTGTAAAAAATCAGGGCAGCTATGAGATCTGCTGGGCCTTTGCCGGAGCTTCGGCGGCGGAGACCAGTATGATAAAAAACGGCCTGGCAGATTTAAACCAGGTGGATTATTCGGAAAAGCATCTGGCGTATTATTTCTATAACTATAAGGATCTGGATGATGAGCTTCATAATACATCGGGAGATTATACGGCATGGAAGCCGACTGCCTCGGCAAATAATATCTATAAGATAGGCGGCAACCAGTATCTGGCGGCGTTTGCCCTGGCTGACTGGATGGGTCCTGCGGGACAGGCGGAGTATCCGTATATGGTAAACTCCGAGGATTATCCCGAGATAACCCAGAGTGACTATTTTAACAGTAAGGCTCATCTCCAGAATTTTTATTTTATCGGTTACGATACGGACGACCTTGATACCAGCAAAAGAAACGTCAAGCAGGCGATCCTTGATTACGGGAGCGTTGTGATAGGCTATTATAATAACAGCGCTTATCGAAACGGTTCCGCGATCTATTGCAATAAAAAAACAAGCTCCAACCACGGGGTAACTCTCGTGGGATGGGATGATACGTATGATAGATCCAACTTCAGGTCCGGTACACAGCCCTCGGAAAACGGGGCCTGGATCATGAAGAACAGCTGGGGAGACAGTTCGGGAGATCAGGGCTACTATTATATTTCCTATGAAGATAAAACGATAAAAAATGTCGCGGCGTTCTCGTATGAACCGGCGGATAACTACGATCATCAGTATTTCTATGATGGATCTACCGGGATCCATTCGATCAATGGGAGAAGCAGCGGGGATAAATTCGCTAATGTTTTTGAAACGGATTTCACGACAGATCATAATTTCCAGCTGCTGCGCGCGGTTGCGGTAGCGTTTAACACAGCTAACGTCACCTACGATGTCGAGATATATAAGAATCCGGAAGGGGGAAAACCGGATTCCGGGGTTCTTGTGAGCAGCAGGACAGGTCTTACGACGACCCATGCCGGTTTCTATACCGTAGAACTTGCGGAACCTGTGGCGTTAAGGAGAGGAGAGAGTTTTTCTGTTGTTATAAACCCTTCCGAAGCAAGTGACAAGATCTTTGCGGATACGACCGATACGTCAAACAGCTGGGTCGATTTTGTTACAGAAGAAGAAGCGGGACAAAGCTACTGGTACAATGATTCAAGCAAAAAATGGAACGATCTGGCAGACGGTACAAGGAAATATACGGCCAGGATCCGGGCTTATACGACAGACGAAGATATTCGGGTCGAAGTCCCAAGTCCATATGCCAGCCTTGGAAACGAAGAGAGTGTTTTAAGCGGGACAAAAGTACTGTTGAGTTGTCAATTAAGCACAGCGACGATCCGCTACAGCCTTAAAACAGGAGAAGAGGATACCTCGGAGGAGACTTATGTTTATACGGGAAGTCCGTTTACAATCAGCGGGAATCCCGGTGACAGAGTATATCTGACGATCTGGGCAGAGAAGGATGGCGCGGTTTCGCCGGAGACAGTTTATAAATATACGATAAAGGATGAGGGAACAGGAGATATTGCTTCGGAGGATATTGCCTATTGGAACAGTCTTTCCGATGCCGATAAGAGAAAAATCTGGGTTCCGGATATTGCGGACCAGACCTATACCGGAAAGAATATAACGCTCGATGGACTGAAGGTATATTTTTATAATAAGCTTCTAACAAAGGGAACGGATTATACGGTTTCCTTTGCCTGCAATAAAAATGTAACCACTGACAAGAGAAAGGCGGTTGTTACAATCACCGGAAAAGGCAATTATGCCGGGACGGTGAAGAAGGAATTTATTATCAGGCCGGTAGAGCTGAATAAACTGGACGAGGCTGGGCTGGACATTTCAAAGACTCTGACGCTTGCGTACGCGAAAGGCGTACAAAAGCCGAATCCTGCGGTTTATTATAATGAGCTCCTGCTTAAAAAAGGAACGGATTATACGATCAAATACCTTCTGGACGGCATTGAGCAGTCCGGAATCGCAAGTGATGAAAAGCAGGCTTTGACATACCAGATCGAATATACCGGGAAAGGGAATTTTTCCGGGACCTTTCCGGGGATAACAACGGTCACTGTAAAGCCCAGGGGAGATAAGGTTACTTCGATCAGTACGGCAAAGATTACGTTTACCGAGCAGGGACCCTATTACTATACAGGCGCCGCCCTGACGCCCGAATTTCTTGTGATGTGTGGTACTGGTACTAACGGAAATGAACTTGAAGAGGAGAAAGACTATACAGTCCGGTGGCTGAATAATGTCAATAAGGGAACCGCGACGCTTATGCTTACGGGTGTCGGAAGCTATAACGGGACGTTAAAGAGGACGTTTGCGATCCGGGGAAGAGATATCGGAGAATGTACGGCAGAGGTCGCGGAGACTTCGATTACGTATCGGATGCTGTCCGGGGGCTTGCAGCCGGAGGTTTCGGTACGTTATAGCGGAAAGGATCTGGTTCGGGGAACGGATTATACGGTGGTATATTCCCAGAACAAGGCAGCAGGGAAGCAGATCCAGTGCAGGATAACGGGGAAAGGGAATTTCGCCGGTTATGTGAATATTGAAAGCAGTACTGTGAAGCCTGCCGAGCTTTCACTTCAAACGCTGATCCTTTCTGATATGAAATATACGGATAAAAAGGACCAATACAAAACAAAGTTTTCTATTATCGATCAAAACGGGTATGTTTTAAAGCCTGGTACGGATTATGAGAATGATTGCCGGTATGAGTACGCTGCCGTGCTCCCGGGAAGCGGAAATGAAGTCGGCAGGGAGGTTTCGAATACGATCCCAAGAGCTGGAGAAACGATCCGGATCGTCGTCTGCGGAAAAGGGAATTATGCCGGGACGATCGCGGGAACGTATGAGATCATTGATGCGTCCGGCAGGCTGTCCTTTGACAAGGCTTCGGTGAATATTACCGCCCAGACGTATTCGGGTGAGCCTCTGATGCCCTCGGGGGACCGCGCGGATCAGGGGGAGCTTCTGGTCAAATACGGGGAAACGATACTTTCCGGCGCAGATGATTATGTAATAGCTGCCTACAGCAATAATATCAACAAGGGAACTGCCTATATCGTTCTGCAGGGAAAGGGCGAATATTACGGCACAAAAAAAGTGTCATTTTCGATCCGTGCCAGGAAGAACTGATTGAATTCCCGGTGGTTTTATGGTAGGATATAAATGGAGGGGTTTCGAGGAGTAACTGTATGATCGGAATGGGTTATGGTCTGAATTATGCCATGAACGCTTATGGTAATTCCCTGCGGATGGGGGCCCAGACAGCGATGGGCGCTTATCAGGGTATGGGCGTAGGTTTGGTCGGCTCGGAGCAGAGAACCGGAGCGGTAAAGAACCCCGGCGAATCGACAGAGGTAGCTCCCGGAAGAAAGTCCTCGCCTGCGGAGTGTGAAACCTGTAAGAACCGGAAATATCAGGACGGCTCCGACGAAATGGTTTCGTTTAAATCAGCGGCCCATATCTCTCCGACGGAATCCGGTACGAAGGTCAGGGCCCACGAGCAGGAGCATGTTTCCAACGCCTATAAGAAGGCGGCGGAGAATGACGGAAAGGTATTACAGGCCAGCGTGAAGATAACGACGGCGATCTGTCCGGAATGCGGAAGATCCTATGTCAGCGGCGGACTTACGACAACCAGGATCGCCTATCATAACGAGGATAATCCTTATACAAAGGATAAAAAGAATATGGACGCACAGGCTCTTCGCGGAAATAATGTGGATCTGGCGGTTTAGATACGCAGCTCACTGTCGGGCAGGATTTGTTACAGAAACATATATGTATTTCATATAGAACAAAGACAAGGTTGAAGGGTATCCTCCGACCTTTCTTTATGCGCAGGCTGGATTTTTTCCTGGTCGGCGCAAAGGGATGATTGGATATGAGACCTGTATCGGAATTGAAGGCGATAGCGAAAAGGCGGATGTCAAAAAGCACAGGACTGCTTGCGGGAGCGACGGCGCTTACCGTTCTGATCTGTTTTACGCTCTATATGACCGGAATCGCGATCATGGTAATGGGTATCGATTTTAAGACGGTGGATTCGGTGGAGGACCTGATCGTAAAGTTTTCCTCCTCCTATATGACCCTTATAACCTATGGGATCTCGCTGATCGTTACCCTGCTTTCGGCTTTGTTTCTTACGGGCTATAAGCGGATCTGCTATATCGTGGCAAAGGATTTAAAGCCGTCCCTTTCCGATCTGTTTTTTCCGATCAAATACTATCCGGATAAGATCATTCTGATCTCCTTCCTGGTATGGATCATTACAACAGTCGGAAATCTGAGCTCTTTACTGAATACGGGAGCGGGGGGCCTGTCCTCCGGAAAAATCGACGGGGGCGCCTTTTTTGTCGCGATGGTGTTGGAGGTCGTTTCGGCAGCGATCCTGATTCTGATCAATGCCTATCTTTTCGCGGGCTATTATATCTATCTGGACGATCCGGCGAAATCCGTACCCGACATCATCCGGGAGAGCGTCCAGTTGATGCGCGGCAATGTGTTGAAGCTGATCTATCTTACGCTGACTTTTTTCGGCTGGTTTATACTGGTGCTGTTTACCTATGGTATCGCGCTGATCTATGTAGCGCCTTATCTGTGTACGTGTTATGGTTTATTTTTCAGAGATTTGAAGGGAGAATTGGGCAATGGATACGATTCAGAAGCTTAAAGAGGAGCTGAAGGTTCAGAAATGGCAGATCGAGGCCGCCGTTAAGCTGATCGATGAAGGGAATACGATCCCCTTTATCGCAAGATACCGAAAAGAGGTCACGGGATCGCTTGATGATGAGGTTTTAAGAAACCTGGATGAGAGACTGCGCTATCTCAGAAATTTAGAGGAGCGAAAGGCCCAGGTCATCGAGAGTATTACCGAGCAGGGCAAGCTGACGGAAGAGCTTTCCCAGGCCATCGAAGCGGCAGAAACGCTGGTCGTTGTAGAGGATCTGTACCGCCCGTATAAGCCTAAGAAGCGTACCAGAGCTACGGTTGCGAGAGAAAAAGGTTTGGAGCCTTTGGCAGAGCTGATTCTCAGACAGGATCTGACGGAGCCTTTGGAGAATGCGGCTGCCGCTTATATTAATGAAGAAAAAGAGGTTGCTACGGCCCAGGATGCGATAAACGGCGCAGGGGATATCATCGCGGAGAATATATCCGATGTTGCGGAATATCGGATCTATATCAGAGAGCTGACCAGACAGCAGGGCGTTATCTCCTCTTCGGCAAAGGATGAAACGCAGAAATCGGTTTATGAGATGTATTATTCCTTCGAGGAGCCGGTGCTGAAAATGGCGGGACACAGAGTCCTTGCGTTAAACCGGGGAGAGTCCGAGAAAATCCTTACGGTGCGCCTTGCCGCGCCGGAGGCGGAGATCCTTTCCTATCTTGAGGAAAAGACGATCGTAAACGACAATGAATATACGACACCGGTCCTTAAGGCAGTGGTAAAGGACAGCTATGACCGGCTGATCGCGCCCTCCATCGAGCGGGAGATCCGCAATGAGCTGACTGAAAAGGCGGAGGACGGAGCGATCGATGTCTTCGGAAAGAATTTAAAGCAGCTGCTGTTACAGCCCCCGGTCTCCGGACAGGTCGTTCTTGGCTGGGATCCCGCGTACCGGACGGGCTGCAAGCTCGCAGTCGTGGATGCCACCGGGAAGGTATTAGATACCGCTGTTATTTATCCGACACCGCCTCAGAATAAGGTAGAGGAGGCAAAGGCCCTTCTGAAGGACTGGATCGAACGGTACGGGATCTCTTTGATTTCCGTTGGGAACGGGACCGCCTCCCGGGAATCTGAGAAGGTGATCGTGGATCTGTTAAAGGAGATCAGCGAGGATGTGAAATACGTGATCGTAAGCGAGGCGGGAGCCAGCGTTTATTCGGCCAGCAAGCTCGCTTCCGAGGAATTCCCGGAGTTTGATGTCGGACAGAGGAGCGCCGCTTCCATCGCAAGGCGTCTTCAGGATCCGCTGGCGGAGCTTGTTAAGATCGATCCGAAATCCATCGGTGTCGGTCAGTACCAGCACGACATGGATCAGAAGAAGCTGTCGGAGGCGCTTTCCGGAGTTGTGGAGGACAGCGTGAATAAGGTCGGTGTCGACCTGAACACCGCTTCGGCATCACTGTTACAGTATATTGCGGGGATCAATAAGGCGATCGCTAAAAATATCGTAGACTACCGGGAAAAGAACGGGCGGTTCAATGACCGTCAAGAGCTTTTGAAGGTGGATAAGCTCGGTCCCAGGACCTTCGAGCAGTGTGCCGGCTTTATGCGGATCTCGGACGGGTCCAACCCTCTTGACGCTACCAGCGTCCATCCGGAATCCTATGAGGCGACGGCAAAGCTGTTAAAGAGCCTGAATCTGTCCATGGATGAGTTAAACCGTCTGCGGGAGGAGGCAGCAAGACCGAATACCGCAAAGATCTACCATGTCGGAGGGAATACGGCAAAGAACGCTTCTCAGGCGCAGAATGCCGGTAAGAGCGGAGGGGCCGATCAGCGGGAATTCAGACGGCATAAGAAGGATATGCCCTTTGTCCGGAATAAGGATACGGCGCTGGGACAGGCTCTGTTTATGGCGATGAGCGATCCGGTAAGGGAGAGAGGTAAAAAAGAGACCTCCGATGCAAGGAAGGAACGGGAGCTTGGAAAGAGAGAACGGGGTCAGCACCGGGGAAATCTGAAGATGGTCGATAAAAACCAGCCCGTCAAAGAGCCCGGATTTCTCGAAGGTCGGATCGAGGATAAGGCAGCGCTCGCTAAGGAGCTTGGAATCGGAGAGATTACGTTAATTGATATCGTAAAGGAGCTTGAGAAGCCTGCCAGAGATCCGAGAGAGGATATGCCAAAGCCGATTTTAAAGTCCGATATTATGGAGATCGAGGACTTAAAGCCGGGAATGATCTTAAAGGGAACGGTCAGAAACGTGATCGATTTCGGCGTTTTTGTGGATATCGGCGTGCATCAGGACGGTCTGGTCCATATTTCTCAGATCACGGATAAGTTTATCAGACATCCTCTGGATGCGGTTTCGGTGGGTGATGTCGTAGAGGTAAAGGTACTCGAGGTTGATCCTGCGAAGAAACGGATCGCGCTGACAATGAAGCTAAAAAGCTGACAGGAAGATTTATGGAGCATAGAAATACATCAAGGATCAATATCCGCTATATGACTGTAACGGCAATGCTTTCGGCACTGGCTTTCGTCTTAATGTTTTTTGATTTCAGCGTACCGCTTATGCCGTCGTTTATCAAGATGGATCTTTCGGAGCTGCCGGCTCTGATCGGAACCTTCGCCATGGGGCCGGTTTACGGCGTGCTGATCTGCCTGATCAAGAATCTGCTGCATCTGACGATCTCTTCTACAGGCGGAGTGGGGGAGCTGTCGAATTTTATTCTCGGAGCAGCTTTTGTTTTTACGGCCGGGCTGATCTATAAAAGGAACAAGAACAAGCGTTCCGCGATCATCGGGTCCTTAACGGGAGCGGTCGTGATGGCCGTGATCAGTATCCCGTCGAACTATTTTGTCGTTTACCCGGTATATACGAAATTTATGCCGATCGACGCGATCCTTTCCATGTATCAGGCGATCAACCCGAAGGCGGATTCCCTGCTTTACTGTCTTGTGACCTTTAACGCGCCATTTACCTTTGTTAAGGGAATGCTCAGCGTGATCATCACACTTCTGATCTATAAAAGAATATCGCCTGTTATTAAAGGAGTGGGGAGGTAAGAGCCTCCCCGACCTCTCAGAGCTTTTTTTCTTTGTTCAATTCTTTGTGACATATCTTTCCAAATGTGGTACAATCTACGTAACTATGATTTGTAACTGTCCAGAACCAGGCGGAAATATTTAAAGACGCGAAATGAATGCCTGCATTCAGAACTGTATGTAAAAAAACAACAGTCATGGACTGAAGTATCCGGGGTTTGAGTTATGAGCGTAGAATTTGACGTGAAAATGACCACAGCGAAGATGTATGACTATATGCTGTATCAGATATTTACGAGCTTTTCGGGGATCCTTGGCGAAGTGATCGGGCTGCTTTTGATCGTCGGTTTTTTTCTGTCCCATAAACCGATCTATCTGATCGCCGGGATTGTCATCGTTTTCTATCTTCCGGTGGCGCTATATATGCAGGCGAAACGTCAGGTCCTTTCGCCGGCCTTTAAGGAGCCCCAGCATTACCGGCTTTCCGACGAGGGGATCGAGATAAGGATCTTAGAGGAATCGGATTCGGCGCCCTGGGATGCGGTAGCAAAGGTCGTGTCGACGAAGAAAAATATTATCGTATATACGAACAAGGTCCGGGCGAGCCTTTTTCCGTTTGAGGATCTGGGCGCGAACCGGGATAAGGTCGTTGAGATCATCTCGACTCATGTGGATCCGAAGAAGGTCAATATCCGCTTATGAGAACGGAGACAAAAAGCAGGGAGGAGACCTTTGCTTTTGCGAAGGGTCTCGGGCAGCAGGCGAAACCCGGTGAGGTTTATGCTCTGATCGGGGATCTGGGAGTCGGAAAAACCGTTTTTACCCAGGGCTTTGCGGAGGGTCTCGGGGTCGGAGGCTATGTGAACAGTCCGACCTTTACGATCCTGAATAGCTATGAGGACGGAAGGCTTCCTCTGTACCATTTTGATGTCTACCGGATCGAGGATGCGGATGAGATGGAGGAGATCGGATATGAGGACTGCCTGTACGGCGGCGGGGTCTGCCTGATCGAATGGGCGGACAGGATCCGGGAGTTGCTTCCGGAGACCGCGGTACAGATAACGATAGAAAAGGATATGAACAAGGGTCCGGATCACCGGATCATAACCATAGACAGAAACGGAATATGAAGATCCTTGCGTTGGACTCCTCGGGGCTTGTCGCGAGTGTCGCGATCGTCGAGGATTCCGTGATGACGGCCGAATATACGGTCAATTATAAAAAAACACATTCCCAGACCCTGCTGCCGATGCTTAGTGAGATCTGCCGGATGACGGAGCTGGGGCTTGAAACGGTGGATGCCATCGCGGTGGCAAAAGGCCCCGGCTCCTTTACAGGGCTTCGGATCGGCTCCGCAACCGTAAAGGGTCTCGGACTTGCTCTGGACAAGCCGATCATACCGGTACCGACGGTCGATGCTCTGGCTTATAATGCCTGGGGCTATAACGGGGTCGTCTGTCCGATGATGGATGCGAGACGCATGCAGGTTTATACCGGGATCTACGCTTTTTCGGATGGATTTCAGGTCCTGCTTCCCCAGTGCGCGATCGCGGTAGAGGAGCTGGCAGACCGTTTAAACAGCCTCTGGAAGCAGCCGGAGCTGGATAGGCTCCGGATAAAAAAACAAGTGATATTTCTTGGCGACGGGGTTCCGGTTTATAGAGACTTATTGAAGGAAAAGCTGCAGGTCCCCTTTGAGTTTGCTCCGGCCCATATGGGAAGACAGCGGGCGGGAGCTCTGGGAGTTCTTGCGCAGAGCTATTACGAGCAGGGGATCCTGGAAAGCGCCATGGAGCATAAGCCGGAGTATCTGAGGCTTTCCCAGGCGGAGCGGGAGCGGCTTGCTGCCGAAAAGAAAAAGGAAGCGGCCGCAGAAAAGGGTACGATCCGCCCCATGACCCTGGCGGACGTGGATGCGGTTTGCGAGCTTGAAGCAGCTGTTTTCTCCATGCCCTGGAAGAAACCGGATTTTCTGGAAATGGTCGAGAGAGATACTATGTCCTACCTTGTTGTCGAAGAGGACGGGAAGGTGATCGGCGGAGCGGGACTTCGGGAAATAGCGGGTGATATTGAGCTGACGAATGTGGCGGTAGCCCCGGAATATCGAAGAAAGGGCTATGGACGAAGTCTGATGGAGGCCGTTCTTTTGGAGGGAAAACGGCTTGGCGGGACGCAGATGACGCTGGAGGTCAGAAAGAGCAATCTTTCCGCGATCAGGCTCTACGAGGCCGCAGGCTTTCAGACCGAGGGGCTTCGGAAGGATTTTTATGAGAAGCCGACGGAGGACGCGCTGATCATGTGGAGACGGTCGCTGTAAGCATCATTACGTGGATGCTTCCGGGGTCTCATGCTGTTTACTGTATATTTTTTCGTGCTTCATTCAGACGTTTAGACCCGGGGGAGAGGATAGAAAACAATGTTGGATGTATGTTTACTTGGGACAGGCGGGATGATGCCGCTTCCCTACAGGTGGCTTACATCGCTTTTGATGAGATATAACGGGAGCAGTATCCTGATCGACTGTGGCGAGGGTACGCAGATCGCTATGCGGAAGAAGGGTTGGAGCGCAAAGCCCATCGACGTGATCTGCTTTACCCACTATCACGCGGACCATATCAGCGGTCTGCCGGGGATGCTCCTTACGATGGGGAACGCCGAGCGTACGGAGCCGGTCCTGATGATCGGTCCCAAAGGCCTTACCCGGGTAGTGAACGCCCTTCGGGTCATCGCTCCGGAGCTGCCCTTTGAAATCATATATCATGAAATCACCGGAAACGAGGAGCAGCTCGATTTCGACGGCTATACGCTGACTGCTTTTAAGGTCAGTCATAATGTGACCTGTTACGGATATACGATCTCGATCCCCAGAGCGGGAAGATTTGACGCAGAGCGGGCAAAGGAGCAGAATATCCCTCTGCCGTTCTGGAGCAGGCTCCAAAAGGGAGAAGAGATCGAATGGGAGGGAAAACGTTTTACTCCCGATATGGTTCTTGGTCCTGCCAGAAAGGGGATCAAGCTGACCTACTGTACGGACAGCAGACCTGTGGATTCGATCGCGGACTTTGCCGCGGGGTCGGATCTCTTTATCTGCGAAGGGATGTACGGCGGGGAGGACTCTCTTGTAAAGGCGATGGAGCATAAGCATATGACCTTTTACGAAGCCGCAAACCTTGCGAAGCAGGCTCGGGTCAGGGAGCTGTGGCTGACGCATTATTCGCCGTCGCTTGCCCGGCCGAAGGATTATGAGAATGAGGTAAAAAAGATTTTTCAGAATACAGTCGTTGCTAAGGATGGCAGAACGACAACGATTCGGTTTGAGGAAGAATAAGCGGACGGAGCTGTCCGGGCTTTCGGATCCGGGCGGACGGGGAAAACGCGGTAAAATCCAGGGAAGGAATGAGAATGGTACAGTCTAGAGGCACCAATGTGAAAAAGCTGATCATACTGGGTGTTCTTAGTGCGCTCATAATTGCATTGTTTGCGTTTTTAGCCAACCGCAGATCCCCGGCAAGTCTGAATGAAACGTCGAAGCTCTCCCCTGTACAACAGCTCTTAGCCAGAAATCTGAATACCTCCTATCCTCCGACTCCCAAGGAGGTCGTAAAGCTCTACAGCGAATATACAAGGTGCTTCTACTCGGAAACCTATACGGATGAAGAACTGGAGGCGTTGGCAGTCAAATCGAGGGAGCTGCTTGATGACGAGCTGGTAGCCCAGCAGACGGACGCTCAATTCATACTGGCTCTCAAGGAGGATATTGCAAAGTATAAATCGGAGGGCCGGTCGATTTCCAGCTATTCCATCGCTTCTGCCGCTGATGTGGAATATGACAGCTTTGACGGGTATGAATGGGCGAGACTGAGCTGCTATTATTCGATGAAGATCGGGAAGAATATCGTTCCCGTACGTGAGATCTACTTATTACGAAAGGACTTTGACGGACATTGGAAGATCGTCGGCTGGGAAATGGCGGAGGAGGAATAAATAAGGAGAATGAATAACGATATCCTGATCCTGGGGATAGAGACCTCCTGTGACGAAACGGCGGCGGCGGTAGTGAAAAACGGAAGAGAGGTCCTTTCCAACATCATCTATTCCCAGATCGATCTGCATACGATCTACGGAGGTGTCGTCCCCGAGATCGCTTCCAGAAAGCATATCGAAAAGATCAATCAGGTCATCTCGCAGGCCCTTTTGGAAGCGGAGGTGGCCTTATTTGAACTGGACGCGGTGGCGGTAACGTACGGACCGGGGTTAGTTGGAGCGCTGCTTGTCGGGGTCGCCGAGGCAAAGGCGATCAGCTTTGCGGCAGGGCTTCCTCTGGTCGGGGTCCATCATATCGAAGGCCATATTTCCGCAAACTATATCGAGCATAAGGAGCTTGCGCCGCCGTTTATGTCCTTAGTGGTTTCCGGCGGGCATACCCATCTCGTAAATGTTCTGGATTACGGACAATATGAGATCCTCGGGCAAACCAGAGACGACGCGGCGGGAGAAGCCTTTGACAAGGTGGCAAGAGCCATCGGACTGGGGTATCCCGGAGGACCCAAGATCGACCGCGCCGCAAAAAGCGGGGATCCGAACGCGATCACCTTTCCCCGGGCAAAGGTCGGGGATTCCATCTACGACTTCAGCTTTTCCGGCCTGAAGTCCTCGGTGCTGAACTACCTGAACAGCGCGAAGATGCAGGGAGAAGAGATCATAGTCGAGGATGTGGCGGCTTCGTTTCAGCAGGCAGTGGTAGATGTGCTGGTTGAACATTCGATGGCGGCTGTTATTGAAAGAAAGGAACACAGGCTTGCTCTGGCGGGAGGCGTCGCTTCAAATTCCGCTCTTCGGGCAGCGATGAAGAGAGCCTGTGATAAGGAAGGGATCGAGCTGTTTTATCCTTCGCCGGTCTATTGTACCGATAACGCAGCAATGATCGCGACAGCCGGATACTACGATTTTATCCGGGGGATCCGGTCGGGGCTTGATTTGAACGCGGTACCGGGCCTAAAGCTGGGGGAGCGCTGACCTTTTTAAGGGTTTTAAGAAATCTATAGAGAGCAGGCAGGAAACGAATGAAGTGTACCGCGATCGTTCTGGCAGCGGGGCAGGGAAAGCGGATGGGCGCCCGGACCGCGAAGCAGTATATGGAGTTGAATGGATATCCGGTCCTCTATTATTCCCTGAAGGCCTTTCAGGAGAGCTTTGTCGATGAGATCGTTCTGGTGACGGCTGCTTCTGAAATTGAATATTGTCAGAGAGAGATTGTCGGGCGGTATGGATTTGGGAAGGTAGGCGCGATCGTTTCGGGAGGGAAGGAACGGTATCATTCGGTTTATCAGGGCCTAATAGCGGCTTCTTCCGATACGAATTACGTTTTTATCCATGATTCCGCAAGGCCCTGTCTGGCTCAGGATATCCTGAAACGGGCGTTTGAAACGGTGCAAAAATATCATGTGGCCATCGTTTCGATGCCGGTAAAGGATACCATTAAGATCGCGGATGAGGATGGTTTTGTCGTTTCGACCCCGAAGCGTTCGTCGCTCTATCTGATGCAGACTCCGCAGGTTTTTGACTTTCAGCCGATCAAGAAAGCCTATGAAAAGCTCCTTGCGAGGGAAGAAGAGGCTCTGGCATCAGGACTTGAGATCACCGACGACGCGATGGTGATGGAGGAGTTCGGGGACTACCCGATCCGGCTCTGCGAGGGAAGCTACCGGAATATCAAGCTGACGACTCCGGAGGATCTGAGGGTCGTTTCGGAGTATTTAAAGGAGCTCTAAAAACCGATTGACAGCGTTTCTCTGATTTGTTACAATTAGCGTTGCGTTGAAGCAAAGCGTTGAGCAGGACTTTGGCGCAATATGGGATCCGCAAGGAATCCCTTATGAGGAGAGTTATCGAAGCGGTCATAACGAGGCGGTCTTGAAAACCGTTTGTCCTAACGGGCACGTGGGTTCGAATCCCACACTCTCCGTGCGGTGGTTTTTGAGATCGGAAGAACCGCCTGCGTAGGAAAAAGGTAACCGGGGCAGTAGCTGTTATGCGAACTGCGGTTGAGTTGTATGTTTTCCGGTTTACCGTCATAATGGTTTTTAATTCGGAGAAGTACCCAAGCTGGCCGAAGGGGCTCCCCTGGAAAGGGAGTAGGTCGTTAGTAGCGGCGCGTGGGTTCAAATCCCACCTTCTCCGCTCTCTTGAGGATCCGCGAACCCAGTAAAATCAAGGGGTTGCGGATTTTCTTTTTTGAAAAAAATGGTTACCATAACGGTTATTTTGGTTACCAAGTGGTTACCAGGGTAACCATTACGATTCCAGCACCGCTTTTGCCTGATTCAGATCGAGGCCCGTATAATAATTTGCGTTGGCTACATAGGGCGTATTCCCGAAGGGCTTGGAAGCCATAAAAATATTGCCGCCGGATTCGTTGATAACCTTTGTAATACCATTTCGACGGAAGCTGTGAGGCCCCTTTTTGGCTCCGCGGCAAAGCTCTATTCCAAGGCACTTTTTCCAGAGCGGTGGATGATCTGGTGAAATGCGGATATGTGCACGAGAGCGTGGATTATTATTCGAAAGGACACCCGCTAAGACTCCGGCTTGCAGATCCGTTTTTGCTCTTTCATTATGAGTTTCTTGCAAAGGGAATTCTTGAAACGGCGGGATTTGAAGATTTCAGGAATGATACCGGAAAATACACAAATTGGCGTGGACATGCGTTTGAAATATTATGTATGTATCACATTGAAAATATAAAAAAAGCATTAGGAATATCGGGAGTACGAACAAATGAGTATGCATGGATCAGCGAAAAGAATAAGACTCAGATCGATCTTGTCATAGAGCGGGATGACGGGATCATTAACATCTGTGAGGAAAAATTCACAGATACCGCATTTTCTGTCAGCCCGGAATATGAGCAGAATTTGCTGAAAAAGAGAGATACTTATCGTGAGGAAACAAAAACAAAAAAGGCATTAAAGATAGTTATGATCTCCGCTGAGAATATTGCAGGAAAAGCAAATACAGAAAATATATCAAGGGTTCTGACGCTGGATGATTTATTTAACTAAGATGTATATGACCAGGTATGTCAGGTTTCTGCAAACCTATGGGGAAAAGGTATCAATGAGTACACGGATTATATGTTTCAGAAGGATGAATCTATGAACGAAGCGCAGTTCTGGGAACAATATGGAACGCAGCTGAACGAGGTACAGAGAGAGGCTGTAAGAACGACAGAGGGGGCGCTGTTACTTTTGGCTGTTCCCGGCAGCGGAAAAACGACAGTGCTTGTGACGAGACTGGGGTATATGCTGCTCTGTAAAAATATCTCTGCGGAAGAAATTCTGACACTGACTTATACCGTAGCGGCGACGGCTGATATGAAAAGGCGCTTTCAGAAGCTGTTTGGGAAGGATTACGCGGAGCCGCTGGAATTTCGGACGATCAATGGCATCTGCGCCAAGATCATCGGACAATACTCTAAAATGATCGGAAAGCCCGCCTTTCAGCTGGTAACAGAGGAAAAACAAACAGGAAGTATGCTGTCAGGGATCCTGACGCAGGTTCTGCCTGATTATCCCACGGAGAGTGATGTCAAAAACGCGCGGACACTGATCACGTACTGCAAGAACATGCTCTTCGAAGAAACAGAGATCAAAGCCCTGGGAGAGAAGCAGAGTTTTCCTTTGTTGGAAGTATATCAGGCGTATAATGATTATCTCAGGAAAAACCGGCTGATGGATTACGATGATCAGATGGTATACGCTTATCGCTTGCTGGTACGCTCGGAAGAACTGACGCAATTCTATCGGAAACAATATCGTTATGTCTGTGTGGACGAAGCACAGGACACTTCGAAGATACAGCACCTGATCATACAGAGAATAACCGGCAGGGATGGAAACCTCTTTATGGTGGGAGATGAGGATCAGAGTATCTATGGCTTTCGCGCGGCGTATCCGGAGGCGCTTCTTAATTTTAAGGAGGAGCATAAAAACGCCAGGCTTCTTGTTATGAGTCGGAATTATCGGTCGGGTGAAGCTATTGTCTCGGCAGCGGATCGGTTTATCCGGAGAAATAAGGCAAGATATGAGAAACAGATGGAGTATGTGAGAAAGGATCCCGCTTCGGTTTCTTTCGTTCTCCTGAATAATCGTTCCAACCAATATAACTATCTGGTAAAGGCGGCGGAGGGATGCCTTCAGAATCAGCGGGAAACAGCGGTGCTGTACCGGGATAATGAGAGTGTTTTGCCTTTAGCGGATCTGCTTGACAGGAAGGGTGTCCCGTTTTGTATCAGAAGCTCTGATATGACTTTTTTCAGCCATCGGGTTGTGACTGATATCGTGAATATTTTTCGATTTGCCTCAAATCCGCATGATACGGAATTGTTCATGCGGATCTACTATAAGTGCCAGACGTTTTTAAAGAAAGCACAGGCAGAGGAGCTTTGCCGTATCAGCAGCAAAACTGGGAAGCCGATTCTTGATGGGATCGATCACATTCGGGGCTTAAGTGGAATGGCTAAGGGGAAATGCAGAGCCTTTGCCACACATCTGACAAGTATGACTTCCGAAACTCCGGGGAAGGCTTTGTTTCGGATCGAAAAGCCGCTTGGCTACAGAGAATATCTGGAGAGAAACGGACTGGATCCGAATAAACTCTTTATTCTGAAAATGCTGGCCTTTCAGGAGACCAGTCTTTCAGGCTTTCTTTCAAGACTGGACGAATTAAAGGAAACGCTTTCCGGAAAGAAAAGGGGTGAAAAAGGCTTGATACTGTCAACGATCCATTCCGCTAAAGGGCTGGAGTATGACAGGGTATTTCTGATGGATGTCTGCGATGGCATATTCCCGGCTGTGGTCTTAAAGGGGTCCTATCCTGCGGATTCTCCTGAGGTCAAGACCTTTGAGGAGGAACGACGACTGCTGTATGTCGGAATGACGAGGGCGAAGAATGAACTGACGATCTTTCAATATAAGGATACGGATTCCTGTTTTATGAAGGAGCTTGCTGCCCCGGAAAAGAAATCATCGCTTCAGCGTTTAACACATGGTAGGATCAGCCAAAGTGGAGGAAGAGCAGGATCATATGATATTGCGGAAAACTCTCTGCCGGATGGGTTTGAGCTGATTATCGGAGAAAGAGTCATTCAAAGGGTACTTGGAGCAGGAACCGTCAGCGATGTAATATATGATTCGGATGGACACGCAACGGTGTTTACGGTCACCTATGATTCGGGAAAGGAAAAACAATATATGTATCCACTGGCCTTTCATAAGGGGATGGGACTGTTATATACTCGCGAACGCAATTAATTGCCGTTTTTTGATAAAGCAAACTTTGTTGTAATATCAGACAATTTAGGGTAAAATTAACACAAACGAGTCAGGCCAGGTGAGTGGGTATGGTAGAAGCAATACAGGATATGAGCAATGCTCAGATCGAGCATTCGGTGATCATAAATAATTTTGTTCGAAGTGTCGGAAAAGCCTTAAAAGACTCTATTTGCAGAGTTTTTGGCGAGGGTATTCAGTTTCAGTGGGAGGAAGCCGGAGAAAAGAGATATACTCCGGATGCCTTTATAATATGCAGTTTTAAACGGCGTACCAATACGACGCTCCATGAAGTCCCCAGGATGATCCTTGAAGTTCTATCTCCAGGTACAGAGACCTATGACCGGAATGAGAAGCTGAATGCGTACAATAAGGCCGGTGTCGGAGAAGTATGGCTCTTAGATTGGCGGAAACGAAAAATCGAAATATACGTTTGCGATGATGATGGTTCCGGGCAGGCGACAAAGCCTTTCCTTTATCAGACGGTAACAGATGAGAATAAAGAGGAACTGAAGATTGTGAATTTCCCGATTACCAAGGTGGATTTTGATGAGGTGATGGATTTGGGGGTGTTATTTTAATCTATTTGAGACACTATATCTATATTATTGCATTTTTGATCTGTATGGTTTATCGCATAAAAGAAAAAGCCAAAAAATGACCTAAAAAACGATATTTTCAGAATATTCAGACAATTATATACAAAAACTGCCTTTGAAACCCTTGCAAATACTGGATTCTGAGATGATACCGTAGAAATGAGAGGTAGCCCGTGTAGGGCATTTGGCAAAGCGACTACAGCCGCAATAAGCACGATCACGACAAGTAGAAATGAGAGGTAGCCCGTGTAGGGCATTTGGCTTCAGAAAATGGTAGGGGTGAAGAGAAGAAATGCTAGGTGTATGTCTGTTATTTGTAGGTATCGTATTGATCAATAACGGGATCTGCTCTCTGTGTAGGATCGATCCGAAGTCTGCGGCGGTGATGAATCTGTTTACAGGCGGGCTGTCGCTGTTTATCAATTTTCTGAATCTGATCCAGGGAAATTACTATGCGGCAGGAACCGGTCTTCTATTCTGCTTTACCTATCTGTTCGTCGCGATCAATAACCTTCTTCGGCTGGATCCCCGGCCGTTTGCTTGGTTTTCGGTATTTGTCGCGGTCAATGCGGTAATCTTCGGATTTGTAGAGGGCGTGACAGGAAGTGTAGCGCTTGGAATTCAGCCGGATTTCCGTTGGGCGGTGATATGGTGGCTGTGGGCAGTATTGTGGGGCAGCGCATTCTTTACGGATATTCTGAAGAAGGATCTGGGCAAGGCAGTACCTGTTTTACAGATCATTGAAGGCATCGTTACAGCGTGGATCCCGGGTGTTATGCTGCTGCTTGGGGTCTGGTGATCAGGAGAACAGCTCTTTTCGAAGCGTATTCAGCACCGTTTTTTTATCCGCGCACCATTTTGGCGCGATCAGGAGGCTTTTGGGACCGTCCCCGGTAAGACGATGGATGATGACCTCGTCGGGGATTTTCCGAAGAGCCTTTTTCAGCAGAGCGGTATATTCGTCAAGAGTCATCACGGGGATCAACCCCTGCTTATATTCTTCTTCGAAGGCTGTACCCTTCAGAATCTGCAAGAGCTGGAGCTTGATCCCCTGAATGCCGGAATGGGCGGCGTAATCCACGGTTTCCAGCATCATTTCTTCACTTTCTCCGGGAAGACCAAGTATAACGTGCGTTATTATATCGATATCAATCTCTCTGAGCTTTCGGACGGAGTCTTCGTAGGCGGATAACGGATAACAGCGATTGATGCGCTCTGCCGTAGCCTCGTGGATCGTCTGAAGCCCGAACTCGACCCAGACCGGCTTTATATGATTGATCTCATCTAACAGGGATAAAACTTCATCATTCAGGCAGTCGGGACGGGTGGCGATCGAGAGGACGATCACATCCTCCGGTGCTATAGCCTCATAATAGATGGTTCGCAGATATGTGACGGGCGCATAGGTATTGGAAAAGCTTTGAAAATAAGCGATATATTTTCCGTTCCTGATCTTGTTTCGGACTCTTTTCCTGGCTTCGGCTATCTGCTCCGGGATGGATTTGTTTCGGTCGGCTGAAAACTCGCCGGATCCGCCCTGGGAGCAGAAGGCGCAGCCCTTATCGGAGAGCGTGCCGTCCCTGTTTGGACAGGTGACATCCGCGGACAGGGAGAGCTTATAGACCTTGCAGCCGTATTTTTCTTTCAAGTATTCGTTCAAAGTAATCATGGGTTCGTGGGTATTGTAGCAGTATTGTAGCACAAAAAAACCGCACAAAAAAACAAAAAAACAAAAAATAAAGTGTTTGACAAATAATTCGTTTTCAATTAAAATATCATTTCAGGTTGCCCCTGTTTGCAGATGGGATGACCCGTGATTGATCCTTGAAAATTAAATAGTATGAACCAAAAAGGACCCTGAAATTCTATTTTATGCGCACGGTCGAATAAGAAAATTACTGCTTCGCAGCATTCGCCCGGCGCAGCACAAGTTCATAAATGAACTTGTGATTGAAATTCGGTATATTAAAATGCCAGCAAAAAATTATATTTGAGAGTTTGATCCTGGCTCAGGAGGACCGCTGGCGGCGGGCCTAACCCATGCACGTCGAACGGAAG
>JAFSXN010000044.1 GCA_017444015.1 Lachnospiraceae bacterium | reverse complement strand
TTGCGAGGCGTTACCGGCGGATGTACTGGTGCAGAGAGCCTTTAAAAGAACAGGAAAGAGAAGCTCAAATACCAAGGGCCACGATAATATAATCAGCAACGGTTCGATCGTAGCCGTCGCGGATGGACAGTGTATGGTTATTGTAGATCAGGGCCAGGTCGTAGAGCTTTGTGCGGAGCCGGGGGAATTTGTCTGGGATGCCAGCAGTGAGCCGAGTATCTTTTACGGAAGCCTCGGAAGCAATATTTTAAACACGTTTAAAAAGATCGGCAGAAGGATAGCCTTCGGCGGAGATACGGCCCATGACCAGAGAGTGTATTATATCAATACCAAGGAAATACCCGGTAATAAATACGGCACGGCTAATCCGGTGCCCTTCCGCGTTGTAGACCGAAATATCGGTCTGGATGTTGATATTTCGATCCGTTGTCACGGAGAGTATTCCTATCATCTGATGGATCCTATCCTGTTCTATACCAATGTTGCCGGGAATGTTTCCGAGGATTATAAACGGGATATGATCGATTCCCAGCTGAAAACGGAGCTGATGACTGCTTTACAGCCCGCTTTCGCGAAAATTTCCGAAATGGGGATCCGCTACAGCGCGCTTCCGGGTCATACTCTGGAGCTTGCGGACGCGTTAAATGATGTATTGTCCCAGAAATGGTCCGGACTTCGCGGAATCGAGGTAGTATCCTTTGGCGTGGACAGCGTAACTGCTTCTCCGGAAGATGAGCAGATGATAAAGAATCTGCAGAAGAGCGCTGTGCTCAGAGATCCTACCATGGCTGCCGCCACACTGACGGGAGCTCAGGCGGAGGCTATGGTTGCGGCGGCGAACAATTCCCAGGCGGGTCCGATGATGGCCTTTGCGGGAATGAATATGGCGGGCCAGGCAGGAGGAATGAATGCGGCCAATCTGTTTGCCATGGGACAGCGGCAGGCTGCCCCTCAGAGTACGTCGGGGGTGTCTGTTCAGGCGGCAGGAGGAGCTTCCGGCTGGACCTGCTCCTGCGGCCAGACGGGGAATACCGGAAGGTTCTGTACAGGCTGCGGACAGCCGAAGCCCCAGCCGGCTGGGAATACTGGCTGGACCTGCTCCTGCGGAACGGACAATACCGGAAAATTCTGTCATAACTGCGGAAAGCCGAGGCCGAACGGAAACGGCTTTAAATGGAAGTGCGATAAATGCGGCTGGGAGCCGGAGGATCCTAATAATATACCGAAATTCTGCCCGAACTGCGGGGATCCGTTTAATGAAGCGGATAAGGTACAGGTATAGAGGAAGCAGAAGGGCTTTTAAAGGGAAGGCACAGGTATAAAGATTCTTGAAAGGAAAAGGGTGTTATTAAATGGATAGTTGGAATACTCAGGGAAAGACGTCGGCGTCGACCTGTCCTGCCTGCGGCGGCGGTTTGCTGTTTGACCCGACATTAGGAAAACTGAAATGTGAATTCTGTGACTCAGTCTATACTCCTGAGGAGGTTGAGGCCTTATGGGCACAGAAGGCGGGCGAAGAAAGTCAGGGTCTTGCAGAGCCGGACGGAGGGAGTCCCGACGGCGGGGAGACCGTCCGCGAATATGAGCCGGTGGATTTTGGCGCAGATGAGGAAATGCGCTCCTACAGCTGCTCGACCTGCGGGGCGGAGCTGCTCGCGGATAAGACAACGGCGGTTATGCGCTGTCCCTACTGCGGGAATCAGACCATAGTCGAGGAACAGTTCTCAGGCGCGATCCGACCGGATTATATTATCCCCTTTGCCCAGACGAAGGATCAGGCGGAGGAGAAATATTACGAATTTTACCGGAAACGGTTTCTTCTTCCGAAATCCTTTAAAAATGATAACCACGTCGAAGAGATCCAGGGCGTATATGTTCCGTTCTGGATGTTTTCCGGCAGGGTGCATCTGGAGGGAAGCTATATTGCCTACGACGAGGACGAGGATGATGACGGGCACAAGTATATCACAGGGCGATATGAGGTTCACAGGCGGGGATATCTGGATTTTGAAAATGTTCCCGCGGATGCGTCCGAGAGGATGGATGATGACCTGATGGATTCCGTAGAACCCTATAAGCTGGACGGCTTGAAGGACTTTTCCATGGTCTATCTGCCGGGCTTTATGGCAGAGCGCTACGACGTTTCCGAGGAAGAAAGCAGGGAAAGAGGGCATGACCGGGCAGAGGGCAGTATCAAGTCCGAGGTTCGCAAAACCATCAAGCATGACGGGATTGACCAGGCGGATGAGAAGTTCTGGTATGAAAACGAGAGTACGAAATACGCCCTGATGCCGGTATGGCTTTTGGTAACGAAATGGAAGGATAAGACCTTTAAGTTTGCCATGAACGGGCAGACCGGGCGGATGGTCGGGGATCTTCCCGTCAGCGCCGGAAAAATGATCGGCGTGCTGGTTCCCCTCTTTATACTGATTCTGGCCGTATTCAATATGGTCACGGGCGGAGAGAAGGTGCTCGAATCTTTGTTCATCTCAGGGATCGTGGATCTGCTTGTAGGAGTTTTTATGTATTCCAGCATGAAATCGGTTTTCAGCGCTACCAGCGCCGGCGGATATATTTCGCAATCCTTAGAGATGGTATTTCAGGATGAGAAGAAGATCGGCGGTTTCAAGGCCAGGAAGCTTAAGAAGGAAATGAAGAAAAATAAAGGGTAGCTGTGTAAGACCTGTCAGGCTTAAAGGAGACAATATGAAGAAAACATTTACAGCAATTTTTCTGGCCGGCATTCTGGCAGGATCGGCGCTTTCCGGTTGCGGGAATGTAAAGGATATCGCGGGAGATCTGATGAAGGAGGTATCCCTTCCGGGTGGCGCCGTCTCAAACGAGAAAGCCTTGGAGCAGGCGGGTCTGATTGCAGAGGCCATCGTAAAAACGTTAGAGACACCGGAGGTTGCAGAGGCTTCGGATGTTGATCTTGCAGCCTATAACGGGTGGCGGGATATGACAGTCTGGGAGGTGGGTGCTGACAGCTTTACTAAGGTACTTACACAGAACCTGGCCGTAGAGAGCTTCTCTGAATTGTCTCATAAATATGATATTAACGCCAAAGGCTTTGACGGGAAGGTTTTTGTCTGGATATACAGAGATATTGTCTTTGTTTTACTTGGAAACACGGTAAGGGGAGACGGGATCATGATGACGCCTACCGCGGAAGAGGGGTATGTGCCGGATCCCTGGGACCGAACGATAGCCTACGATGAGCTCTATGTACAGAAATCCTTTGACCGGTCGCTATACGGAGAGGATTGAAGGCGCATAGCGGAAAAAAATGGCGGAAACAGAAGAAAAAAGAAAACAAAAAAAGAATAAAAGGCCCAAAAAGAAATGGTTCGGCTACGGTAATTTTTACTGCCCGTTCTGCGGCGCGCGAAGGAATCAGGGAGAGGAAAAGATCTGCCCGAAATGCGGGAAGAATTATTCCTTAAAGATCAGTTTACGGGGGATACCGAAGCAGGGAGGAGGGATCGGTTTTTCGCCCTATGCGAATCATAAGTCGGTGATGCGCTACCGTAAGCAGGAAAAGAAGGCCTTCTGGATATGGGCGCCTGTTATTTCCCTTATCATTGCTTCAATTATATTATTTGAGCTCAGGGATAAAATATACGATTGGCAGAGCTTTCTTGGGGCAGCTCTTGTACCGGTAGGGGGACCGCTTGTCCTGATCTGGCTGTTCTGGTTCTGGTGGTATGGGATGAATTATAAAAAATATAAAAACTGGGACGGTGTCGTAACGAGGAAGGAGATAAAGGAGTACGACGAAACAAAGCGGGACGGCAACGGAAATAAATATCAGGAGTATTCGACCTTTTATACACTTTACTTTAAGGATGACAGGGGGAAGGAGCATACCCTTGTGGAAAGGGATATGCCCCAGCGTTTTGATTTCTTTGAAGAGGGCGAGAGAGTGCGCTACCACGGGAAATATACGAACTACTATGAGAAGTACGATAAATCGGGGCTCGACAGGATCCCCTGTCAGGGATGCGGCGCGGCACTCGATCCGAGGCAGAACTATTGCGCTGACTGCGGGTGTATCGTGCTAAAGGTATAAAGCAATGCCCCAGGTGCTTGAAGATTTAATCACAATTTTAGAATTGATCGGTCTGGTACTGTTAAGCATGGTGCCGGTGGTTCTGATCTTCGGAATTCCGATCTGGTTATGGTCGCGGCGGGATAAGAAGAAAGCGGAAAACGCGGACACGGAGATCTATAAGGACAGCAGTACGGAGGACAGCACGACAGCCTTCTTTAAAAAGGCTGCACCGTATTTTGGCCCGGTTATGCTGATCAGCGGAATCCTCTGGGCTGTAGTCGGGGGAAACCGTGTGGAAAAGGGCCTGGAGCGGATGACCGCGGAAACGACGGGCTATATCCAAAGCTCCTATTACGAAAGCGACTCCGACGGAGACTCTTACTATGAAACGACGGTTCAGGTTGATATTGATGGGATTACCTATAAAAGAAGAAAGAATTTAAGCAGCAAAAAGGAGAAAGGGACACCCTATACCGTAAAATATAATCCGGAGGATCCTTCGGAATTTAATGTTGTGGACTTTGATACCTCATCCGGCTGGATGCGGGTACAGGGAACGGCGATCGCCGGGATGGGTCTGATCTTTACGCTGTTAGGATTCCATATGAAGGTGCTGCAGGGAAAGAGGGAGAAGACGTTCGGAGAGGGTTTCGAGTAAAAATGGTTTCCAACAAAACAGGAGGGTTTTACTGATGAAAATGAAAAAATGTATCGCGCTTTTGCTTGCGGCAGCGATGGCTCTGCCGCTTATGGCCTGTGGGGATTCTTCGGATCTGTATGAAGTAGATATGAAAGCGCTTGAGGAGCTGGAGGAGCTGCCGGAGGGCGTGGATCCGGAAGCTTTTGAAGCCTACAAGCAGGCGCAGGAAGCGGGCACAGAGAGCTCAAAGTCCGCAAAAACAGGGAGTACCGGAAAAAAGTCCGCAGATGAGGCGGATATTTCGGAGAAGGCTTACCTGGCGCTTGGAAATGATCTGAAGGAGGATCAGCTGAAAACGGTTCTCGGGCTTATGCGCTTGTCTGAGGAGGAGTATGAGGAGTGCGACATCGTTTATGTCACGAATGAAGAGGAGCACGCCTTCTTAGATAACTATCTGGATTCCTCTCTGATCGGAACCAGAGCACTGTCTTCGGTTCTGGTCAGACCTGCAGAGGAGGGCAGTGGGATCGAGGTTACGACGGAGAATATCAGCTTCTGTACGCCCGATATGTACAGAAACGCTTTCCAGACGGCGGGAGTTGAGGATGCGGATATTATCGTCGCAGGACCCTTTGAAATCTCAGGAACAGCTGCTCTGATAGGAGCGGTAAAGGCATATGAGAAAATCTCCGGGATAACGATATCCGATACGATAGTCGATGCGGCGATCGACGAGCTGATCACGACGGGAGAGATTGCTGATGCGGTGGGCTCCAGGGAAGAGGCGGCAAAGCTTATGGCTTATATCAAAGCGAAGGCTCTTTCCGAAAAGCCGACGAGCAGAGAAGAGCTTGAGGCTCTGGTACGGCAGACTCTTAAGGATCTGGGAATAGAGCTCCCCGACGAATATATCAACAGGATCGTAGATTTCCTTTTAAAGCTTCTGATGGCAGGGATCGATCTGAACCAGATCCCCGATGAGATTCTGGAATTTTATCAGAGATAAAAAAATAATCGTTATATAGAGCAGGATAGACGAAATGAAAAGAGAGCTTAAACGATTAATAGTTATTATTACGTTTCTTCTGGCTTTTTCCGTTGTAGTGGAGCCGGTACGAACCAGAGCGGATTTCGGGAATTTTGCCGGCAATTCGGATTACGGCGGAGGCGGTTCCTCCGGAGGCGGAGGCGGTGACGGTTTTATAGGTGATCTGGAGTTTGAGGTCATTGCGTGGGCCATAGCGATCATCTTTGTTGTGATTATGGTAGTTTGGTTTATTTTGTATACCTTTATCATTGAGCCTGTCATCAATCGGTTCCGGAAAAAGAAGCCGGAGGAGGAGAAACGATCGAAAGGCAGCGTGGAGGATGAGGAACCTCTTCGTCCGATCTCGGAGTATAAGACACTGGATCCTGGCTTTAAGGAGGCGGCTCTTCGCGAGCGTCTTTCCAATCTGTATTTACAGCTTCAGGATGCATGGCATGAGAGGAATCTGGAGAGCCTCAGACCTTATCTGACGGACGGCTTCTACAACCAGAGCGAGCGGCAGCTTGCAGAAAAGTGGAGGAGCCACATTATCCCCTGTACCGAACGGATCGCCGTGCTTGAGGTTAAGCTTAAGGGCTTCTATCAGGAGGGAGGGCTTGATCATATCGTAGTGAGGCTCAAGACCCGACTCATAGATTATGAGATCTTTGATCCAGGGGAATCCGGTGATGGTAATAAGGCTGAGCCGCGGGTCATATCCGGCAGCAGAACGCAGGAGAAATTTATGGAGTACGAGTGGGATATTTGCCGGAAAACAGGTGTACAGACAGAAGACCCGGGCGGGAATGCGTTTAAGACTGTTGCCTGCCCGAAATGCGGCGCCCCGCTCAATATCAATCAGACTGCGAAGTGTCCGTACTGCAGCAGTGTTGTAACGGTAGATAACGAAGACTGGGCATTGAATAATATCAAAGGGGTCTCCCAGCAGACCAGGTAAGGAGGTTAATCATGAGGTATTCTGTTGTACTTTTAGTTTTGAGTCTTGGTGTTTTGCTTACCGGCTTTTCGGCACCGGCAAGGACGACCGGTCTGACGTCATCCAAGGCAAAGGCCTCTGAAAAAAATGAGGAAGTACATGAGGATGGGGCTCTGACCAAAAGAGAGCTTGGCATCATTGAGAAAGACCTGAACAGTCTGGATTATTATGGGTTCCTGCTTTCTGATTATGATGAACCAAAATATATCGACTGGGATGAAGTATTTTATAACGGTGCCGGCTTAAAGGAGGCCAGGTGGACTAAAGCGATCGAGGAAGCATATCTGAAGAAAACAGGGAACAGGGAGGTTATCGCGGATCTGACTATTCTTGCTGCTTCGGATGTGGAGGATTATGTCAGGAAAACGACAGGGCTTTCCTATTCAAGGATGCGAAATCCCCTTGACTGGGTTTACCTGAATAGCAGCGATGTATATGTATTTGAGCATGGAGATACTAATCAGATCGAGGTCACGGTGAAATCGGGTTATGTACAGGACGGGGTTTATACGGTGCGGTACGAGCATAACAACTGGTGGGGCGAGAACGCGGACTGTGAATACGAGGTAAGCTTTACAAAGGACGGTGCTGCCTATTGCTTTATCTCTAATCTCCCCGATCTGGAAACAAAGGGGGCGGGTGAGTATATATTTCCGGAAAGTAATACGCGTAATCTGACAAACGCGGATATTGCCGGTCTGGATGCCGAGACACTTCGGATCGGAAGAAATGAAATATACGCCCGCCATGGACGAAAATTTAAAGACAGCGCTCTTCAGTCGTATTTTAACGGTAAGACATGGTACAGGCCGACCGGGGCCTCCGACAGCGAGATTGAGAAAAGCCTGAATCAGTATGAAAAGAACAATATCAAGTTTATTCAGGCGGGTGAGAGCAAGGCTCCGGCGTCAGGTACGAAGACACAGGCGGCTGGCGGCTCTGGTACAAAAAAAATCGCTTCCGGCTATACGAATGCCGAGCTCTGCAAAATGGCGCAGGATTATTATCAAAAGCATAATAATTACCGTCCTCCGATCGCTGAGGTTGACAGCACAGAGGGAGATGAGGTGACGATACATCTCTATGAGAACGTGGGAAACCATACCGCAACCTCAGCCTGGTATGTGATCAACCGAAAAACCGGTAAGGGGTATGACGACATATTCGGGGATGCGATAGATCTGACGAAATAACTGGAGAGGCGACGAAATGAGCGATGTGTATACGATCTGTAATTGATGATCTGTATACTTACGACAGGAGAAACGAATGAGTAAAGATTTTTTCAGGATTACAGCGTTACGGTGCGTGTGCATGGCCGCTGCCGCTATGGTATTCCTTCTGACAGGATGTGTGGATGTCCCTGTTGGTGATGATAATGAACCAAAGCAGAATGCTAAGGCTCTTCAGGATGATGTAACGATCCGGGAGGTCGAAACCGGTATCGAGGGTGCGGAGACAGTCAGGGTTTTTAACCAGAAGCCTTTTGTGAATGCTGATAAACAAAACGGGTACTGGCAAAGGACAGACTATGCCCGGCTCGATCCACGTGATACGTCCTCAAAAATCGGGGATGAGGAGCTTAAGGTCTCCCGCCCGGAGGACAGCTGGGATAAGGTCCTGTTTGAATATGAGCATACGACTATCGGCTACCGGTATTTTTCCATGGATCAGACTTTCTCCGCCGGCGATTTATGTCGGGCAAGCTGGGGCTTCTCCTATACATTGGACGCACCCGATTCTCCGGGGGAGATGTACTGCTCCCTGTATTTTGCCGACATAGAGCCTGGGGACGACCCTTTCGGGCAGAAGGTAACAGTGCTTAAATATTTTTCCAAACGGGTTGGAACGCTCGATTATGCGACGGATATCAATAATGTGCCGGGAACCGAATGGGAGAGAGAGTGGAACAGAGGGCATGATAAGCCAAATCTTAAGGATGAACAGCTCTGGGATGCCTCGGGGTATTTCCCGCGTATGATCTCGGAGGGGGATAAGATCTATATTGTCATAGATATTTCCGATGGGGAAAACGGATCGGTCCGGGCTCGCGATGTTTATGAATATAGTTGGATCAACGAACCCTATGATGGGGATGAGGTGATCTGGACGGATGAGGATTATGAAAACGATCCCGATTATATGGCGAATGTTTATGACGGCTGCTGGGATCTGACGGATATCATCTATGTGGGGGACGATAAGGTCAACACAGCCAATCCTGACGTTGATGTCAGGGCAGAGCGCAGGGGGCTTGACGGACAGGAGATCGTCTATACCTTCACCGTTAAGGTTAATATCAGTGAAACAGAGGGGCATGACTGCACCGGAGAGGTAAAGGAATTAGCCATACCGGAGCCGGGCTTTTCCGGTCGATATTACGCCGGAGGTTTTTTCAGAGAGGATATTACGATATTCAAAAAGACGGATAAACCGCATACCCCCGGGAACGTGATCTGTTCTTTGGCTCTTTGTGATGTTGAATTCGGAACCGGGAAATATGGGGTTAAGATAACGCCCCGCATGTATTTTTCAAGAGGCTATCCGGCGGAGGAGGTTCAGACTTTCTCCCCCGGAGAAGAAAGAATGTCATGGAGACAGACCCGGGCGGAGGGTGGAGCAGATTATACTGAATATGCGTATACAAGTCTGGAAGGAAGCTTTCCGAACGGAGAAGCAGATGGGGAAAAGATGTATCTGGTCTATGGTCTGATGGATACGATCGCGGGAGATATCCGGATGTACGATATTTATGAATACACCTGGCAGGAAGGGCCCGTAACCGAATGGGTCTATAATCCGCCGATGTACGACTGATTCAGTGTCTGGGAAAACGGTAGAAGCGGCGGGAGGGATTGACTATGAGAAACAGGCTTTTAAAAATGATCATGACGGCGGGGCTTGCGACACTTTTTTTGCTGTTTGCTTCCGACCGATGTTTTGCTGTTGAAGGTAAGGATGTGGGAACCCTTCAGGAGTTTCGCTGGAAAAAGACGGATGAGAGATATCTCGAGCCCTCCATTGAAACGAGAACAGAAGACCCCTTTGAGATCTCGGCGCAGCATGGACAGAACCCGGAAGCCTTCGTATTCAGCTTTGATGTTGTGAAAAAAGCCAATTATTCCAGGCTTCCCTTTCATAACTGCATGGGGGAAACGGTTGCCTTTAATATAAACTGCTCTGACTTCGCGGATTCCTATAAGGCGGGGGAGACCTGTGCGCCTGTGTTAAAATGGTATTGGCTCCATTTTGACGCGTCTCATACGCCCGGAGAAGTTTTCGGTGCCTTTTATTTTGCGGATATAGAAGAAAAAGGGAACGATCCCTTCGGACAGAAGGTAACGATCCGGCAGTATTTTACAAAGGGCGGCTCAGATCCGGACGATACCTATGAAATGCAGTATTTCGGAAGAAATACTTATGGCCGCGACAGGATCGGGAATAAGGATTCCCTTGAGACAGAGTATATTTTCTGTCCGACTGCGAAATTCCCGAAGGGTAAGAAGGAAGGAGAAAAGCTGTATATCGTCTACGATACGCAGGACGGCTTAAGCGGGGAGACAAAGATGAGAAATATCTATGAATTTACCTGGACAGAGAAAGCCGATGCGTATTACGAACAGTTAGAAAAGGAGAAGGCTTTGGCTAATCGCCCCAGACCCAATCCTTTGTATGAAGAGGATATGCCGTAAAGAACAGGGGAAGGATTATGAAACCGATCAGAATACTATAAAAAAACATTATGATAGCGTGACAGCTTGCAAATAAGATACTGGAAGGAGGCAGAAAGAAAAATGAAAGAGAGTAAAACGAGAGGGTTTACAAGAAAATGGCTTGTACTTACAGTTATGCTTTGGGCAGCGGTTGTTTTGTTTGCGAATCCCAGACAGGTATATGCGCTGGACGTTTCCGGGGTGAAGAGCGAGACGGTAAACGGACGGAAAACAACGACGCTGACAAAGGGCATGACCTTGAGCGGGAATGCCAGTGTGCAGGGAGATCTGGTCGTAGAGGGAAGCCTTAAGCTGAACGGAAACCAGCTCTCTGTTTCCGGCGATGTCCTTATGAAGTCGGACATTGATCTGGAGGGCGGCAAATTATATGTAAGCGGAAATCTGCATCAGGTGGATCCCGCCCTATATGTAAACGGTGGCTTCGTTTCCGTCGGCGGAAACTATTATATCGAAGGAACGGAAAAGGAAAACGGGGTCATGAAGCCCTCCTACGGCTGGATCAAAATGGATAAGGACGCAGATAAGATCTCCGTTTCCGGCGATTTCTGGGCGAGAAGCTATAATACCTCATCGCTTTCCGCAGGAACGATGCAGTTTTCCGGTAATGTTACCGATTACAAGGGCAATACGTTCCGGGCGAGCGGATCCCATAAGGTTCATTTTGCCTTTGCGAAGAAGAGGATCGTGGTGGATCTGCAGAACGGTGCGTATTTCCAGTCCTTTACCACTGACGCGAGCAGCGTACAGTTTAAGCAGCTCGGTGTCAATACCCTTACCGCGAACGTTTCGATCTATGGAGATGTGGAAAATATCTGCAACAAGCTGGATCTGAACGGTCATACCCTGACGATCAACGGAAGCGTTAAGAAGGTCAGCTCCGATATCGATTTAAACGGCGGAAAGCTTGTCGTTACCGGGAACTTTGACCAGGTGGATCCCGCGATCTACTTTAATAAGGGAAGACTTGAGGTTGGCGGAAATTACGCGATTGAAAGTCCTGAAAAGGATACGGACGGAAAGACGCCCAAGCCCTCCTACGGCTGGCTCAAGATGGCGGATCCGAAGGATTATCTGCTTGTTAAGGGGAATTTTTCCGCAAGGAGCTTTAATTCCTCGGTACTTTCCGCAGGTACGATGGAATTTAAGAAAAACGTCACGGACTATAGGGGCAATACCATCCGGGGAAGTGCCGACCATAAAGCGGTTTTCAGCGGCCTGGGCGGGCAGGTTGTCGATCTGCAGAGCTCCAGCGCCTGCTTTGAGACCGTATCGACACCTAACCACCAGAGCGTCCGCTTCAAGCAGCTCGGAATCAATAAGCTGACTCAGGACGTCTATCTTGTGGGAGACGTGGAGGATATCTGGAATAAGCTGGATCTTAACGGACGAACCCTGGAGATACACGGAGACGTCAAAAAGGTATCCTCCGATATCACCTTAAACGGCGGACATCTTAATGTGGTCGGTAATTTCAGGCTGGTAGATCCGGCGATCTACTTTACGAAGGGAACCCTTGAGATATGGAAGGATTTCCGGATAGAGGGAACGGAGAAGGACACGGACGGGAAGACGCCCAAGCCCTCTTACGGCTGGATGAAGATGGAGGATGCCAAAGATAAGCTTAAAGTTTACGGAAGCTTTTACGCACGAAGCTATAACTCCTCTGTTTTATCGAACGGAACCATGGAGTTTAAGGGAAATGTGACGGATTACAGAGGCAATACGATCCGATGCAGCGGGGATAATCTGGCGGTTTTTAACGGTTTTGATCAAGTGGTGGATCTTCAGAGCTCTTCAGCCTGCTTTGAGTCGGTACAATGTGGTGGTAACGCGAAATTCAAGCAGCTTGGCATAAGAAGACTGACAAGAGACATTTCCATAGGCGGGGACGTGGAGGATATCTGGAATAAGATAGACTTAAACGGACATAGCCTGTTCTTTAGCGGGAATGTAAAAAAGGTATCCGCAGATATAGATTTAAACGGCGGGTTGATGACCGTAGCGAAGGATCTTCATCTGGTGGATCCTGCGATCTACTTTAACAAGGGGCAGCTTACCGTTAATGGAAGCTTCTATATTGAGAGTACCGAAAAGGAAGCGGACGGCACACCAAAGCCCTCCTACGGCTGGATGAAGATGGTTGACGACAAGGATAAGCTTACGGTATACGGTAATTTTTCAGCCAGGAGCTATAATAGTTCGGTAATGAGTGCCGGAATCTTGAGCTTTAACGGAAATGTGACCGATCATAAGGGGAATACCATCCGCTGCAGTGAAAAGAACGTAGCAGAATTTCACGGCGGCGCAACAAAACAGGTAGTAGAGTTTGCGGGAAGCTCCGCCTGCTTCCAGACGATCCGTACCTATAATAAAAAGGTGCAGTTTAAAACGCTTGGCGTAAATCAGCTCACGGAAAACGTAACGATCGCTGGTCCGGTGGAAAAGATGTGGAACAAGCTGGATCTGAACGGAAAATCGATGACCATCAACGGAAATGTAGAGGGGCTTATGGCGGATCTGACCTTAAACGGCGGGACACTTCATGTTACCGGAAGCTTCCGTCATCTCGATCCCGCGATCTACTTTACAGGGGGGACGCTTCAGATCGACGGCGACTATCTCATTGAGAGTACGGAAAAGGATACCGACGGGACTCCCAAGGCGGTTTATGGCTGGGTTAAGATGGAGGATCCGAAGGATAAGCTCATCGTCGGCGGAAGCATGGAAGCAAAGAGCTTCAATTCCTCTGTTATGTCAGCGGGGACGATCGCTGTCGGAGGCGATATCAACGATGTCAAGGGAAATACCATGCGCGCTTCCGGAGATATGACCATAAAGACGAATACGATCACGACAGAAGGAAAACCGAAAGAAACGCCAAAGCCGACAGAGACCCCGAAACCAACGGAAACGCCGAAGCCGACAGAGACGCCGAAGCCAACGGAAACGCCGAAGCCGACAGAAACCCCGAAACCGACGGAAGCGCCGAAGCCAACTGTGGCACCGGAGCCTGAGCCAACAACCACTCCCGAGCCCACGCCGGAACCGACACCATCGAAGAAGAAAAAATCCGGGTTCGATGAGAGGCCTATTACGATCACGCCCGGCGATGGAAACGATAACGATGGAAAAACCGTTATCAAGGATGACGGCGATAAGGATAAAAACAAGAAGGATCAGATTATCTACTATGTCAAGCAGTCCGATAAGACCTTTTATCTTTATAAAATGGTAAACGCGGATTCGAAGAATGCGACAAAGGTAAAGGTGACGAACTGGAAGATCGTCGATAAGGGAATGGTAGATTCCGCATCTGTCAAAAATACCGGTGACGGTGGCTGTAAGCTGATTGTAAAGGTAAGTGAGAGCGGATCTTCGAATCCGTTTGCCGAATATGACGGACCATATGTTACCGTG
>JAFSXN010000043.1 GCA_017444015.1 Lachnospiraceae bacterium | reverse complement strand
GGTCAGGGTTCCGGCCTCTGCTTCATCCAGGTAGTCAAAAAAAACTCCCTTTGTTCTTTCCTTTACTCGAAACAACATATCTCCGATTTTGGAATAGTCCTCCGAAACTCTCTGGATCCTTGCTTTTTTCACCCGACCGTAGATTCGCCGGATCGCGTAGTATTGCTTTGCGTCAAAATTGCCCGCATTCTGAGCTTCGTCGAAGGGCGAATATTCCCCGCGTAAAAGTAGAAAGCAGCCGATATGAAGCGAGGCTTCCTCCTTGGAATCGGCAAGATACGCTAAAAGTCCCTCGCAGGAAAGAACCTTTTCTCCGGAACCGGAGGCTTGTACGAGGGCACTTTCGCCTGTATTGCCGGAAAGAAGGGAAATATCCCTGAGATAAAGAACTGTGCTGTAATTTTTGTGCTCCAGCTTATACAGTCTTCCGTATACCGTGACCTCTTTTGAAGCTATGCTTTCTGAGAAACGCTTTGCTGCCTCCTTCGGGGGAAAAAGACGGGCGAAAATCAAGAACAGAAATACAAAGCAGAGGCAGAGCACGCACATAGGACGTTTGAAATACATTCTGTCTCCTGAATGATAAAAGAACGTATCTTTCGCAGATACTTTAGATTTGCAGAATTACTGAATCGGAAAATGCTATATTTGACGTATCTTTTCAATACAGCTCGAAGCACCTGTTACTGAGGGCATACGAAAATATGTATTTTACTATTTGACAATATCCAGATAGCGCTCCAACGGCGTATTCAGATAGCTGTGGTCGCCGAAGGAGATCTCGGTCTCGCCGTCGATCATGATCTGGACCTTATTGATATTGGGGAGCTCTGTCAGAGAATTCACGATCGAATAGAGCACCGCTTCATCAGAGACATTGCCGACCTTTATAAGAAAGGCATTGGACAGGCTGACATAGCAGGTCCCGTCCTTTGTCGTTATACTTAAAATCGAAACATTCGCCGGAATGGTCGCATAGTATTTTCCCTGGGAGAGCGGACCGCGAATCAGCTGCTCCATAACGATTCGTTCCATAGCGATATTGCTGCTGTAGGCGACATTCTCAGCGGTCCTTATCAGCATCGTCCCGCTTTCGTCCGCGAAATACAGCGTGATCGTCGTTTTCTCGTAGGTATTGATCTGCTTTCCCTCGTTATTGATAAACATATCCGCTGTCATAATACCGATGGGATTCAGCTTGCTGTCGGTGATCTCGGCACCGTCAACGGAAAAGCGGACTCCGTCCACGCCCCCGATCTGGCAGAGCGTTCGTACGACCGCCGCTCTCCGAAGGATATCCTCTACCGTTCCCGCCTGAAAATAACCGCTGTCAAAGTCGATGTTGACGATCCCTTCCTCCGAATACATAAATCCATTCACCCCGACGTTATCCCTGATCGGGTTCAGTACCTCTACATCCGAAGGATTCGTCGAAAGCGCTTCCAGACATTCCGCAACCTTATCCTCATCCTTTACAGAGGTCAGCATATAGGGTCTCTCCACAACCGTCGTGATATCCTTATTTAAATAAAACAAGGAGAAGTTGCTTTCCGGGGTCGAAAGCGCACAGCCGGACAGGAAGGAAGTCAAAACCATGGTGAGGAAGCAGACCAGCAGATTCAAAGATATTCTTTTGATATGGGTCATTTTGTCTTTTCTCATAAAAGAATCACCTCGGGATCTTGATCGTAAATACCGTCCCGGAGCCGGGCTCACTCTCGACCTTGATCGCTCCGTTATGTAAAAGGACAGCATCCCGGGAAATCGCCAGTCCCAGTCCCGTTCCGTCGATTTCTGTCGAATGGGACTTATCTACCCGGTAAAACCTCTCGAAAATATGCGTCTGCTCCTCCTCAGGGATCCCGATCCCCGAATCCGCGATCACGATCGTAAAGAAAGAGGGCTCCGAATCCAGACTCACCCGTACCCAGCCCTTTTCGATATTATATTTGATCGCGTTCTCTACAATATTCGTCACAGCGAACGAGAGCTTGACCTGATCGACGGCGCAGACCACCGGCCGGATCACTTCAAGGATCAGCTCGATCCCCTTCTGATCCGCGATAGGATGCACGCTCTTTAAGATCTCCTCTAACATTTCCTCGATATTCACGCTTTCCCGGTTCAAAGGCGTTCCGGCGGACTTATCGAGCTTTACTAACGTCATCAGATCGTTGATGATCTTATTTTCCTTATCCACCTCCAGAGCGATATCCTGCATAAATTCCCGGTAGGTCTCATTGGAGACCTCCTCCTGCATATTCAGAGAATCCGCAAGAACCTTGATGGAGGTGATCGGTGTCTTCAGCTCATGGGATACGTTTGAGACAAATTCCTGCCTGGAATCCTCTAATTTTTTCAGCTCCGAAACCATATGCAGAAAGGCCTCCGAAAGAACCTCGGTCTCGAGATAATTCGGAAGCATCAGGCGGTCCGCGGTAAAGCCCTCCCTTACCTCGCTCATAGCCAGAGATACATTCAAAAACGGCCGAATCAGCATCTTTGAGACAATGACCGAGATCGTAAGAACGATGACTACCAGAGCAATCAGAAAATACTGTACCCGGATCCCTAATACTCTCTGCGTAGCGGCAATGGCCTCTGTGCTGACGCTCGTTAACATGACGCCGACAATGTCGCCCTCCTCACTGTCAACGATGGGAGTGATCATCTCGATATAATTATTCCGTTCGTCATAATTGGAGATACTTTCCTTATTGTTCAGACAGCGCACGACCTCATCCGCGATCATATATTTTCCCTGGGAAATGGAGTAAGTATCCTTGATCACGCGAAGCTCCGAATCAATGATCATAATCCTCCCGTCATAGATATTGGTCACTTCGTCCAGCTCCGTATTGACGATATCGTTTCCGGTATCGTAAAGATAATCATAGGTAAAAAGATGATCTGCCAGAACGGTACACTGATGCTGTACCTCGCTCATCCGGTGGTCCACCGCATGCTTTTCATAGCTTCCGATCAGCAGCTCGCTTAAAATAAAGCATGGCAGGATCCCGACCAGACAGACGATCGCAAAGATACGAAACCTCAGGCTTCGCAAAAATCTGAAATTGACGATATAGTTTTTAATTTTTAACGTAGTATCCAACACCCCACTTAGTTCTTACGATCTGCGGATCACTGGGATTCTCCTCAATCTTTTCCCGCAGTCTCCTGACGTGTACATCAACCGTTCGGGCATCTCCCACATAGGTTTCCCCCCAGACCAGCTTTAAGAGCTTTTCTCTGCTGTACACGGTATCGGGGTTATTTACAAGAATCTTTAAAATTTCATATTCCTTGGAGGTAAGATCATATTCCTTCTGATCGATAAACAGCCGCTTTCCCTCATTATCCAGGCGGATCCGGCTTTCTTTCCCTGCCGGAGCTTCTTTCGCATCCTTCCTCGTCCGGCGGTACACTGCCTTGATCCTCGCCTTCAGTTCTCCGAGATTAAAAGGCTTGGTCACATAGTCGTCCGCTCCGGTCTCAAGTCCCGCGATCTTATCCTCGTCTTCTCCTCGGGCTGTGACCATAATGATCGGAACGTCAGAAAACTCCCGGACAGCTTTACAGACCTCGATCCCGGTCAGCTTTGGAAGCATGACATCAAGGAGCACGACATCAAAGCTCTCCGATCGTATCATGGAAAGAGCCTCCTGGCCGTCATAGGCACAGAAGACCTCCATTCCGTCCTGCTCCAGACTCAGCTTTAAGCCTTTAACGATCAGCTTTTCATCATCTACGATCAGTATTTTCCCAGACATATCATTTTACGCAGATCTGATCCTTTATCTTATTGAACATCCCTTCCTTGATCCCCGGGACATTCATAATATCCTCAATCGAGCGAAAGCTCCCGCTTTCCTCCCGATAGGCAATAATCGTCTCTGCTTTAGCCTCCCCGACTCCGGTGATGGTCATAAGCTGCGCCTTATCCGCGGTATTGATATTTACAAGGCCTCCGCTTTCAGGGACTGTACTCTGGCCTGAACCGGCCGCTACTAAAGCTCCTCCGGCCGCCATACCGTCACTTAAAAGCTCCTCCTTTGAGGGGACGTAAATCATCTCTCCGTCCGAAAGCGGCGCCGCCTGGTTCAGATAGTTCCCTGCGGCGTTTTCCGTAAATCCGTCCGCGGCAATCAACGCGTCAACGATCCGGCTCTCCTCTGGAAGCTCGTAAACACCGGGCTTTTTGACTTCTCCGCAGATATAGACCGTCGTCGTTTCTGCCTTCCTTATAGCTTCTCCCGTATCCTCCAGGGACGCTTCGGTCTCGTCTGCCGGCTCCTTTAAGAAAGCTTCTTTCTTTACAGATTCCAAGGCATCTTCGGACAGGGTCGGAAGCAGGATCTCTTCTCCCCGGTTCTTCCCACAGGCGGACAGGCTCAAAAGCAAGACAGCCATCCATCCCGCCACTGTTGCCATATTTCTTTTTTTCATCCTTAGCTCCGTTCCTGGACCCCGCTATGGACAACTCTATTTTACCACTTATTTTTGACAAAACAACCGAAATGCTTTGTGCAAAATAACGAAAATCAGGGCTCCCGATCTATCCGGAAGCCCTGTTATCTCATTCAATATTCAATTATAACGTTGTTATTTTATTCTCAGAACCCGAAAAAGCTGAAAGGATCAAAGCTGAACTCGTATTGTTTATTTTGCTGATTGTCCTGATCCTTATCTTTCTCCTCTACATAATCCTCGATCTCTTTCTTGTCCTTATCCTTGCTATCCTTGCTGTCAGAGTTCTGATCGCTTGTATCCGCGTCGTCGCCCAGAACATCCTTGGTCCCGAGGGTCACCTCAACGGTCTTTTCCTTATATTCTCCGTCATCCGACCGAAGGATCAGAAGCTCTACCTTTTCGCCGGCCTTATAATACTGCATCTGCTCCTTTAAGCTCGTCATATCGGAAACGGCGATCCCGTCAAACTTCTTAAGCACATCGCCCTTTAACAGTCCGGCCTTTTCTGCCGGCGAATCCTTGATGACCTCGGTGATATAAACACCGGTCGGGATCCCCAGCGCATCCGCATAGTCCTTCGGCAGATCGATATTGTTTGCGATTCCGAGATATCCGCGTTCATCCTCGTCGATCTTGTCTCTGGTGGCACGGTTCATCAGCTGCTCTAAGATCGGCATCGCGTCAGAGATCGGGATCGCAAAGCCCATACCCTCTACCTGAGCAGAAGCAAATTTAGCGGAATTAATTCCGACGACCTGTCCCTGAAGATTTAACAGGGCGCCGCCGCTGTTTCCGGGGTTGATTGCTGCGTCTGTCTGGATCAGGTTGTATTCGGTATTATCAATCGTAACGTCACGGTTTAAAGCCGAAACAATACCTGCGGTTACCGACTGGCCGTAGCCCAGAGCGTTTCCGATGGCTACAACGGGCTGCCCGAGCTTTAAGGTCTCGGAATTTCCGATATCCGCAATGGCGATCTTCTCCATCGTACTGTCCTTGATATCCTCTTTCTTGACCGCGATTACCGCCAGGTCGTCATCCGGAGCAGTTCCCTTTACCGTCGCCGCATAAACCTCTTCGTCGATAAAGGCTACCGAAAGCTCCTTTGCGCCCTCGACGACATGGTTATTCGTCATGATCAGAAGCTCCGTGTCATTCTCTCCGAGAATGATCCCGCTGCCGGCGCTCTCGCTTTCGTACTGCATACTTCCGCCGTACATCATCCGGACTTCCTGGACTCCCTTATTTGTGATCGATACGATCGAAGGCATCACATTTTCAACTACCTCGGTCACATCATAGATCACGTTCAGTGTCTCTCCGTTATATTCGGTTGCTGTCTTGATCAGCCCTTCGTTTACCCGGTTTACTTCCTTAACCGTTCCGGTGTTTCCCGAAAGAGCCGGGGTCTGCGTTACCGCACTTACCGTTGACGTAGTATTCAGTCGGGATTCCAGCCTGCTGCCGAAATAATTTGTCACCTGGAACGCGGAGGCAGCGAAAACTCCGAATAACAGTCCGCAGGCGATCGCTACTCCGAGCCTTCCGCCGCCTGCTTTCTTAGTCTTAGCCTTCTTTACGGCCTTCTTCTCAGCCTTTTTATCTGTTTTCTGCTCCGCCTTTTCATAGCGGTCATATCCGTACTGCAAAGGCTCCGCAGAACAGGAAGTTTCCTTCTGATCTGATTCCTCTGTCTCCATCACGGGAGCTTCTTCTTTTTGTTCTTCATTCTTCATTTCATAATCTCTGTCATACTCATAAGGATCATACATGGTACTTGCCCTCTCTTTCTTTTTTATCATCCCTGACGGGAATATTTGTTTTCATTTCATCTTCGCGCGATTTATCTGTTCTCCCATCACCTTATGGTACAGATAGTAAGCCTTATTTTTGATGAAAAAATGATGCAAATGTGACAAAAGTGTGACAAAAAGAAACTGCCCGGAAAACCCGGACAGTTGTGAGATATATCTTTGGTAGCAGTTACTGCGCCTCCGTCTCAATAAAGTAATCCCAGCTTTTTTTCAACCCCTGGGAAAGCTCCGTATAGTCCAGGCCAAGCTCGACGATCCGCTCTCCGAGATAGGTTTCGCTCTCCTCCTCAAGTAACGGAAACGGAAGGTCAATGTTCTTTTTTGCGATCTCCTCCACCGTCATATAGACGGTATGGAACTTGACCGGAACGGCACGAAGAAGCGCGCTTCGGAAGGTAAAGTAGCTCTGAAGCTCGATCCCTCCGACATTATACGCTTTATCGAAACAGGCTTTGTTTCCGCAGACCAGGAAGATCGCTTTCGCGACATCCTCCACATAGACTAACTGAAAATACCCGGTAGCGTTAAAGGGCTGCAGGATCTGGCCGGCCTTTGCGATCCAGTTGAAATAGATCCCCTCTCTCGGCGCGTAGTTGCCGGGGCCGTAGATCATCGCGGGTCTTATCGATGTATAATGGCTTCCTGCCTTTTCGCAGACCTTAACAAGCTCTTTCTCCAGATGGACCTTTCCGGTGATATAGGCTCCCTCTTCCCCCGGAAACTCCCTGGTCTCAAAGGCGGAATCCTCATCCAGCTCTTTTCCCGTAAACCGCTCATAAACATCACAGGTGCTGATAAAAATATACTGTGTAAAGGTGATCCCAAGGCCGCTTACCAGACCCTCGATATCTCCGGAATTATACGCGCAGAAATCCACCACCGCGTCAAAATGCGAGCCTTTAAGGCGGCATTGGGAAAGCCCCTCCGCATTATGCCGGTCGAACTTATAAACCTTATCTACACCATCGGGCGAGGGTCTTGTCCCCCGGTTGAGCAGTATGATCTCCACCTGCCCGGGGCGCTTACTCCACTTATCCTGCAAAAGCTGTATCACAAACGCCCTGCCCAGGAAATAGCTGCCGCCGATCACCAAAACTCTCATATCATAACCCCACTGTAACCTGCTCCTGAACCGGAACGTGATAATCCAGCTCGTCTATCTGACTTCCGATAATATCCGCAAGCTCCGCTAATACAATATCCGGATCCTCGCCGTTCCAGACCCGCCCGAAGGCGATCTCAAGCTGGACCCAGTAATCCGTCGCCTCGACCATCTTCGGCAGCGGAACCGACTTCTCATATTCTTCAAACACATTTGCGATTTCGTCATTGTCAAAGGAGATATACTTCCTGCAGGGGATCTTTCCTGCCTTCTTATACAGATTATCCGCCTTGGTATAAGCAAGATAATGCGCAATGACGGTCGCTAACTCCTTCTGATCGGAATAGCCGTTGACCGCGATGGAATTGGTCACCGACATTCCTCGGGATTTCAGGATCGTGCTGACATCCGGCAGCATCGCGACCCCATAATCATAGGTAAACTCTCCCTCGGCCTTCGCCTGCTCCATTTTCGCGATGGCATCCGTCGTCGCTACGGTAAAAACCAGCTTTCCCTGAATAAACTCGTTGAGGATCGCGTCGTAGGAGACATCCGCCTGGTCGATGGAAAAGAACTGGTTCATGGCCTGATAGACCTTCATACAGTCGACCGCCTGCTGATTATATACGTTTAAGATCGTATTGTCATCTCCGTTCAGCCCGCCGACATCCATATAGTTCCCTACAAAGAAATAATTATAGAAGACATCGGTAATGTCCCATTTAAAGACCGCCTCGACCGTATCCGGAGCTTCGTAGTTGTTCGCAAAGGTCGTGATATCCGTGATCGTCGAGGGGATCATGGTCGAAAGCCGCTCTAAGACCGCAGGATCCGAGGTCGCGCTCTCCTCCCCCATGGGATCCTGATCCTCCTCAGCTGCCAAAGCGTCCACCGCCTCCTGTACCTCTTCCTCGGAGACCTCCGCGATCTCCGCCACTGTTTCCTCCTCCGGCGGGACCTCCTCGTCCGCAAGGCTCTCCATATAGACCGTTTCATCCTCGAGCTTCTGCTTGGCGATATTGGCCATAAAGGTCTTATTATAGAGAAGGAAATTGGTTTCATAATAGAAGGGATAGGCTACGGCATTTCCCCCGCAGGTCACCGCCTGGATCGCGGTATTGGGATAATTTGCGGGGATGATGGCTGTATCCGCGTCGTTGATCTGAGTCGCAAGCCCCGAATAGTAGGCCTTCATCAGATTATCGTGGGAAATGATATACAGATCCGGTGCCTCTAAAACCTCTCCGTCTCTTTCCTCGCCCTCGTAGATCGAAGCCTGATTGATCTGCTCCAAAAGCTCTACGCCGGATACCAGCCTGGTCCTCAGCTTGACCCCGTGCTCCCCCTGAAACAGCAAAGCCTCCGTTTCAAGATAATCCGTCAGACTCTCGTCGGTATACCAGAGCAAAAGCGAATCATCATCCTTTCGGTAGACCTCCTCTTTGGCAAGCGTCCGGAAGCGGGCGTCCTCTGTAAACAGAGACGTATAAAGAATCAGGGCAAGCAGTCCCAGAATAAGGACCGCGGATACCGTCCTTTGTCGTCTGCTCAAAGCGATCTCCTCAGCTTTTCGATCATTTCATCTATATCCTGCTTTGTTACGATCAGGGGTGGAAGGAAACGAAGCGTATTCCTCGCGGCGGAGACTAAGACCAGCCCGTTTTCAAGGCTCCTCTTACAGACCTCGGAAACCGGCTTTTCCTTAACAAACTCTAACCCCCACATCAGGCCGACCCCTCTGGCCTCCCGAATAAAATCATATTCCTTTACAAGCTCGGAAAGCCTTTCTCCGAGATATTTTCCGGTTTCCTTTACCCGTTCCGTAAGATTCAGTTTTTCAAACTGCGAAATCACCGTTTCCACAGCGCAGGCCGCAAACGGATTGCCGCCGTAGGTCGTTCCGTGATCTCCCGCTTTAAGGGAATGCTCTGCCACCTCCTCTGAGAGTACAAAGGCCCCCACCGGGATCCCCGAGCCGATCCCCTTGGCGACGGTCACGATATCCGGCCGGACCCCGTAGAGCTCATAGGCAAACATCTCTCCGCTCCGGCCCATACCGCACTGGATCTCATCAAGAATCAGAAGCAGTCCCTTCTCGTCGCAAAGCTCTCGGACACCGCTAAGGAACTCTTTCGTCGCAGGAACGATCCCGCCCTCTCCCTGGACCGTCTCCAGAATGATGGCACAGGTCCTGTCATTTACCAGGGCTTTCACGCTGTTTAGATCATTGAAAGCCGCAAAGCGGATATTTCCGATCATAGGCAGAAAGGGCTCCTGGTAGGCGCTGTTTCCGGTGACGCTTAACGCGCCCATGGTCCTGCCGTGGAAGGAATGCTCCATCGCAATGATCTCATGGTCTGTCTTTTGATCCTTCAAGTAAGCGTATTTCCTTGCCGCCTTGATCGCGCCCTCGACCGCCTCGGCGCCGCTGTTGGTAAAAAAGACCTTACTAAGCCCCGTGATCCGCAAAAGGGCTTTCGCCGCCCGGACCGCAGGCTCGTTATAATAATAATTGGAGGTATGGGTCAGCTTTTTTAACTGAGCTGTCAGCGCCTCCTCGTACTCCCTGTTCCCATAGCCCAGGGCATGGACAGCGATACCGGCGCAGAAATCCAGATATTCCTTCCCTTCCGTATCATACAGTCGGACACCCTCTCCGTGATCGAACACTACCGGGAAACGGTTATAGGTATGTAAGAGGCTCTCCTCGGCCTCACGGATCGTTTCATTCATCTTATCCATTATGCTTCCTTTGCGTCCTCTTTAAAAAACATGGTTCCGATACCGCTCTTGGTAAAGATCTCAAGCAGCAGTGCATGGGGCTTCCTCCCGTCCAGGATATGGACCCGGTTCACGCCGTTTTCGATAGCGTCGACGCAGTTGTTCAGCTTGGGCAGCATCCCGCCCCCGATCACGCCCATATCGATCAGATCTCTGGCCTCGGAAACGGTAAGCCTGGAGATAAAGGTCGACGGATCCTCCATATTCCGGTAGACTCCCTCGATATCCGTCAGAAAGGCCAGCTTATCTGCGCCCATGGCCTTCGCGATAGCGCAGGCAGCGTCGTCGGCGTTGATATTATAGGTATCAAAGCGGCCGTCCAAACCGATCGGAGCAACGATCGGCAGAAAATCCGCCTCTAACAGATCCTTAAGGATCGTCGTATCTACGTCGGTGATCGTCCCGACATAGCCGATATCCTTTCCGTCCGACAGCCTCTTCTTGACCCGAAGCAGTCCTCCGTCCTCCCCGGAAACGCCTGCTGCCTTGATCCCAAGCTCCTCTACCATGGCGACCAATGACTTATTCACCTTATTTAATACCATTTCGGCGATCTCCATGGTCTCTTCATCTGTCACCCGCAGGCCGTTTACAAATTCCGCCTCTTTTCCTACTTTTCCTACCCAGCGGCTGATTTCCTTCCCTCCGCCGTGGACGACGATCGGCTTAAAGCCAACCAGCTTTAACAGCGCCACATCCTTGATCACGTCCTTTTGCAGAGAGGTATCCGACATGGCGGAGCCCCCGTATTTCACCACAATTACCTTCCGGTTGAATTCCCGGATATAGGGAAGCGCCTCGATCAGCACCTCCGCCTTGTTATAAATCTTATCCAGATCAAATCTGTCCTTTAATTCTTCGTCCAATGGTATTCCTCTCTTCCTAGCTGCGGTAATCCGCATTAATTTTAACATACTCATAGCTCAGGTCACAACCCCAGGCTGTGGCCTCTGCCGTTCCCTGCTTCATATCGGCGATGACCGTCACCTCATCCTCGGATAAGATCTCCGTAGCCCTCTCCTCGGAGTATTCCGCCTGCCTGCCGTCGGAAAAGATGAGTAACTTCCCCGCCCGGCTCTCAAAGTAAAGGTCCACTCTCTCCGGGTCAAACTCCACACCGGCGTAGCCCAGTGCGCAGAGAAATCTTCCGAAATTGGCATCGTGCCCGAAGATCGCGGCCTTGGATAAAAGAGAGGAAACAACGGAACGGGCAAGCGTCCTTGCTTCCTCCTTCGTTCCGGCGTTAAGGACCTTCGCTTCAAACAGGGCATTCGCGCCCTCTCCGTCCTTTGCCATCTTCTTTGCAAGGGTTTCGTTGACGTAGTGCAGCGCTTCCTTAAAGGCTTCGTAATCCTCATTCTTCTGATCTATGACCGGCCCCTCCGACAGACCGTTTGCCAGAACAAGGCAGGTATCGTTCGTCGATGTATCGCCGTCCACCGAGATCATATTGAAGGTATCAGCAATATCCTGCTTGACCAATCCAGCCAAAAGTTCTCTCGAAATATTGGCATCGGTCGTGATATAGGCAAGCATGGTACACATATTCGGATGGATCATTCCCGAGCCCTTGCTCATACCGCCGATCCTTACTGTCTTTCCGGAAAGAGTCAGCTCCACAGCTACCTCCTTGGGAACGGTATCCGTCGTCATGATCGCCCGCTCCGCGTCATTGCCCGCCTTTGTCGTCGCGGCCAGAGCCGGGACCAGCTGATCGAGTCCGCTTTTGATCCGCTCAAGCGGCAGCTGCATCCCGATCACACCGGTAGAGCCGATCAGGACCTCATCCTCCGAAATCCCTAACTTCTCTGCGGCATATCCGGCAGTCTGACGGCAGATCTCAAGCCCGTCCTCTCCGGTACAGGCGTTCGCGATCCCGGAATTGGCAACGATCGCCCGGACCTCTTTCCCCGCCGCAACGATCCTCTGGTCCCATTTGACCGGAGCCGCCTTTACGACATTGGATGTAAAGGTACCGGCAACGATACAGGGCGCTTCGGAATAAACCAACATCAGATCCGGCCGGTTCTTGTATTTGATCCCAGCGGCAACGCCTGCTGCCAGAAAACCCTTAGGCGCGGTCACTCCGCCCTCAATGCTTTTGTAGCTCATCTGCTTCCTCCTCTGTAGCTTCTATTGGTTAAATCGAACGATATTCTCCTCGTTCAATACAAAATCATAGTAATTCAGATCCTCTCTCCTGGTCCAGCCGATCCGCCGCCAGAACGCGTTTCCGATATCGTTTTTGGTAAACGCGATCAGAGAAACCTTGTTGATCCGCTCCCGCCTCAGAGACTCCATGGCAAGGACTACCATCTTCGTTCCGATCCCCTGCCTTCGAAAATCCGGATGGACACAGACATGATACAGACAGCCTCTTCTTCCGTCGTGACCGCACAGGATCGATCCGACGATCCTTCGGTTTTGGGAAGATTCGCTCCCAGTCTCCGCAACGACGCTTAAACCCGGATTCCTTTGAAGGAACCGTTCTACGCCCTCCCTTGAATCATCGAGGCTTCGAATCGCAAAGCCATTTATCGAATGCCAAAGCTTGCTTACCTTACTGTAATCCTCCGCCGTCATAGGGCGGATCAGAATCTCCGACATACTTCCCCCTTACGGAAACATCGGGATCATCGTCAATCCCTCTGTCTCCTTCAATCCAAACAGCAGATTCATATTCTGGACCGCCTGACCGGCCGCGCCCTTCACCAGATTGTCAAGCGCCCCCATCATAACGACTCTGCCGGTCCTTGTATCGACCTTCGCATTCACATCAAAGAAATTACTGCCCAAAACCCACCTTGTTTCCGGACAGACTCCCGGATCGAGGATACGGATAAAATATTCCTCCGCGTAGTATTTCTGATAGGCCTTTCGGATATCCTCCTCCGAAGGCAGCCTGCCATCCTTTGCTTTCAGGCTCGCGTAGGCGGTGACTAAGATCCCCCGGTTCATCGGGGTAAGATGCGGCGTAAAAATCAGCCGGAGGGGTTCTCCTGCCGCATAGGAAAGCTGCTCTTCGATCTCCGGCGTATGCCTGTGGGTCAGAACGCCGTAGGCTTTGATATTTTCGTTGACCTCACAGTAGAGATTGTTGACCTTCGCGCCTCGCCCAGCCCCGGAAACACCGGATTTCGCGTCGATAATGATCGAATCCTTTTCGATCAGTCCTTCCTTTAATAAAGGATAGATCGAAAGGATCGAGCAGGTTGTATAGCAGCCCGGGTTGGCGATCAGTCTGGCAGTCTTTACCTGCTTTCTGTTCAGCTCGCAGAGCCCGTAGACCGCTTCCTTGATAAACTGGGGGGATTTATGCTCGATCTTATACCATTCCTCGTAGACAGCTACGTCCTTGATCCGGTAATCGGCGCTCAGATCGATCACCTTACAGCTTGACAGGATCTCCTCCTTCAGAACCGAAGAAAGATAGCCCTGGGGCGTAGCGGTAAAGATGACATCCGCCTCCTTTGAAAGAGCCTTCAGATCGTCGTCCTTACAACGCTGTGGGACCAGCTTGAACATATTCCGATAGACATCACAAAACCGTTGGTCGATATAGCTTTTTGAGCCGTACCAGACGATCTCCGTTTCCTTATGGGCAAGTAAGAGCCGTACAAGCTCCTCTCCCGCGTACCCTGTTGCTCCGATGATCCCCGCCTTAATCATATGTTTTCCTTCCTTTTTTATATATCACATCAAACGACGGTACAAAAGTGCCCTGACGACCGCCGTTTTCCGTTTTTTTTCGGACTTCAAAACTCTGAGTTACTATCATACATCATTTTCCGGGCAAATACAATCCTCGCAGATCTATAATGAATATTTATGCATCATATTACATCATAAATGCATATTATGCAACTATTTCTGCATAAAACTCGAAATTTCTTTTATTTTTATGCAGAAAACGGTTGCATTACGCAGGGCTCTGGTGTATAGTAAGCATGCTTTCGGCAGAGCCGGAAGAGTTTTTGTATCTTGGCAGATACAGATTTTTCAATATGGAGGAGCATTATGAAAGAAAAGGTAGTATTAGCTTATTCGGGCGGTCTCGATACAACGGCGATCATCCCATGGTTAAAGGAGAATTATGATTATGAAGTGATCTGCGTCTGCGTGGATTGCGGGCAGGGTAACGAGCTTGACGGTCTTGAAGAAAGAGCCAAAAAGAGCGGCGCCGCGAAGCTCTATATCGAGGACGTTACGGATGAATTCTGTGAAGAATATATCATGCCCTGTGTAAAAGGGTACGCGGTATATGAAAATAAATATCTGTTAGGGACCTCTATGGCAAGACCGGTCATCGCAAAAAAGCTGGTTGAAATCGCCAGAAAAGAAAATGCCGCGGCGATCTGTCACGGCGCGACCGGGAAGGGGAATGACCAGATCCGTTTTGAGCTTGCTATCAAGGCACTGGCTCCCGATCTGAAGATCATCGCCGCCTGGAGAGACGAAAAATGGACAATGGATTCCCGGGAGTCGGAAATCCGGTATTGCGAGGCCCATGGGATCAATCTTCCGTTCTCCGCGGATAACAGCTACAGCAGAGACCGAAATCTCTGGCATATCAGCCATGAGGGACTGGAGCTTGAGGATCCCGCAAAGGAGCCGAACTTCGAGCATCTTTTGGTCCTTTCCGTACCCCCTGAAAAAGCGCCGGATGAGGCGGAATACGTAACTCTGACCTTTGAAGCGGGTGTTCCGAAGAGTATTAACGGCAAGGAAATGAAGGTTTCCGATATCATAAGGGAGTTAAATACTCTCGGCGGAAAGCACGGCATCGGTATCGTGGATATCGTGGAGAATCGTGTCGTCGGCATGAAGAGCAGAGGCGTTTACGAGACCCCCGGCGGAACGATCCTGATGGAAGCGCACCAGCAGTTGGAGGAGCTGATCTTAGACCGCGATACCTATGCATTAAAGAAGGATATGGGCGCAAAGCTCTCCCAGATCGTCTACGAAGGAAAATGGTTCACGCCGCTTCGGGAGGCGGTACAGGCCTTTATCGAGAGTACCCAGAAATACGTTACCGGAGAAGTTAAGTTTAAGCTCTACAAGGGCAATATCATCAAGGCCGGAACGACCTCTCCCTATTCTCTCTATGACGCGGAGATCGCCAGCTTTACGACGGGCGACCTGTACGACCATAAGGATGCCAGCGGCTTTATCAATCTGTTCGGACTCTCCTGCAAGGTTCGGGCTATGAAGCTGATGCAGGAGAAGAAATAAATATTGATTTATGTTTTCAGGATAATTCATGGAAGCTCTGAAAATATTACTGATCTATCTTGCGGCGGTCAATCTCCTTGCCCTGCTCTGCTTCGGTATCGACAAGAGCAGAGCCAGGAGAAACCGGTTCCGTATTTCAGAGGGCTCGCTGCTTTCTCTGGCTGTGTTCGGAGGATGCATCGGAGCCCTTCTTGGAATGTTTGTTTTTCATCATAAAACGGCGAAGCCGAAGTTTTTTGTCGGAGTGCCGGTGATCCTTGTACTCCAGATCCTTGTCGTCGTTATGATCCTTGTGCTTCGTCCCTTTGACCTGAGCTTTATGTAAGGAGTTATCTATGCTGTCTGTTCTGATCTTGGAAACCTTTTCCTTTGCCATTATCCTGCCCTCCCTTCTGTTCCTTGCGATCTCCGTCTATATTTTTCTACGGGACGAGGGTCTGAATCCTGTATCCCTGCGGCTTGCGGAAAAAGAGGGAAAACAGATCCCCATCGCTCTGCCCTCTGATGCCGAGGGAATGCAAAAGCACATACGGATCGGCAGAAAAGCTCTGATGTGTATCGGTGTCTCTCCGTTATGTTTCATTCTGGGGTGCAGATTGCTTGCGGGCGCTGTGATCGATCTTCTGACACTGATCGGGCTGAAGAATGAAACTGTCTTTCTGTTCATCCGGATCCCGTTTGCGGTCCTGACCTCCATCGGTCTTCTGATTTTCTGCCTGATGTGCTATAGCCGGATCCTTGGCCACGCGAAGGACCTTTCCTATATGCTCTACAGCTCCTTTATCTGCGTAGCTGTGATCGCGGATTATATGCCTGCGAGGATCACGCAGACCCTGACGGCCATCGTACTGTCCGCCGCTATGGGGATTCTCCTGTTTAAAGAATATTCCTTCCTGATCGATCATGAAGGCTATATCCAGAGGATCCACTTTATCCTCCCGACGGTCCTTACCTTTTTCTTAGTCATCGGCCTTCTGAATCAGCGCTATATTCTTTTGGGAATCCTTCTGTCCGAGTCCCCGGAATATTTACAGACCTATGCCTGGAGCTCGGTAATGGCCTTCTTTATGCTGCTTTTGGAGCTGTTCTTTGAAAAGACCATAATCAGCGGCTACCGGGAAAACTACGAGGCAAAGGAGCATCAGGCGGAGGTAGAGAAGCTGAATCGGGAGCTTCTTGAAACGCAGGACAAGCTGATCCAGGCTTTTGCGGAGATCCTGGAAAGCAAATCCGGCCAGTCCGGCCACCATGTCAGACGCGTATCAGAGTATTCCGCCCTGATCTGTGAAAGTATGGGCTGCGATAAGGAAACAGTACACCGTATTCGGATCGCCGCTATGATGCACGACTGCGGAAAGCTGATGATACCCAATGAGATCCTGGAAAAGCCCGGAAGACTGACCGATGAAGAATTCAACGAGATGAAGCAGCACGTATACTTCGGGGAGATGATGTTGAAAAACGTCCCGGGAGAGACCATGCATGAGGCCTGTCTGGTTGCGACACAGCATCACGAGCGCTGGGACGGAAAGGGGTATTTAAAGCATCTTAAGGGAGAGCAGATCGCTCTTTCCAGTCAGATCGTCGCTGTCGCCGATGTATTTGACGCCCTGACCAGCAAGCGCTGTTATAAGGAGGCCTGGAAGCCGGAGGAGGCCAGAGAGGAGATCATAAAAAACCGCGGCACCCAGTTTTCGGAGGCCGCAGTCGATGCGTTTGAAAAATGCTATGATCGTTTTCTTACGGTAATGGAAACCTACGCCGATCCGGAGGATCAGTCAGAGCAGACCGCTTCCGCGATCCCCGATCCGGTATAATTCTTATCTCCGGTCACGATGACTTTGATCTGAGAATTTCCGTGAGGGACCTGCATCAGACGGATCGTCATATCCCGGTCCGTAAGCGTCAGCGGGTGACTCCCTTCGATTCCGGCAAGTTCCGCGAGCGCATTGTTCTGAAGCTCTCCGTTTTCATCATATACGGGCTCCTCCCCCTGTAAGCTGACCTTGAGTCCCTCTGCCGAGGACAGATCCAGGGGATTGATCATAAATCTGCACTTATTTGCCTTGAATTCCTGATTGATAGCTTCTGTAAAGCGCTCTAATTCAGCGATCTCTCGTCTCTTCAGCTTCCCCTCGGCCACCTTCTCCATATTCAGGCTAAGAACCGTATAAAAGTATGCCTTGTCATTGACGTTCCGGTTATTCTTCGTGACAAAGGAGATCTCAAACAGCTCCTCCGCCTTTGTTTCGCTCGTTCGAATCAGGCCGTAGCTCTCTACCAGATCCGTAAGCTCCGAGAGATCCACCACAGCCCCGAGATCCTCCCCGGGCTCGATCTTATCTCCGTTAAAGGTTACGGTATTCAAAAAGCTCACGGTCGCTCCCGCGTACTCATCCTTCAGTCCGAATTTTACCGGGATCTTTTTCGTAGCAAACTCCACGTTCATAGAGATGCTCCGGATCCTTGAAGTATCGTTATTGATCACCTTTACCCTGCAGGAATCGGTTCGTTTTTCATCCGAGGTAACTGCCGTGATCTCTGCCTCACCCGCACGGTTTGGCGTTACCGTACCGTTTTCGGTAACTGAAGCGACCTCGGGATTGCTGCTTTCATACCTCACGCTCTTGTCTGTCGCATCCTCCGGATCAAAAATCACATCCAGATTCCCGCTCTCTCCGCCGGCAATCAGTGTCATGGAATGCTGCGTCAGCTCAATCGCGGAAACCTCGATCCGCATTTCCGCTATTTTTTCTTCCTCTGCCACAAGATCAATCGGCTCGCTTCCCTGATCCCCGGAATAAGAGGCCCAGTATTTATCTCTTGCCAGATTTCCTCTGGTAACGGAAACCGTTGCCTTATTCTTCGGACTTTCAAAATTATAGCTCCAGGAATACCCGGCATAGTAGGATGCCTCGGAATCATTGAAAACCGACTTCAGCAAACGATAGGTCGACGCATAGGAATTACTCAGCTCATAGCTCAGATAGTTCAACTGTCCGGTCAGCGTACGATAATCATAGCCGTTCTCACTGCAATAATTCTTCAGCTTCGTATAGCGATCGTTATGCCACTGGCAGATCCCGTAGCTTGTTCCATGATCGCCTAAAGCGTTTGGATTAAAGCCCGATTCACAGTAGATATTCGCTAAAACACCGCAGGCCGCTGCCGTATTCAGGCCGAGATTTCCCGTCAGATACCGGTAGATCAGATCTCTGTTGGCGCTCTGATTCTGGTTTAAGACGACGCTTGCGGGATCGATCGTTACGATCTCTCCGCTGCTCTCAGAAGCCCCCCCGTTGTTCTGGTCCGGCTCCGCGACAAATACCTCGATATAGGGAGCGTCCCTTACGATATCAAAGCCGTCCCGGACCTTGTACGCGCTTGAATCCCACTGTGGACTGAACTGATAGTAGAACCCGTCCGTCCCGTCAAAATCCGCGCCGACAGCATACCAGGAGACGCTTATGCTTTCCTCGCCCTGGTCCGTATAAACTGTAAGCGCAGAAGGCATTCTCTGAAGGAGCTCGCTTAAAAGAGGCTTTTCTGTCCTGAGAACGGTTATACTCTTCTCTTCCTCCGAAAGCTCCTTAAAGGCGGAGATCTCCCTCGCGTTCGCGCTGATATCCTCAACGACCTCGACGATCACCACGCCGTTTTCATCGACATAGGTATCGTTTTCCGCCTGCTCGCCCACATATTCCTCTTCCGCCTCTTCAGCTAACGCAAAAACAGGCTCCGCAAGGAGCATCGCAGCCGTAAGCAGACAGATATATAGTTTTTTCCTCTTATTAATTTGAATTCCCATAGACAATATAAAACAAAACCCTATATAATAATACGAAAGGCTCCGGATATTTTTCGGGGTAAAAGAACGATTTGAAAAAGATTATCCCGCTCCCCGGAAAGGAATTTTATCATTTTTCCCATACTTTGTCAAAAAAGGAGGACCTATGGCGGTCTACATCGCGCTTTGCGACGACAATATAGCGGACAGAAAGCATCTGGAACGGCTGCTTGGCAGAGAACACGACAAACGAAACGCTGCCGGCTGTCCTCTCTATATCGACTCCTTCGGGAGCAAAGAGGCCCTGCTTCGTACCCCCAACCGCTATGATCTGTTTCTTTTAGACCTGACGCGTGAAAAGGGCGCGGACGGACTCAGCACTGCCAGGGAAATACGCCTCCTTGGGATCGATGCGGAAATCGTCCTGATCTGCTCCCAGCTAAACTACCGGGAACGCGCGGGGAGTGAAGACGACTTTCTGTTTCGGAATCAGCCCATATCCCAGAACGACATCTCCGAACTTGTCTCCCTCGCCATCGCCCGCGCCCGGAAAAAAGCGAAACAGTCGTAACTGCCCGGGAAACCCTTAGCAGTTACGTTTTCTGTCTCTACGGGATCACCTGCGTCCAGTAGGTCTGCTCATAGATATCCGTTAACCGGTAGGTCGCAAGGGTACTCGTTCCGATATCCATATTTCCGATCACGATCCCGTCCGCCTGACTTAAACGGATCGGATCTCCCAGCTTATAGCTGTCCTGATATTCCCCATCATAGCTATAATAATCACAGATAAACTGAAGCTCGTCGCCGTCGGAAAGAGCGATCGTATTCTTCGCGATTGTATCTGTTTCCGGGTCCGCGACTTCCTCATAATCCGAAACCGCGCCGGAAATATATCCCTGCGGATTTTCCGCATCAAATACCAGAAGAAGCTTTACCCTTTCTCCGTTTAAAAACGCCGGTACATAGCCGCTTATGGTATAGGAGCCGTCGCCTTCCTCTACCGTATCGGTATGATAATAAGCGACAACACTGCCGTTGATCGTAAGCCAGGTATTATCATAGGTGCCGATCAGATTTCCCGCGTCGTCATATTCCATCACATTATCCAGTCCGAGGTCGATATAGCCCTCTCCGTCGTCATAGAATACGTTCAGATCCAGATCGTGAACCAGATCCCACTGCTCCTCGGTAAGCATCAGCTTATAGGCCTCGTCCGTGTCAATGGTCCAAAGCAGCGCGGAGGCATCCAGGCTGTTCTTCTGAATATAAGAGGCCGCCTTTTGATCGTCAAAGGAACGGTCGCTCAAAAAGCCAGCCGCGGCCTGCGTAATCCCGACAGCGTTCCCGAGATTCCCCGAAAGCATACTCCCAAACAGACTCATCATCGCAGAGGAACCGGACGAGCCGGAAAGAGCGGAGGAGGTTCCAAGCAGGGTCCCAAGGAGGGAGGGCATCGGGGACGAATTCGAATTACTCGCCGCCTGTCCGCCTAACTGTAAGGACGCGAAATCCTTGATACAGCTCGTATACTCGGAATCCATTCCGATCGCTCCGTAGAGCGATGCCGCCTGATCCACCTTGTTCATCTTCTTAAGCGGGAAATAGGCCGAGATCCCGTAGGCATCCGAAATGCTCCTTGAGGTCTTATTGTATTTCACCGCGCCTATAATAGTATCGGCAAGCTCCTTGCTCTCCGCCGTCCCGATCTTCTTTGCGAAATCTACGAGATCCACCTGATCGATCTTCGAGGACTGCGCAAATTCTCTGGTATTGTATCTGGCATCCGAAACGGTTTTATAATTGTCCTGCCTGATCAGCTCGCTCGTCGCCTTCGCAAAGCTCGTCAACTCTTCTGGCACCGTCTGGGAAAGCTCCGCCAGGTCAACGATCGAAAGCGTCGTCTTCTGTCCCTGGCACTTCTTATTACAGACATCCACGAAATCGTCGATGATCATCTGCCCGATCTCGATGGTCGGCATGGAAGTATTCTCCGACAGCTTTGTCAGCCAGTTCGTATAATACCAGCCCACGCCCGGCTCCGTCTCCTCGGAGGCGATCATATAGTCGGCATAATTGGAAAGCATCAGCGCATTTTCAAGCGTCGCCATAAGGCAGGCATCAAAGCCGATAAAATCAAAGGCAGTACCTGCGCTCTTTAAAGCCTTGTCGATCCCGGAAAGCGTCATGGAACCGTTTCCCTTATTTTTTTCATCATAGCCGTAGCCACTGATCGTTCCTCCGCCGTGATCCCAGAAGATCAGCTCATAGCGGTCCGCGGGATAGTTCTTTGTTCCGTAATTGATATATTCCGTCAGGGTTTCCGGAAGCGTCATCCCCTTGTTTCCCATATCCTTTTCCAGACACTTCACGCCGCCGGACTGGACCTTGTAGATCTGGTTCGTCCCATTGTCTACGATATTGTTCTGCCACTTTATGCAGCCGCCCGTATAGACAAGGAGATTGACCTGATCCGACAGCTTCGCCGCGGCCATTTCCATCATATCCGCCGTCGCCATACCATGCTTACTCTCCAGATCGGTCCCGCACATATAGACCAAAATCGTAATGATATCCTGCCCGTTTCCCTTAAGCTTCGTTCTCTTTTCTCTCGCCCGGCTGTCTACCTCGGTATTGAGCTTCGTATACGAGGTAGTTCCGGAGGCATTCGGGGAATAGTTACTGGTATAGTTCTGAAACAGAGAGCCTGAAGAAGACCCTGCCGTTTGGGAATTTCCCGCGTAATACTGGCTGAAGGCACCGGAGCCAAGCAATGTCGCAAGCGAAGAAAGTGAGGTCAGCCCGGTATTTTCAGAGACCGCCTCCGTTGCGCTCTGGCTCGTCTGCATCCCCTGTGTTTCCTGTACGGAAGCCTCTGAGGCGCTCTCCTCGGAGCTGTGCCCGCCAAACAGGCTGCTGAGGCCTCTTCCTCCCAGAAGAACGATCAGCACAACGAGGATCATAAAGAGCCTTCCTCTGCCTCCTCCCCCGAATCTGATCGGTCCCTGTCCTGAGCCTCCCGAGTGGATCCCTCCGCCTCCAGCTCCTACCGGTCCCGTGCCGAGTCCCGAGCCCTTCTTCTGAACAGACGCGCTTCCACCCAATACCGTTTTCTGCCGTCCCACAGGCCTGTTATTTGGTGCCATAGTCTTTCCTCCCAATCCACGGAAGGCATAGGAACATTCGCTTTGTTCCGGCCTGCCGCCGTACTTATCTGTACCAACGATTATAGTACAAATCCGCTCAGATTGCTACGGCGATCTCTCTTTCCTTTCTTATGTATTCCGTCCCGATCTCCCTCAGAACCTCCGTTATATTCTGTAAACTGTTCAGATTCCGGTACAGCTTTTCCCTGGTACGGTCCATGGTCACAGAAAGGGCGATATCAGAGATCACATTGTCCGAAAGCTCCTCTCGAATCGTATCGACCCGGTCCATATGGGCGGCAAGCTCTCCCCGAATCTCAGAAAACCGCTCCGCGGAAGCGCTTACCGCGTCGAAATTATGATACAGCTCCTCCGCACATAAGCTGACCTCACCGTCCTCGTCCTCATATACGCCAAGGAGGGACGCAGTGTACTGATAGACATCCTGGGCCGCCTGTCGGATCTCGCCCCATTCATCAACGGTATTCGTTTCCCGCTCACAGCAGAAGATCGTAGCTACGACCGAGCCCAAAAGATTCGAGATCACCTCATTCCCGTTTTCAGGCAGCAGGTCGATCGCTCCGACAATCCCGTCGATCACGGTTTTCATGGATTTGATAAACTGCGTCTGGATATTCCGTTTGTATCGTTTGGCCATACCCTCTTCATCAAAACTCCCGTATTTTAACAGCGAATAACTGCTGTGAGCGCCGACCGGCGTATTATCCTTGTTCCGGATATAGACCGTTTCTCCGGCGATGCTGTTCAAAAGGATATTCACATAGTCATTGTTCGCGCAGACCGAGGTGATCTTCGGCTTTGCCTCCTCGATTTCCTCCTTATGCTCCGAAAGAAACTCCCGGTTAAAGCCCTGGCCGTCAAAGGAAACGCATCTTGCGATCTGCTGCCCGCAGGCAACCGTCACAAACTGGGAGAGGTTGCCGCCCTTGGAATGCCCGGAAACGGTCAGATCCGTAAATGCGCTACAGTCATAGGTCACAAAATCCGACGCGATCTTCTGCATTTGTGTGTCCACGATAAATTCTCCCTGCACGTTGTCTAACCACGCTTCGTACGTCCCTCCGGTACCCCGAAAGATGACGGCGGCTTCTCCGGTCGGCTTTGACACGCACATCGCCCGCACACCGCCCTCATCCAGCATCCGCTCGACCTTAAGACCCTCCATGCTTCCACCCGGTCCCGTCGCCCGATCCAGCCGCTCAAATACGTCCTTTGCGTCCTCCGATGTCATCCCCGCGCAGGCTTCTCTTTCAAACCGCTCTGACGAAAAGCTCCGCTCCCCGTCCTTTTGTTCGCTGTAGGCATCAAGCACCTCTGAAAAATCCCTGTATTTTGCGGAGCAGTCAAAATAGATATAATTATTTAACAGTAACAGCTCCTCTTCACTAAAGCCAGCCATATCCGCCTCCTTCCTCTACCCCTCACGAAAACAGTCCCTATGACAGATTGCCCGGATCCTGAAACAAGAGCTGTGTCTCACCGGAATGATATGCTTCCTCTCTCAGACAAAGCGTTGTTTCCTCGCCGGGAAAGCCTTCTGCTCTTCTTTCAGTACCGGTGCTTCTCCCATGGATCTGCCTGATCTTTCGTTTCCCTCTCTTTGTTTTTCTTTTGCGTCTCTTTTTGAAGTGAAGAGCTTTCACCAGATACAGGATTAAAAGAACGATAAAAAATCCCATCCCGACCGGAAGAAACAGACTTGCCGGTTCGTTTTCCTCTTCCGTAAGGCTGACAGCAGACCCGTCCGCACCATCATCAACATTCAGGATACCGGAAACAGCCTCCGTTTCGTTCTCTCCGTAAGCCTTCGCAAGCAGGGTCTCGGTCACTGTCTCAAGCGAAGCCCCCGCATCCTCTTCTTCCGGTACCCCGTAAACGGCCGAGTCTCCCCCGTAAACCTCTGACAGAGGCACTTCTTCCTCTTCCTGTGACTGACTGCCCGGAAAGCTGTGTTTGAGCTCATATTTCTCCCGCATGGCGGTAAGGACCTTTTCTCCCAGCTTTCGCTCGACCTCTGCCTCAGAATCCTCAAACTCTGTAAAAAACAGACTTCCTCCGCTGATCGCAGCGATCGCCGAAAGGTCCTTTAAGGTCTCCTTCTGCTTTGTCACACAGTCAACAATATAGACCGGATAATCCGAAACCGCCAACCGGTAATAAAGCTCTTCCTTTGCATAGCGAAGGGACTCCTGCCCCTCTCCGTCCGTAAAGAGTAAGATCGCTCTGTCCGCTAAATCCGCCGATCTCCAGCTCTCTACCGTCCCCATTAAAACATCGGTAAGACAGGTATCCTTATCCTCCGGCACGATTTTATAAAGCCGCTCCTTAAAAATCTCCCTGTCCGTTCCAAAGTCGGAGACAAGCGTAGCTTCCTCTCCAAATACCGCCAGACTAAGCTCCGTTTCCTCCTCTGTGTTTTCCGACAGATACCGGATCGTCTCCCTGCATATTGCCAGATTCCCTCTCCCGACGGAGAGGGAATTGTCTAGCAATATCAGCACCTTCAACTTCATCAGCTCACGATATCAGACATAAGCGAGCTGCTGGCCTCAAGACTGGCGCTTTCCGCGTTCTGGTACTCCCTCGCCATCTCGTTCAGGTCATTAACGTGCTCGTCTATAATTCTTCCAATCTTCTCGATGTCGTCCTGAAGGCTTGAAAAGCGGCTGCTGTAGCTTTCCGCCGCCTCGCCCTGCCAGATTGATTTTAAGCCGTTTACGATCGAAAGCATCTCGCTCGTCAGAGAGCGGATCGTTTTTCCGGTCTGGCTGAATTCATTGGATGCCTGTATCAGTTTTTCCGGTGTGACCTTGAGTATTCCTTCCATAAATGATTTTCTCCTTTCCTATGATTCGTTTTCGATAACTGCCCGGCCGGCCGCTTGCAGACTGATAAACGGCGTGCCGGTAAAGGTATCAGGGCCAGGCACTGATCAATAGGACCTGGCGGAGGCAACCGCAGCGTTTTTTGCTTCCGCCTCCTCATATTTCCCCGCGATGGTAACAAGGGCGTTGATATAGGAGTCGATAGCCTGCTTAAAGCTGTCCATCTGCCCCTTGTCCCGTACGAAGGCGTTGTGGAAGGAGGTATTCGCCTCTCCCTCCCACATGGTTTTCAGCGCTTCCTCGGTCGTCCGTAATGTCTCGACCTGTGTGCTGAAATTTCCGTTGAGATTCCGAAGCTCCTCCGCCTTGTTCCGCAGCTGAGAAGCTGTCACCTGAATGTAACCCATATCTGTTCTCCTTTCCTTAAAATTTGGGAAGCGCTGATTTATACTGGTTAACGATTTTCGTTGCCGATCAACCGGACTCGCAAACGCAATTCCAGTACGTTTACTTTATCAAAAACGGCAATTAATTGCGTTCGCGAGTATAAGCGCATCCTTAGTTACTGACGCCGATCGCGATCAATTCCGCGTGGTAGATGATATCCGCGGTATGATGGATATGGTCGGCGATTTTTACAAGATCCTGCGCATTGGACATCAGCTGCTCTCTGAGCTCCGCGGTTTTATCATAGAAGCTCCCGGCGCTGCCTCCCCTCCAGCTATCCCGTAGCATGACCATGGTCTCTGCCATATCCGACTGAGCGATCCGATAGAGACTGGAGGAGATTTTTATTAACTCAGCCGACTGATCGCAGGCTCTTACAAAATTGATCTCGATTTCCTTTCTTGATTTTAACGCGTTCATATCCTGATCTCCTTTACCTTCTCCCGGACGGAAAGCTCCGCCTTCTGATACTCATCAATGGCGTTTCGAAGCAGCTTTTTCTGCCGCAGCATATCCTCCGTAATATTGCGCATTTTGTTGAAATCCTCATAGAATGCAAGCATAAACTGTGTATTGGCCTCCCCGCTCCATGAGATATCCAGCCTTTCAACGTTTTCCTGCAAGACGTCGATCGCCTTTACGATCTCAAGGATCAGCTTCCCCATTCGGACCATATCCCTGTTCATCCTGGTATACTCCGCCACTAACGTCGCCTGTTGCATAGTTTCTTTGCTCCTTCCTGTATTTGTATAAAACGATCAGCTTATCTCCGGATCCGACCCCCTCCTCCTCTATGGTCCGTAAAGGCGCAAGCAGCTTTTCCAAAACACAGGAGAGCATAATACATTCGACATTCAAAAGTCCAAGCTCTGAAAGCGCTGCCTCGGACAGCCGTCCTGTCAAAGTATCCTTTGGGACCATAAGATCAAGGCTTTTACACAGCTGCGGAAAATACAGCTCTATGTATCGTTCCTCTGAACCCATACCGGTATCCTCACCTCCCCGTAAAACTGCTCTTCCAATACACAGGGAACATCCCCTTCTCCGGCTTTTTTCGAGCTGTTTTTCTGCGTAAAGGAAAGCTCCGAAAAATCGAACAGATTCTGATCATTGATCATACCGCCAAGATGTACTCCTAAAGCCTCGCTTTTAAGCTCCTCAAACAGCTTGCGGCCGCTTAGGGCGATGGTATCCTCTCTGGAGCATTCGAGAACGATGCAGCTTAAACCCCTGTTCCTTTCGCTTGTGATCCTCTCGATCAACTCCGCTTCCAGCTGTCTGTCAAAGCTCTTTTCATAAAACCGGTTCAAATTCTCCGCAATCTCCTTAAAAACGATCAATTTCTTTTTCTCCTGGTCTTCTTTAAGGATCCGGTTTAACTCCTCCGGTTCTGTCACAGAACAGACCATAAGACCGCAAAGCTCTGCTATCGTCTGAAGGATACGGACCAGATTTGTTTTTCCGCTCTTTTTTCTTCCGGAGACCAGAAAACAGCTGCCCTCAAGCGGCACATACCAGACCTCGCCTCCCCGGACCTGAAAGCCTGCCGGAAGGACCTGAGCCTCTTGTGTAAAGGAAAAGCCTTCCGCCCGGGCCGCGCGTATCAGATCATTCAGATCGGCGTGCTTTGGGATAAAGGGTACCGGTCTGGCACAGGCTCCTAAGCATTCTGCATTCCGCTTCTTTATCCTGTCCCGTAAGAAAACTTGCCTTTCATAATCATTGCCCTTGCAGATCAGTCCCGTCTGAAATTCCAGAAGCTCTGATCCGACAAAAGCAAGCCCTCTGCCCCGGACCCTGTCATCCGGAAAAACCTCGCACCTGACTGCCCGAAGTGCCTGGGCGTACTGCATCCGATCGGAAAAGGACAGACAGATCACGGTTTTGATCCCTTCGTGAACTCTGGCCGGAAGATCCGAAGCCGAAAGTCCCCCGGCTGTCAGAACCAGAGTAATCCCATAGGCTTCTCCGTTTTTTAACAGCTCGCGGATCGGACCGTCGAACCTCTCCCTGGTTTTTACTCGAAAGGCCCCGAAATTATCGATCACAAGCATGATCCGGTTCGTAGTCCCTTCGCCCATACTCCGTTTGACCTGAAAGCTCACTCCTTCGAATTCGCTCTTTCTTCGGAGCATTTCCTTAGCCAGCAAAATGAAAAGATTTTCTGTTTTCTCTTCCTCCTCCTCGGTCAGCCACGCTCCCGACAGTCTGCTCTCCCGAAAGGCGGAAAGAGCGGAGTTGCCGTAATCGAGAATATAAATGGACAGATCCTGCGGTTTCTCCTTTGCGATACAGGCATACAAAAACATCTGAAGGAAGGTGCTTTTTCCACAACCGCTTCTTCCCAGTACCGCGATATGACCGCTCTGATTCAGATCCAGATAAAAGACTCCCTGCTCCTGCCTTTTCGGCGCGTCAAAACGTCCCACCGGATAAATATAACTGTCCGTTTTATGACTCATATCCGGGATGACCTCCTCCGGCAGTTCCTTAGTCCAAAGCTGTCTGGCCGCTTCAATTCCGGTTTCCTTCGCGGCAGCGGCTATAAAACTCTTGATCAGATAAAAATCACTGATCTGCTCCGTTCCCGTCTCCTGCGGCGATCCTGCGTCGCCCTCCTGCTTTAGCAGTTCTCTTTTTTCGCCAGATCCTCCGTTAAACGCTGTCCTAACGTCTCCGTTTTCATGTTCGGACAGCAGCAGGATCGCTTCTCTCTTCTTTCTTCCGGATCCTGCCGCCATAGTATAGGCCCCCTGAAATTCCTCATAGACCTCATCATTGCCGACCTGTAAAAAGGCTCTTCCTACACCCGTCAAAAGCGCTGCGTCCGGTTTTTTCAGCATATCGAAGCTGTCCTGCTTATCCTGTACCCGAAGGCAGATCCTGAATCTCGCGTTGCCTGAGATCTTATCATCCACAGTACCCTGGGGCTTCTGGGTGGCAAGGATCAGGTGTATCCCAAGGCTTCTCCCTACCTGAGCCACGCTGACTAACTCCCGCATAAATTCCGGCTCGTTCTTTTTCAATTCCGCGAATTCGTCAATGATAATGAAGATATGCGGAAGAGGCTCGGTTACCTGCCCTGTCATATGTTTCTTTTCATATTCCCGGATATTGTTCACACCGGCAGCAAGAAACAGCTTCTGCCTCCGCTCATTTTCGCTTCGGATCGAGACCATGGCGCGATACACATGGCTTCCGGAAAGGTTCGAGATACTTCCGCAGATGTGGGGCAGCCCCTTGAACAGCTCCGCCATTCCTCCGCCCTTATAATCGATCAGGAAAAAGGCTGCCTTCTTCGGAGAAAACCGGATCAAAAGCGACAGGATCAAAGTTTGCAGCATTTCGCTCTTTCCGCTTCCGGTCATCCCCGCAACCAGTCCATGCGGACCATGGGCATTCTCATGCGGATCGAGATAGCAGATCTGGCCATCGCCCGCGATCCCGATGGGGATCTTCAGATCCGTCAGCGTATCGTTTTCTCTCCAGTTCTTCAGTATCTGCTCATAGAGCCCCGTTACCGGCATCCCGAGGATCTGCTCCAGAAAGACCTTGTCAGGGATCCCGGTCTTTGCCCCGCGTAGAAACGGACCGGCCCCGGCAAGCCTCCTTACGATCCGCTCCGCTTCCGTAGGAGCAACCGGATCAAAGGCAACGGTCGTGCTTCCCTCCAGGTTTCTTGTATGAAGGATCCCGTGAAAGTCCGGATCATTTTGCAGGACAACACGACATTCCTTGGGAAGCTCCTCATAACGCTCCTTTACAAGCAGGAGTCTGGTATGGCTCTCCTCGGAAAGAAGATCCTTTACAGTGACGTAATCGTCGGAGAAAATGACCCTCTCCCGCTTCGTCCCGTTCAGCCTTTCTTTTTTTATCAGCTCCGAAAGTCTTTTTCTTCCTTCTCTGACCTGCTCTGACCCGATACAGAGAAAGAAAGCCTCTTCTTCCCGGATATGGGGCAGGAAACGAAGAAGGAGCAGACCGCTCTCCGGCAGGGTATCTCCCGTAAAGAAAAAGGCAAGGAGGAGCTGTGCGGCACTGATAAAATAGGAAAGCTGCAGCGCTGCAAGAAACAGGAGAGAAAGCCTCTTTAATCCGTCTGAGGAAACCAGACCGAACAAGTACTCCGTCTGAAGATCCACAGAAATCGGAACCTCCTTTAACAGCCCGTATTTTTCCTGAAGTCTTGCGGGAAGCTCCTGCATCCTGTCGCTCTCAACAGAAAAGCGCTCTGCGGGCACCTCAAGATTAACCGAAACTCCGGGATAGGTACCGATCCCGAGTCGGATCGAGAGATAATCTTCATCCGCGGGAGAACGGTTCCAGAAATAGGGAAGAAGGATCCCTTCGGACAGCTTTGCGATCGCCGGATTCATATAAAACAACACCTCCCTGTTATGTGTATATCTCTGAAAAACTCCCGCTTCCGTTTCCTTCATATACCTGCTGTAAGCCTTAGCCCTGCGCCGTTCGTTTCTTCTCTCTTCCTTCTGTCTCCTTCTCAGATTTAAGATCGCCCAGAAAGCTCCGAGCATCGCGGCGGATACAGCCGTGATCAGACCGGTATAGAGGAAAGCTCCGCCGGAAGAGTTGTTCTGCCGGTTTCCATAGATCGCAAGGCCGGAGCCGAGAAGCATCGGTACCGCCATGGAAAAGGCCGGACCGATGGTCAGAAAAAGGGATTCCTCTCTGCGTGTCTGCTTATGGGGCGGCGCATCCAGACGGACCGGCGAAAGATCAAAGCGCCGGATCGTCCGCGGAATCGGATGTACCGGTTGACGCGCCGTAATTTCCGAAGCGGAATTGCACAGGATATTCAGTTTACATAAATCATATTCATTCAGTTCCGGAGAGATCGCGACCGAAGGAAGCGGCTCTGATCTTTTTAGATCACTGTATGAGAAAACTGCAAAATATTCCTTTAGCCAAGTAAGTTTCAGTCCATACAGAATGATCTCATCGCCGAAATCAAGCCTCAGCTTTTCTTTTTTCGCAAAGAACCTGTTGTTTACATAACATCCATTCTCTCCATAGACCTCAAGACTTGTGACACCATTTTCGAAAAACACCCTCAGATGATTGGACGACAGGAGAGGCAGTCCCGGTGTCCGGATCGTACTGGTATCCGCTCTGCCGACACTGATCTCCCCGCCTTCACAAAGTCCGAATAATCCTAAGAAATCGGAATCGTCCCGCAAAAAGTACAGAAGCAGGATCAGCGTCTCACCGTTTCTTGTACGTAGAGGAAGCATTGCGTCCGTATTGGTATCGGTATGGACCTCCGTTTCTGTCAGGCTGTCCGCCTCCTCTCCGTAAGTGACTCTGAGAGCCTCTCCGTCATTTGTAAAAATAAGGTACAGATCTCTTTGCAAACAAAAAAACTGTCTCTCTGCTTTTAGCTCCTTTGTTTCTCCATTTCTGATCACACTTTCCAATACATAGGAAGAATTACACACCAGCGCGGTGATTTTCATAAGCCTTAGTAATGAATATCGGTGGGATAACCACCCTGAAAGTCTCCCGTTTGGGATCCGCTTTCGACGGGAAGCAGCCGCTCCCCGAAACTGAATATAAAATGATATAGAAAAAAACAAGACACTTAAAGGAGTTCTCCTCTAAGTGCCTTGAATGATAGCACAGGGATATCGGAAATACAAGACGGCAATTTTACCAAAAAAGACCCGTGCCGTCAGCCCAAAATTCTACAGACAAAATTTCAGCGATCCAAAAACAACGAATTTAAGCGGTCTTGCGTTATTGCTCATTTTATCAGAGGAAATACGATAAGGCATCTGCCGCGCTGTCAGTTGTCTGTTTTCGATAGACGGTTGTCTGTTTTCGGTTGTATCAGTCGACGATCAGGCGCACTCGATCAGCCGGATATTGCTCCGGAAAAATTCCTTATAGCCGTTCTTCGTTTCAAGAATGATCGAATCCCCGTTCAGATCGCATTCGTTCTGGATATCGTCGCAGTAGCCGTACCAGTCTCTTCCGCCGCCGTCCACGATGTGTAACTTCTTTGCCCAGTAAACCCATAAATTTGTACTCATATTCTATTCCTCCTGTCTGTGAAAGCTGTTTCTCTCCAAAGAGCTTCTCTCGTTTTCTTACAGGAAGAATATAACATATGAGCTGTCCCTTTTATGTCACATCTACGTTGAAAATCCCGCGGCGATGCCGCGGGGTTATAAGATTCTTATATGTCCGTCTGTTACGGGAATAATCTGGCAACCGCCGCCCAGCTCTCAGCATTTCTCTGAAAGATCGAAGCAGCCTGGCCCTGGCCGGCTGCGCCATAAGCTGAACCGCATTCTACGGTGATTCCGGGCTTCTGAAGCCCTAAGAGGACAAAATCTCCGAAGCCACCATAGGTCGTCGTCCCGGAGGCATTGGAGCCTGCCGTGTTGACAAGTCCATACCCGTTGATCGCGCCTACTGTCTTAGCCAACGCCGTCGAGAGAGCAGAGACAACGGGAGAGGTCAGATCATCATCATAGTATATTATATTGCCCTGCTGATGATAGTTCAGATAACAGCAATAGTCTCTTGCCATGGCAAGTGACATTAACGCCTGAGTCTCCGGCTCAGAGCCGGGAAGAAAGCCCTTGAATTTCGCTGCGCCAGGAGCCGCCGCTCCCTTGGTCAGCTCCCATAGAGTCGGAAAGTTCCGGTTTAAATCTACGCCGTTTGCATTCGCTTTCCAGCTGGAATCAATGGCCTGCGCCATGGTAACGCCGTCCGGATTTGCCATAGGTACGATATAGAAGCAGGTGGAAGCCAGAACGTCCGCGTAATTCCCGGCAGCGAACTGCATCGCGTAATACTCGATCGTCGCCATGGTCGTCTGCGTCACAATATATTCCCGCCCATGGATCGAGCTCTGGATCATAATATTGTGCGGAGCGGCGGGATTTCCTAAAATGATCAGCGGAATACTGTTTCCCAGTACGCTGGTTCCGATGGCACCGCTTGAAACGATCCCCGGATACGCCTGGGTCAGCTCCGCGATATCCTGGCACATTTCCGCGTAAGTATAGGTCGACGTAAGCTGTACGATCGAGGGTACGGCCGCCTCTGCCCGAAAAGGAAAAAGACCTGCCGTAAAGAACAGTACCGCCGCAGGCAGCCCCGACAAATACCTCAATAACTTCTTTTGATTGACTTTCATACTTCCAAACCTTTCTGAACTATATTTATCAGGAAACGAATTTATACTGGTTAACGATTTTCGTTGCCGATCAACCGGACTCGCAAACGCAATTCCAGTACGTTTACTTTATCAAAAACGGCAATTAATTGCGTTCGCGAGTATATTTAATTCGTTTACGATATCTAAACCATACCTGTAAGAAAAGGCAAAATTCTTTTACTATCGCGTCTCTTCACCAAAAACTCTATTTCCCCCTTGCCGTATCGACTCCCTCAGCTTCACAATTCTTACTATGCTCGTCCCTGAGCTCTTTTGCGTCACAGTTTGCCGCGTGATCCGCCCCGGCGTTGTACTTAAAGCCAAACATAGAGCTGACTTTGAAAGCAGCCCTTCGCTCCTCCTCAAGCTGCCTTGCCAGCCAGTCATTTTTTCGGTCATCAAGCAAAAGATACGCCTTGCCGCCAGCCTCCCCTGACAGGATACCTGCCGGCTGCTGCATCGCTCTGTTAACCGCAGCGGCAGACTGCACCTTCGATGCGGCCTGCGCTTTATCGTAGCTCTTCTGCGCCGCCACGGGCTGCTTTAGCCCTCCCGTTTTCGCATTCTTCCTGCTCTTTACAATAATCTGGTAGAAAACGACGAACAGAAGAACATAGAATATCAGTACACCGCCCATTACTTATCCTCAGACTTTTTTAACGTTTCGGCAAGCGCTGTAAAGGTCCCCGCCAGATCCGCGATATCCGAAGGCACAATGATCTTGGTCGCCTGACCGTTTGCCATGGACTCTGCCGTTTCAAAGGATTTTAACGTCAGATACCCCGTCGAGGGATTCGCCTCGTTGATCAGCCGGATCGCCTCCGCTCTGGCCTTCTGGACCACAAGCAGGGCCTGCGCGTTACCCTCTGCCACCCGGATTGCCTGTTCCTTTTCCGCCTCAGCCCGAAGGATCGCCGCCTGCTTTTCGCCCTCCGCCAGTGTGATCGCAGACTGTTTCTTACCTTCCGCGGTCAGGATCGCCTCTCTCTTTTCACGCTCCGCCCGCATCTGCTTTTCCATGGCATCCTGGATCGATCTGGGCGGCTGGATATTCTTTACCTCGACCCGGTTGACCTTGATCCCCCACTTATCCGTAGCTTCGTCAAGGATCGCCGTGATCTGCCCGTTGATACTGTCCCGGGAGGTCAGGGTCTCATCGATGGTCATCGAACCAATGATATTTCGAAGAGTCGTCGCCGACAGATTCTCAATCGCCGCAATCGGCCGTTCAACACCGTAAGTAAAGAGCCTGGCGTCAAACACCTGGAAGAATACAACGGAATCCACCATCATTGTCGCGTTATCCTTCGTTATAACTGGCTGCGGCTCAAAATCCGCCACCTGCTCCTTTAAGGACACCTTTTTGACCACCCGGTAGATGATCGGCACCTTGAGATGAAAGCCTGCCATCCAGGTCGCACGATACTGGCCGAGGACCTCGACGATCCAGGCATTGGCCTGCGGTACGATGCAGATACAGCGAATCACAAGAATAATGATCAAAAGCAGCAGAACTAAAAATACGTATCCCATGTTTTTCCTCCTTGTTAAAATTGTTTATAGTTACTGGCACCCGGTACAGGAAACAGAAGTCATTCCTGTATCGTCGTGGTTTCCGGTATGGTTCCGTCCGGATTCAAAAAGCCGGCATCAATCAGAAGCTGAAGCTGCTGCTCCGGTGTCATGATCTGAGGTGTCTCCGGCTGCTCGACCACGGGCGGCTTGTAGGTTTTCCCGCCGTAGATGATCACTGCCTCCCCCTCTTCTACCTGATCAAAGATCTGCGCCGCCTTGTCTTTCGGAAGATTTACGCAGCCGTGCGAACCGCCTGTCAGATAGATCTCTCCGCCGAAGCTGCTCCTCCAGGTAGCATCGTGCATCCCCTCGTTTCCGTTAAACGGCATCCAGTAGGAAACATGGGAGGAGTAGTTGGCGCCGCTTAAGGTAGCGTCCCTTTCCTTATAGGTGATCCCGTAGATCCCGACATGGGTCCCGTTCCCCTTGGACACGTTTCCGGATACAAAATCCGACTCCACGACCATCTTCCCTTCCTTGTAAACCCAAAGATGCTGCTCGGTCAGGTCGATCTCCACGTAATTGTTTCCATAGTCATTTTCGCCGCGCGTCGCGCCCTCCGCCTTATAGACCGGCGTTCTTTCCCCACGGTAGCCGCTTCGGATCGCTGCAAGCAGCTCTTCTGTCTCCGCAGGTCTGTCGATCCACCAGCCGTAAGCTCCCTGCGTGATCGTAATCTCCTCGCCGTCGTGCTTGATCAGCTTATGTGGCTGCCCGAAGGTATCGTATTTTCTTGCAAGACTCTTGACGTACTCACTGACGGCGCTCTCGTCAAAGGAAACCTCCGTGCCGTTCACCGTGATCCATTCGGAAATCTTCTGGCCGTCCAGAACCTCGGTCTGCTCTCCGAATCTATAAATGATCTTCGCGGCGCAGTACTGGTTCAGATTGTTTACAAGAGTATTCAGCTCGGGATCCTTTGAGGTAATCTCCGCAGTCTCATAGCAGGTATCATTATCAATGTCGACACTTCTCTCCAGCGTATTGACCGCCTCGGAAACCGCCGTAACGATCGCTCCTTCGATCGGTACCGAGCCGTTATCCTCCTTCGTCACAACATAGCCAGTATCGGTCACATCTCCGACATAGGCATCCACCGGCTTCTTGATATTTTTCAGTTCAAACACCGGCAGCTCCTTGACCGCCGCTCTCAGAGATTCCTTGGAATACAGCGTGACCTCCTCCACAGAGATCTCGTGTGTTCGAAAGAACAGAAACGGCCAGGCATAGGCATGCTGCTCCCGAAGTGCCTTTTTGACCGCTCCGTTGAATACCGGCTTCAGGCCGATCTGAGCGGAGGTAATCGCGCCGGAAACTCCTGCTCTTCCCTCAACGTTCAGCTCATAATCCGCGATAGCCGATTCCAGGAGCACCTCGGTTTCTGCCGGATCCTTCATCCCGCAGACAACTCCGTTTAAGGTCGTATCCGGATAGAATACCCGTAAGAAAATGATCAGTCCGGTAACATAGGAAAGCATAAACAGGACACAGACGGCGATTGCAAGACGCTTGAGAAGCGCCTTGGGGATCGGCTTGCGCGTGCGCTCCCTCTTTTCTTCTTTTTTCGTCGTTTCTAAGGGCGCTCCCTCTGCGGCCGAAACGTTCTGACCCCCTGCCGCTTCACGTAAAGCCTCCGTTTTCTGAGAAGCCTCGGATGATATCTCTTTTCCGACACCAGGCTCCGATCCCGTACTCTGATCCGGCTCCGGATCGATCTCCATCCTCATCCTGACGGGAACGCTCTCCCCGCCCGTGATCCGGTGGCGAATGATCTCCCGGATATCATCCTCTGCCGTCAGGTCGATATATTTTTCATTCGTTTTTCTGATTTCTTCGTTTGTTTCCATATTCCAAGTAATCGAGCAGGAGGTGTTTTTCCTCCTACTCGCCCGCGAGCCGCGCCCCGACGAAGTCGGGATAATTCCTCTGCGCGGCTCTGCGATAATAAGCGAACCTGTTTCTTTCGTTTACGACAAGTATACCACATTTATGTCCGATTCGAAGTACCACTTTTTATATTTTACAGCTAAATTATCCCGACCGATTCCTGTTATCAGAAACGCTCTGTCGTTTGTAAAAAAAACATGGTATGATAGGCGTATGCTGAAACTGATCCGCTATGCTCCGCAGTTTGACAGCGCTCTCGAAGCGGTCGACCGGGAGATGTTCATAGAAATAAAATATCATAAGGACGTTTTAAGGGACAGTATCCTTTTGGTTCAAAGGTCGTCAAACGAAGGCTCTGAGATCACAGGCTTCGGCTATCTCCTGGCTTCTGCCAGCTTTCGGCTGATTCAGACCGAGCTTTCCGAATATTATATTCACGCCATACAGAAGGCGGTCGGAGAAGAGGAAGCAGAAGCCTCCGTGATGCTGCTAAACGGGCTGATGGATCTGTTTGAGGAACAGAAAAAGGCGTTTCCGGGAAAGCATCTGATCCTTCGCGTCTGGGCCAGAGAGACCGCCTTAGCATACCTTTCTCTGCTAAAGGAGTTTGGCTTTTACAAGGGAAATACCATGTATATCTGCGAGAACCGGCTTGCCGAGACAGAAGACAGGCTTACCCTCCCACAGATTTTTTCCAAGGCCCAGAAAAATCTTCCGGGACTCACCTTGCAAAAGGTCACTCCCGACGACGCGTTCTTTCGGGAATACATAAGCGTCAACGCCGAGGCCTTCCATATCCCGGACAGCCTGGATGATCTGTATTTCAAGCTGCGCTATTACGATGCCTCAATCTATGGCGCGTTCCTTAAGGACCGCCTCATTGCCTCGGTATCAAGCTGGCGGGTCAACGATTCTGTTTATACGACCGAGAATATCTTCTGCCTGCCCTCCTGTCAGAACCTTGGCGCGACCAGGGCCTTGCTGGGCTTTGTACTGACGCGGCTTAAAAAAGAGAACCGCGACATAGCGGCTCTCTCTGTATATAAGGATGATCTGCCGGCGATCCGGCTGTATTCCTCCTACGGGTATACGCGCAGGCATACCCTGCTTGAAATGCACTTTACGTAAGTCAGATCAGCGACTCCACGCACTTCTCCAGCTCCTTCATATCCACGGTCGGCTCAAAGCGGGCTACAACGTTTCCCTCTCTGTCCACGACAAATTTCGTAAAGTTCCACTTGATATCCGGATTGTTCTTATAATCCTTATCCATCGCCTTTACGACTCCCTTCATAAGAAGGCCTTTCGGTCCGTTAAAGCCCTCAAACCCCTTTTGGCTCTTCAGATAGCCATAGAGCGGCAGAGCATTCTCGCCGTTGACATCCGATTTCTTCATCTGCGGGAACTGCGTATTGTATTTTAACGTACAGAACTCATGCACCTCCTCGTCCGTTCCGGGAGTCTGGTTTCCGAACTGATTGCAGGGGATATCAATGATCTCAAGGCCCTTGTCATGCAGCCTCTCATACATCTTCTCCAGCGGCTCATAATGCGGCGTAAAGCCACAGCCTGTCGCCGTATTGACAATGATCATAACCTTTCCCTCGTAATCCTTTAAGGACAGCTCGCTTCCGTCCGGTCTCGGTACTGAATAATCATAAATACTCATAATCTTTCCCTTTCCTATTATAAACAAAACACATCAAGTGACCCGATCATTTTACTTTGTCGCAATTTACTTTTGCGCTATTGATCTGATAATTGAAGTATAAACTGCTCTCTTCTGTTTGTCAACCGGTATTTTCAGAAACTCCAAAACTTCTTATAGGAACCTCTTTCGTTTTGTGGTATGATTTTATCCTAAAGAACAATGCATCTGCGGGATCACTTCAGCGGATCAATCAAATTTTATTCAGGAGGCGTATCATGGAATTGAATTTAAAAAAGAAAGAAGACTGTACCTTTGATGCCGTCAGTCTCGGCGAGATCATGCTAAGGCTCGATCCCGGAGAGGGCCGGATCAAGACTGCGCGCAGCTTCAGAGCCTGGGAGGGCGGCGGCGAATACAACGTGATCCGGGGACTGAGACGGTGCTTCGGATTAAAGACGGCTGTCATTACCGCCTTTGCCGACAACGAGGTCGGAAAGCTGATGGAGGACTTTATTTTACAGGGCGGCGTTGATACCTCTCTGATCAAATGGATGAAGACCGATGGGATCGGACGGATCTGTCGAAACGGAATCAACTTTACCGAACGGGGCTTCGGGATCCGCGGCGCGGTAGGCTGCTCGGACAGAGCCAATACCACTATCAGCAAGGCGACACCGGAGGATTTTGATTTCGAGCATATCTTCGGAGAGCTGGGTGTCCGGTGGCTGCATACCGGCGGGATCTATGCCGCGCTTTCGGAGCAGTCCTGTCAAACCGTGATCGAAGCCATCAAGATCGCAAAGAAACACGGGACGGTCGTATCCTATGATCTGAACTATCGTCCGTCTATGTGGAGCGCTATCGGCGGCAAGGGAAAGGCTCAGGAGGTCAATAAGGAAATCGCAAAATACGTAGATGTTATGATCGGGAACGAGGAGGATTTCACCGCCTGTCTCGGTTTTGAGATCGAAGGCAATGACGAAAACCTGAAGGAGCTGAATCTGGACGGCTATAAGAAGATGATCAACGAAGCGGCAAAGACCTATCCGAATTTCAAGGTCGTCGCTACGACCTTACGTACCGTTAAGACCGCTACCGTCAACGACTGGAGCGCGATCTGCTGGGCAGACGGCGAAATTTATAAAGCGGCGGATTATAACGGACTGGAGATCATGGACCGGGTCGGCGGCGGCGATTCCTTCGCGTCCGGTCTGGTATACGGTCTGATGGAGACCGGAGATCCCGAAAAGGCTGTAAATTACGGAGCTGCTCACGGAGCGCTTGCTATGACGACGCCCGGTGATACGACCATGGCTTCTAAGTCTGAAGTCGAAGCCATCATGAGCGGCGCCGGAGCGAGAGTAAAGAGATGAATAATAACTGCCCCGTCAGCCGCTCGCAGACTTGCGAGAGGCGTACCGATAAAGCAGCAGAGCCAAGCAGCAGGGGCATTTCCAATGCGCAAGCTGCCCCTGCTGCCGTATCTGCCCAGGGTAACTGGGCAGATACGATGAACGATCCGGCACGGTCGATCGTAAAGAACCGGAGGTTTAGGGAAAAGCTGTTCAGCCGCTTTACCAGGGCGGTAACGGAATACGAGCTGGTAAAACCGGGCGATCATATCGCGGTCTGTATTTCCGGCGGCAAGGACTCCACCCTGATGGCTCTGCTCTTTCAGGAATTAAAGCGCTGTGACAAGTTCCCGTTTTCCTTGGAATTTCTGGTAATGGATCCCGGCTACGCAGAGATAAATCGGAGGGTGATCGAGGAGAACGCGAAGCGCCTCGAAATTCCGATAACGATCTTTGACAGCCCGATCTATGATACGGTCTTTCAGATCGAAAAAAATCCCTGCTATCTCTGCGCGAGAATGCGGCGGGGCTATCTCTATAAAAAGGCCGAGGATCTTGGCTGCAACAAGATCGCTCTGGGGCATCATTACGATGATGTGATCGAAACGATCTTAATGGGGATGCTCTGGGGCGGGCAGGTCCAGACCATGATGCCCAAGCTCCACAGTCAGAACTTCAAAGGCATCGAGCTGATCCGTCCGATGTACCTGATCCGTGAGGAGGATATCATCGCCTGGAGAGACGCGAATAAACTGGAATTTATCCGGTGCGCCTGCCGCTTTACCGAAACGGTAGCCTGCAGTCTGGAGGAGTCGGAATGCTCGACAAGTACCAGCAAGCGCCTTGAGACGAAGAAGCTGATTAAAAAGCTCAAGGAAGATAATCCCTTTGTCGAGGCGAATATCTTCAACAGTGTCAAAAACGTGAATCTGAATACGATCCTGGCTTATAAGCAGGACGATATCGTACACAGCTTTCTGGACACCTACGACGGGTAGCTATACTCGCGAACGCAATTAGTTGCCGCTTATGATAAAGCGAATGTACTGGAATTGCGTTTGCGAGTCCGATTGATCGGCAATGAAAAACGTTAACCAGTATAAATAATCGAGTAGGGGAGACGAAGTCGAACCCTACTCGCCCGCGACCTGATAATTGCTTCGCAATTATAGGTTGCGCAGCCGCCGGTCAGCTTTAGCTGACATCTTCCTACCGGCGGCTCTGCGATGAAAAGAACCGGAGCGGCAAAACTTCCGCTCCGGTTCTTTTTTAAATTTATATCACGTCTCGTTAAACCGATACGCTTTATCAGCCTTTCAGCTCATCCTCCGTGAACTTGAAGAACGTCAGCTTCTCTTCCATATCATCGGCGATGCCCTTCATGATCTCCGCCGATCTCTCGAGGATCTGCATATTATCATTCAGCTCATGCATCGAGTTCGCCGTCTCCTGAGAAGCAGCCGCGTTCTGCTGCGAGATCGCGGAAAGTCCGCTCATCGCGTCAACAACAACGACCTTGGCGGTATCGCAGCCTCTCGCGTCATTGGAGATACTCTCAACACCGGCAACCGTGATCTTGATATCCTCGATCAGGCTGTTGATCGTAGCAACGGTCGACTCCAGAACCTTCTTCTGCTCATCGGTAGCCCGCATAACATCCTCGGACTTCTTAACCGCGCCCTGAGATTCGTTCAGCAGGACATTCATTTCCGCGGAAATCTCTTCCGCCGCCTTAGCCGAATCCACAGCCAGCTTTCCGATCTCCTCCGCAACTACCGCGAAGCCTCTTCCAGCCTCTCCTGCTCTCGCTGCCTCGATCGAAGCATTTAACGACAGGAGATTGGTCTGAGAAGCGATCTCCGTGATCGAAGAAACCTTCGCGTTGATCCGCTCAACCGCATCGGAGGTAGCGCCGATACTCTGGGAAATCTGATGTACATTGTCGCTCATTCCGTCCGAAGCCTTTGACAGCTCGGAAAGCTGTTCCGCGCTGGCTTTGGAATTTTCGTGCATATTCTTTGCCGTCTCTTCCAGGGACTCCGCGCTGTCCAAAACTCTCTGGATCGCCTCGGAAATACTACCGACGTTCTCGGTCGCCGACTGGATATCCTCCGCCTGCTGGGTAGCGCCGGACGCGATCTCTCCGATCGAGTTCGTAGCGCCCTCCGCGTTGCCGAAGATCTTCTCGGACATATTTTCGACCTCCATAGCATGGGAGTCAACATCGTCCGCGGACTTCTTAATACCGAGCAGCAGCTTATCCAGCTCGTCGATCAAATCATTCATATTCCGGATCATATCGCCAAGCTCGTCGTTTCGGTCGAGAAACTCCGTCGCCTTCTCGAAGCGCCCTTCCGACAGAGCGGAGATCGCAGCCTCAAGCTCCAGAACGACCCTCGTGATCTTATTCGCGTTCAGGAAAGCGACTACAGCCGCAATAAGCACGATCACGACAATGATCAGAACAATGACCATTACACTTTTATTGATATGTTCATCTACGCTGGCCTTCGGCTTACCTACGAACGCCATCCCTACGACCTGGCCGCCGCTCTTTACGGGCTGGTAGGCAACATAGTAAGGCGTTCCCGCAACCATCGTATCATCATCCTGGAAGGAATTCCCCTTTCCGATAACCTCCGAGATTACCTCCGAAGCGGCCTGAGTCCCGATCGGACGCTTACCGTCCGAGGTAACGACGCTGGTCTTTGCTCTGGTATCCCCTTCAAACCAGGTAAAATCGTATCCAACATCTCTCTTCAGCTCATCCTCGTAGGTATTTTCCGGATACTCAACCTCCATCTGATCTCCCAGGGTTTCCTGCATATTCAGACGGGAATCCCGGTAAAACTTCGAAACATTATCAAGGGCTTCGAGGATCTCGTCCTCCATACCCCGCCTGATCATAGTCGCGGATGCCACGCAGGCGACGATACCTACGATCAGAAGCGGCACTAACGATAACGCGAGCAGCTTGATCTTGATAGAAACATTTCCTTTTTTCATCTCTCTCTTCCCCTTCACATTCGATTTTTGCAAAGCAGCGCAACCTATAAAAAGCTGCTTTTGGAGAGCCGTACAAATCTCCGCATATTATTTTAACAGATGTGTCAAAAATATACAATAGCTAATCCTCGAAACTTGCGATTCTCAAAAAGCCATTCTTCAAGGGTTCGAAAGCAGGTCCGGCAGAATTTTTTCCCGATCTTCGAACTTTGCTTGAAAGAAAGGCCTCAGTAGGCTATACTTATCCATAAAAGTATACAAAAAAATCTCTGTAAGAATTCTCTTATGGGGCAAATTGCACAGGAGGGTCAAAAACACTATGAAACCGTTTATGGATCAGGATTTTTTACTGAAAACAGAGACCGCTAAACGTCTGTTTCACGAATATTCCGAAAAGCTGCCGCTCATCGACTACCATTGTCACATTTCGCCAAAAGAAATCTATGAGAACCGCCGCTATAAAAATATCGCGGAGGTATGGCTCGGGGGCAGAAACGACGACGGCACTTACTTCGGCGACCACTATAAATGGCGGGTCATGCGCAGTAACGGTGTTCCGGAGGAGTCGGTGACCGGAGGCGAGGATCCTTACAAAAAGTTCCTTGCTTTTGCCGAGGCGCTGGAAATGGCCATCGGCAATCCGATGTACCACTGGTGCCATCTGGAGCTGAAAAAATATTTCGGGATAACTACGCCGTTAACCACCTCGACCGCAAAGGAGATCTGGGACAGGACCTCCGAGATGCTGCAAAACGATGAGAAACTCACGGTCCGCGGCATTATCGAGCAGTCCAGCGTCAAATACATCGGTACGACGGATGATCCCGTCGATGATCTTTCCTGGCACGAAAAGATCAAGGCGGACGACAGCATCAAATTTATGGTCTGTCCCTCCTTCCGTCCCGATAAGGCCATCAATATCAATAAAGCGGGCTTCACGGATTATATCGGAAAGTTAGCAAAGAGCGTCGGAAAGGAGAGCCTTGATTCCGTCAAGGAGATCCTTGCCGCTCTGGATGAACGGGTAGATTATTTCAAGGCTCACGGCTGCCGGGCTACCGATCACGGAATCGACTATGTTCCTTTTGTTAAGGGGACCGAGGAGGAGGTCGAAGCGATCTATCAGAAAGCCTTAAAGGGCGAGGCGCTGACAAAGGAGGAAATCGACAAATACCAGACCGCCGTTCTCCTGCATCTTGGGCGGAAGTACGCGAAAGAAAACTTTGTTATGGAAATCCACTACTCCTGTACGAGAAACGTCAACGAGCGGATGTTTAAGCTCGAGGGATCGGATACGGGCTTTGATATGATCGCAAAGAGCAGCTGCGGCGATGAGCTGGCAATGTTCCTTTCCGAGCTGGATAAGACGAATGAGCTTCCCAAAACGATCATCTTCTCTCTGGACCACAACGATTTCAACCTGATCGGGACCTGTATGGGGGCGTTCCAGTCGGAGGAGATCCCCTCCAAGATCCAGATGGGCGCAGCCTGGTGGTTCCTTGATACAAAGGACGGTATGGAGGAGCAGATGCGTTCCCTCGGAAACCTCGGTCTGCTGGGAAATTTTGTCGGGATGCTGACGGATTCCCGCTCCTTCCTTTCCTATACCAGACACGACTACTTCCGGAGGATCATGTGCAACCTGATCGGAAAGTGGGTCGAGGATGGAGAGTATCCGGATAACGAGGAGTCGCTTAAAAAGATCGTGGAAGGGATCAGTTACTATAATGCAGAAAGATACTTTGGTATAAAATAAAGGAGAAACCATGGAAAAATTAAATTACGCAACACTGGAACAGATGAATTTCGGCGAGTATCTGCTGAAGGAAGCGCCGGAGAAGGTTTTACAGTTTGGGGAAGGGAATTTCCTGCGCGCCTTCGTAGACTATTTCTTCGATCTGATGAACGAAAAGGCCGGCTTTAACGGAAAGGTCTGCGTCACCCAGCCCATCGCTCAAGGGCTTGCCGGGATGATCAACGAACAGGAAGGCCTGTATACCCTCTTCCTTCGGGGCTCGGAAAACGGCGAGAAGGTCAATAAGAAACGTGTGATCTCCTCGATCTCCCGCTGCCTGAATCCCTATGAGGATTTCGAGTCGCTTATGAAGATGGCGGAGAAGGAGGAGCTTCGTTTCATTGTTTCGAATACCACCGAGGCAGGCATCGCCTTTGATCCCTCCTGCAAAAAGGACGACGCTCCTCCCGCGAGCTTTCCCGGGAAGCTGACAGCTTTTCTGTATCGGCGCTTTTCGAATAAGCTGCCGGGCTTCATCATCCTCTCCTGCGAGCTCATCGACCATAACGGCGACGAACTGAAGAAGTGCGTACATCGGTATATCGATCTCTGGAAGCTGGGAGATGGCTTCGCCAAATGGGTCGATGAACAGAATATCTTCTGCTCTACTCTGGTGGACCGGATCGTGCCCGGCTATCCCAGAAACGAAGCGGAAGCGATCTGCAAGGAATTGGGGTATCAGGATAACCTGATCGACACCGGCGAGGTCTTCGGCTTCTGGGTCATCGAAGGGCCGCAGTCTATCAAGGACGAACTGCCGTTTGAAAAGGCAGGGCTTCCGATCATCGTTGTAGACGATGTTACCCCTTATAAGCAGCGGAAGGTCCGGATCCTCAACGGCGCCCATACCTCCTTTATTATGGCGGCTTACCTTTCCGGACAGGATATCGTCCGCGACTGTATGAAGGATGAGGTGATCCACGGCTTTATGAACAAGACGCTTTACGATGAGGTCATTCCGACGCTGGATCTGCCGAAGGACGATCTGATGCAGTTTGCCGCAGACGTTACGGAGCGGTTCGCAAATCCTTTTGTAGATCATCAGCTGCTTTCGATCTCCTTAAATTCCGCTTCGAAATGGAAAGCCCGCTGTATGCCTTCCTTATTGGAGTATGCAAAGAGAAACGGCGGAGCTCTCGCTCCCTGCCTGACCTTCTCCTTTGCCGCTTTCCTTACCTTTTATCACAACGGGAAAGAAAAGGGTGAGGCCTGTCTTATCGCAAAGAGGGGTGAGGATACCTACCAGATCAAGGACGACGACTGGGTGCTGGATTTCTTCTATGACCATAAGGACGATGAGCCTGCGGTACTGGCAAAGGCGGTCATCGATAACGAAAAGATGTGGGACGATTCCCTGAAGAGTCTGAGCGGGTTTACCGAGGAGGTAATACGGTATCTCGGGCTGATTTCGGAGAAGGGAATGTATGAGGCGATGCGCACGGTAATTCAATAGTATAATCCGTCGAGCAAATATAACGAATTCGACTCGGCCCGCTTCCGCTTCCGGAAAAACGTAGCGGTACTAAGGGTGTAAAATACACACCCTAAGTACCGACGTTTTTCAGTCGCCTCGTTCGAATTGTATATTTGCTCGACTCACTCAATATTATATAGGAGTCAACATGAAAGTAATTAAAATACATCCCCTAGATAACGTCGCAGTCGCCCTGGAGGATTTAAAAGTCGGCGACGAGGGAGCTCTGGAGCCGATCAGACGGGGGCATAAGATAGCCCTTTCGGATATCCCGGAGGGGAGCCCGGTCATAAAATACGGCAACCCCATCGCCATCGCGAAGGAGCCGATCAACAAGGGCGCCTGGGTCCATACCCACAATGCCCGGACCGCGCTCTCGGAGGATGGGGCCTTTACCTACAGCCATAAGATCTATGAGCTTCCGAAGATCGAAAAGCGCACGTTTCTGGGATATCGCAGAGAAGATGGTTCTGTCGGGATACGGAATGAGCTGTGGATCATCCCGATCGTCGGCTGTGTAAACTCCGTCGCCGGACAGCTTGTAAACGAAAATCAGGAGCTGGTCACAGGCTCTATAGACGGTCTCTATACCTTTCCCCACCCTTTCGGGTGCAGTCAGCTGGGGGACGATCTGAACCAGACAAAGAAGCTGCTTGCGGCCCTTGTAAGGCATCCGAACGCAGGCGGTGTCCTCGTTTTGGGGCTGGGCTGCGAGAATCTCGGCTTGGAGATGTTTAAGGAGGAACTTGGGGCATATAACGAGAAGCGTGTGAAGTTTTTGATCTGTCAGGAGGTTTCCGACGAGATTGAGGAAGGAAGCAGGCTTCTTAAGGAGCTTGCGGATTACGCGAAAACCATGATAAGACAGGAGATTGACGCTTCGGAGCTGATCGTCGGAATGAAGTGCGGCGGTTCGGACGGCTTGTCGGGAATCACCGCAAATCCCGCGGTAGGAAGATTCTCCGACCGCCTGATTTCTCTTGGCGGCTCTACCGTACTGACCGAGGTTCCGGAAATGTTCGGAGCGGAATCGATCCTGTTTGAGCGCTGTGAAAATGAAGAAATCTTTAACAAGGCGGTAAAAATGATCAACGATTTCAAGCACTACTTTGTTTCCCACGGACAGGTCGTCTATGAGAACCCGAGTCCCGGCAACAAGGAGGGCGGGATCACAACGCTTGAGGATAAGTCCTGCGGCTGTGTTCAGAAAGGCGGCAGCGCGCAGATCGTCGATGTATTAAACTATGCGGAGCCGGTAACGAAAAAGGGCCTGAATGTACTCTCCGGCCCCGGCAACGACCTGGTCAGTTCAACCGTCCTGACAGCCTCAGGAGCCCACCTTATACTGTTTACAACGGGCCGCGGAACACCCTTTGGCGCGCCCGCTCCTACCGTAAAAATCTCAACGAATACCGCTCTCTTTGAAAAGAAAAACGGCTGGATCGACTTTAACGCGGGAACCGCCGCGGAGGGTGAGCCTCTGGATGAGACCGGAGAAAGGCTTCTGGATTTTGTTCTTGAGGTCGCAAGCGGAAAGCGGACAAAGACAGAGGAACGGGGCTTTCGTGAAATATCGATATTTAAGGACGGAGTTACGCTCTAAGGAACGGCGCAAGCAGCAAGGGTTTCGCACCGGAGAATTACACTCGGGAAGCGATCAGTCAACGCTTCCTGTAATAGCACGAACAAGCGTCACGTAGAAAAATATATCATAGTAACTATTCCGAATAGTTCAGAAAGGAGACAAACATGAGTCACGCAGCAGCAGCTATGCCCGCAAAAGAGGCACTGGAGAAGTTAAAGAAGGGAAACGCTTCCTATCTTAACGCACAGACAAACCCCGGCGATATCGGAAAGGGACTTCGCGAGAAGACCTGTAAGGAGGGACAGGCTCCCTACGCCATCGTTATCACCTGTTCCGATTCCAGAGTTATTCCCGAAGCGATCTTTTCAGCAGGGATCGGAGAGGTATTCGTAATCCGCGTAGCCGGAAACGTTATTTCAGATCACCAGCTCGGAAGCGTTCTGTACGCGGTAGAGCACTGCGGAAGCAGACTGGTCGTAGTAATGGGACATGATCACTGCGGAGCCGTAGGAGCGGCCATCGCCGGAGGAGCGGACGGCTATGTCGGCTCGATCACAAGTATGATCCAGAAAGCCATCGGAGGCGAGAAGGACGATTACAAGGCGAGCTGCTTAAACGCAAAGGCCAGCGCTGAGATAATCAAGGAGAAAGCGGATCTGCCTTCGGATGTAGAAGTAGTAACCGCGGTATATAAGATCGAAACCGGCGAGGTAGATTGGCTGTAATTACCAAAGTCTTCAGAAATCATAAAATACGTATCTGATCAGGACGATTTCTTTAAAGATGCCGCGTATATAAATGCAGGCTAATGAATATCATATAAATGAATTAACGAGGCTGGTCGAAAGATCAGCCTTTTTCTTGCTTATGACGCTGTTTAAGGCATTCAAGGAGGATTTCGAAGAGCTTCTGAAAGGAAATACATTGAAAACCGTGATCGACGGGCAGATCGTCTTTTCCGACCTGAACGGAAGTTCGGAAGCTGTCTGGAGTCTGCTCATTGCCTCCGGATACCTCAAAATCAATGAAGTTCAAATAAAAAAAGACGGGCTGAGACGAGCATTATCCCATATACTCTCAATTACCAACTATGAAGCAGAGCTTATGTTCGGCAAAATGATTCACAGCTGGTTTAAAAAGGCAGAAAACAATTATCCGGAATTCATCCGCTGTATGCTTACCGGTAATGTAAAGGATATGAATAACTACATGACCCGCATTGCCCGGGATACCTTCAGCAGCTTCGATACCGGGACGCATCCGTCGGAAAAAGAGCCGGAACGATTCTTATGCCGCTCCCTTCAAAAATATGATATAATACATTCCATCCAGAGGCTCTGCCCTGATAATCCTGTGAGCAGTCACGCTCGGTTGGCTTTGCTTGCGAAAATAAAGGAGTATGGAGATTTATGAATAAATCTGTACCGCAAGAGGTTAAAACCCGTCTGGATTCGCTTTTTGAAGCGTTTTCCATAATTGCTGAGGGAACGTATGTATATCTCTGCAATATGAAATATGACTATTCCCGGTGGTCCGAATCCGCCGTTACGACCTTCGGTCTCCCCTCCGAATACATGTTTGCTGCAGGAGATATCTGGGAGGAGCATATCCATCCGGAAGACAGGGACAGTTATCATAAAAGCATTGAAGCAATCTTTTCCGGCAGTGATAACGGACATGATATGCAATACCGGGCAAGAAAACCCGATGGAGAATATGAAGTCTGTACCTGCCGCGGGGTTGTTGTCCGTGATGAGAACGGCGAACCGGAATATTTCGGGGGAGCGATCCGCAATCACGGTGCCCAGGGGCAGATGGATACGTTAGTAGGGCTCAGAAACCAGTACGGTTTTTTTGAGGATCTGAAAGGGCATATCCTGAAAAACCATACGGTATGCATCAGCATGGTCGGACTCGCGCATTTTACCGAGATCAACGAGATCTACGGATATCTCTTCGGAAACCAGGTCCTGCAGCGGTTCGGACGCTATCTCTTTGACGGTACAGGAAACCGCGGACATGTTTACCGTCTGGACGGAACAAAATTCGCCATAATAACAAGCACCATGTCCGCAAAAGAACTCACCGCGGATTACGAAAAACTGCGTACCCATTTCCGCGATGGCTTTGAGATTGACGGAAGGCATATCATACTGGATCTGAACGCCGGTCTGTTCACCCTTGACAATTTTTCGATCGATGTACAGACCGTTTATACCTGCTTAAATTTTGCCTATAGCGAGTCCAAGCTCCGCAGGCAGGGGGATATTGTGGAATTTTTCACCGACTCCAACGGCGAAGATAAGAAAAGACTGGAAAAACTGAATGTCATCCGTGTTTCTATCACACAGAACTTTGAGAATTTTCATCTGTATTATCAGCCTGTCATAGAAGCCTCAAGTGAACGGCTGATCGGCGCGGAGGCACTGATCCGCTGGAAAAACGAAGCTTACGGAATGGTTCCGCCGGATCATTTCATACCTGTTCTGGAGCGGGATTCACTTTTTCCGCAGCTCGGTCGCTGGATACTCAGAACCGCGCTGATCGACGCAAAGAGAATTCTTCCGCTCTGCCCTGACTTTGTGATCAATGTAAATCTTTCCTATACCCAGTTAGAGAGGCCTGATTTTACGGATTCCGTGATTGGGCTTCTGGAAGATACCGGCTTTCCTGCGCAAAACCTCTGCCTTGAAATAACAGAGCGTTGCAGACTGCTTGATCTCAAACTCTTACGAAACGTTATCACTGCGCTCAGGGCGCGGGGTGTCCGGTTTGCGCTGGACGATTTCGGTACCGGCTTCTCTTCCATCGGGATCATAACAGAGCTCCCTCTCGATACGGTCAAGATCGACCGCAGCTTTGTCATAAGGATCGAAGAAGATGATCTGCAGCGCCGTCTGGTACGGCATTTTGCCGATGTAGCGGCGACCTTTGGCGCGAAAGTCTGCGTGGAAGGGATCGAGACTCCCGGAATGCGGGATATCCTTCTGAAATACGATGTGTACAGCCTTCAGGGGTATTATTACGGGAAACCCATGCCGTTTGACAGCTTCTTAGAGAAATTTCACTAAGTAGCGCCCCTCTCTGGGCTTTTCCTGATCCACCCTGCACCTTTCTGATCGTAAACGCGGATCATCTACTATCCTGATCGGATTAAGGTTTGTATCCAATGGCGTTTCTCTGTAGCAACTCTCTGGCGGATTTATATACATTGAAAACACTTAAAAGACATAGTAAAATTGCCGGATGACACATAATGTTCACCTGCTGTATAAATCCGGTATAGACTCAGAAACCACTTCCATTGAAATAATGTTTACAGACACTATTCTGCTTAAAAGAAAAATGTTTGCAAACATTTTAATACCATTCACTTAAATGTTTGTAAACATTTTTCTCTGGCCGGCCGCCGATCACTCCGGCTCCGGCAGAAACTCCAGAATATCCCCGCTCTCCTGTTCGGCAGGCTGTATATGCGCCGAAAGATGATCGATGAGGTTATGATATTGCGCCATCATTTCATTATGCGATCCGCGGATAGCCTCAACGTCCTTTCTGTCTCCCGCCTTCTCCAGAGCTTCCGCCATACCCGAAAGCTCCTCCGCGCCGATAGTCCTCGCTGTACTATTTACGGCATGCATCAGGATACTGTAATTTTTCCAGTCGCCGTCCGCAAAATACCCTTCAAGCTTCTCCGTCTTCTCGTCCGCGCTCTGCAAAAATTCCCGCAGAAGCGTCAGGTAGAGCTCCTCATCGTTTCTGCAAAACAGCAGTCCAATCTCCGGTTCAACACCCGCTTCTAAAAGCCATGCAAACTCTTCTTTTGCGAAAGCATCCGACGGCTTCTCCCGGGGCTTATTGCCCTCTCCCGAAGCAACCACCTTTTCCTTTGGAAGATATTTTTTCAGAAGCTCCTCTAACGCTTTGCTGTCGATGGGCTTTGAAAGATAATCCGTAAATCCTTCCTCCAGGTACCGCTCTCTCGCCCCGGAAACAGCATCCGCGGTCAGGCAGATCACGGGTGTTTTCCTGTTGGCTCCCTCCGACTGCCCCCGTATACGTCTGAGCGTCTCTGACCCGTCCATCACCGGCATCCGCTGATCCATCAGTATTAGATCATAGGGCGTCGTTCGCGCGTACTCTATCGCCTCCGCTCCGCTTTCCGCCGTATCAATTCGCATTTCCGTCTTTTTCAGGAGCCCTGCCGCCACCGTCAGATTCATTCGGGTATCGTCCACAATCAGGATATGCGCGGCAGGCGCCTTGAACTGCTCCTGATACGAGGGAAGCTCTGCGGCCTTCGTTTCCGTTCGTGTCCGGAAATCTCCCATAGGCTCCCGGGAAGCGATCCTCTGTGGAATACGTATGGTAAATACCGACCCCTTCCCGTAGGTGCTTTCCACCCGGATGTCTCCGTCCATCATCGAAAGGAGCTTTTGCGTGATCGCAAGCCCCAGCCCGGTTCCTTCTATGGTACTTGTTCTCTTGAGATTTACTCGTTCAAATTTGGAAAACAGCTTGTCCTGATCCTCTTTACGGATCCCGATTCCCGTATCTTCTACCGAAATAACCAGGGTAAGCGCGTCGCCCTCTGTATGTTCTTTTCGAACACTCATCCGGATACTTCCTTTCTCCGTATACTTCAGAGCATTGCTCAAAAGATTGTACAGGATCTGTCGGATTCGTACCTCATCGCCGTAAAGACCGGAGGGAATATCCTCCTCTGCCTCGCAGATAAATTCCAGTCCCTTTTCCTCTGCCTTCAGGTCTACCATATTGCAGATGTCATTCAGGACAGCGCCAGGCTGATATTCCCCTTCTGAAAGCTCCATCTTTCCGGCTTCGATCTTGGAAAAATCCAGCACATCATTGATAATGGAAAGCAGGTTGTTCCCGGCGCTCCTTATGCTTTCGGCATAGCTCCGGACCTGATCGAGGCTGGCTAACCACCGCTTCGGCTCTTTCCGGATCCGGTCGCTGTCCGTTTCCCTGAGGATCAGTTCATTCATCCCAAGCACCGCATTGATCGGCGTCCGGATCTCGTGGGACATATTCGCTAAGAATTCACTCTTTGCCCGGTTGGCCTCGTCCGCTGCCTCTTTCTCCAGCTTCAGCTCCTTCGCCTCATACGCCTGTTTCTGTTCCTCGATCCGCAGTTCCTCAATGCGCCTCGAATAGTTCTCCTCCATTCTTCGGCCTAACAGATAGAAGAACGCAATCAGCATAAAGATCGCGATACAGATCAGAACGTTGATCGTCAGCTGCTGCCAGACCTCTGTCATCAGCTCCTCATTGCTCACTACGATAACGGCATACCACTGATCCGTAATCTGGCGTACAAATACAGAGTTCTCTCCGGCTTCCTCTGTAATTTCGAAATACCCGTTCTGAACCTCTTTGATCCGATCGAACAGGGCGAGCTTATCCTCCTCCCCGGTCAGATATTCTCCTCTTTTCCCCATATCCCTGTGAGCGATGAACATACCGTCCTTATCAACGATATAGCCGTAGCCCTTTCCCTTGATCTGAAGCGTAGAGACGATCTCCTGGATATGATCCATCATAACATCTACGGAAACCACATCGTCCGGATCGGAGAGCATACGGCTGATGGAAATTATGAGCGAATCGGTCTGCGCATCCATATAAGGGGATACGATGACTGCGTTTCCCTCCGCCTCCTTTGCGGTCAGATACCAGTCTCTTCTTGTAGGATCATAGTTATCCGGCGGCGTCCAGTTAAGTCCGTCCAGATATTCTCCCATGACATACCCGTAAATGCCGGTGATATTCGCGTCGAAATGCTGCTTCTGGTTCTGTGTTTCCTCTACTATATAGGAATGGACATCCGAAGCCGACGCCCCTCTTCGTACCATATGATCCACGGTATCCGCCGTGACCCAGAGGGTGCTTTTCGCCGTCTCCAGATAGTTTTCAAGCTCTGCCGCAGCAGCAGAAATACGATCCTCCCCCACCTCTCTGATATTTGCCACAGAGACGTTTTGGATCATACGGGAGGTATAGACTACCATACACACCATCAGAAACAGGATCAGAGCCATCGGTATCAGAAACTTCCCCCGGTTGTATACACGCTCGTCCGGCGCTATTCTGCCCTTTTCGGACTCCGCTTCGGAAGCGTCCTTCGATGAAGTAAGGACTTTTACAGGCTCCCCGGAGGTCATCTGCTTTTCAAGCGTTTGAACCCTCTCTTCGTACTCCTTTTGCTGCAGATTCATCTTGTCCAGTACATGAGCAAGAATCACAGCGATCACTGCCCCGATCAGAACCGCCACCGCCGCCGCAATCAGAAAGCCCTGCAAAAGAGATCCAATTCCCTGCATCAGTTCCGTCCGGCTTGTTGCGATGCCGACATACCAGCCGGTATTCTCCATCCGTGAAACAACAACCCCTCTGTTTAGGGTGTACTAACAAATTTTGGGTAAAAAGGATTCCCATATAGCGACCTCTGGTTCACCCAAGCGAATTTATTAATGCTTCATCTACATCATTCCAGTTGCCTGATTCATATTTTGTTTTGAGGGTAAGCATACCCTGACC
>JAFSXN010000042.1 GCA_017444015.1 Lachnospiraceae bacterium | reverse complement strand
TAACGAAAATCGTTGCCGATTTTCGTTAACCGTATAAAGTGATGCGCACGGATTCGGTAAGGAAATATGCCGCTTAAAGCGGCCCGAATCCGGCGCACTCAATAACGAAACGGCAAGCCTTTTCGTTATTGAGTATAATAACGGAAGCATCCAGCGAGGCCTTACATGTTGCCGGAACAGTTACTTTTCTCCCATTCAGGCAGATCCACAGAAAGATTCTGCCCCCGTATGACCCACTGAATCTGCCGGATCTTCTTCTTGATGACATCCGGGAACTTATCCATCACAAACTGCTTGACTTCCTTCTCCCAGAGCATCCTTTTGAGCTTTCGTTCCGAAGGCGGCCTGACCCCGTGAGCCTCTCTGATCCGGATCGTCTCCGTAAAGGTATCATACAGCTGGACCGAAGAAACCCCCGTCTTAGAGATAATGCATACAATAACACCCGTATCTTTAAAATGATACCCCTTCTGATGCATCGACAGCAGAAAATCATAATCCGCTCCGATCCGAAACTCCGTTTTAAACGGATACCGGATCAAAAGCTCCCGATTGACAAAGGCCGACTGATGCGAGAACGGCATCCTTGACTCGATATCCTTTAAGGACTTCCGAAACCGGTAGTAATGCCCGTATTCACACTCGATCGCGTCTCCGAAAAGGATCCCGTCGCTGACATAGTTGCTCTTCTTAAAAATATCCGCAAGCGTCGAGGCGCTGTAAAAGCAGTCCCCCGCGTTCATGAAATTGATCCACGTCCCTTCGGACAGCCTGACAGCGATATTCATCGCCTCATAGATCCCCCCATCCTTCTCGGAAACGATCCGGTAGGAGATCCCCTTCTGCCAAAAGCTCTCCCGAAAGGACTCCGCGATGGAAAGCGTCTGGTCCGTCGAGCCCCCGTCCTTTATGATATATTCATAATCCGTATATTCCTGCGCTAATACCGAGGTAATGGTCTTAGTAAGCTCCTCCCCCGCGTTGTAGCAAACCGTTATGATCGAAACAAACGGCTTTATTTCCTCTGTCATAACAACCTACCTATGGCCTCTGCCATCCGCTCCCATGAAAACCTTTGATTATTTCTTCGTATATTCTCCTGAAACCGCTCCGCAAGACCAGGATCCGTAAAAAAGCGCCGGATCGCCTCCGCTAAGCTCTTCGCATCGCAGGGCTCCGTCAAAAATCCTGTTTCTCCGTCCGTCACAACGTCCGGAAGTCCTCCCACTCTCGTTGCAACCACCGGCTTCTCAAAGCCGTAGGCGATCTGCACGATCCCGCTCTGCGTAGCGGACTCATACGGCAGCGCTACCAGATCGCAGGCGGCAAAATATTTCTCAACCTCTCTGTCCGGTACATATCCGCTTACGATATTAATATAGGAAGAAACTCCGAGATCTCCGGCAAGCGTCTCGTATTCCAGACGCTTCTCTTCGCTTCCGAAATCCCCGACAACATAAAGCATAAGTCCGGAAAGCTCCCCCGACTCCTTCAGACACCCCATTGCCCGGAGAAGATGCTTTAACCCCTTGTATTCCCGGACAAACCCGAAAAACAGGACGATCTTCCGGCTCTCTGAAATACCCAAAAGCTCCCTCGCCTCTTCCTTTCCCATTTTTTCAAAGGCAAAGGCCTCATAGGTCGGATGTACCTGAACCAGATACTTCGCGTCCTCCCGGATCGTCAAGAGCTCCTCCGCCTCCTTTTTCGAATGCAGGATAAATCCGTCTCCCAGAGACAGGACCGCTCTCGTCAGCCTCCGGTCCAGTGGAAACCGTTCATGCGGGAAAACGTTGTGACAGGTAAAAAGCACCTTGATACCCGCCCGCCTGATACGCTTCGCAAGGATCCGGTAGCATGGGGCAAAATAGGGATGCCACCACTGGATCAGCACCGCCTCCGGCTTTTCCGAGATGATGCGATCCGCGGTCTTTAGGATATTTGCCGGATTTGCCGTATTCAGTAAAAACTCGGCCGCCTCCACCCTGAACGCGTCATTCGAATAATCCCTCTGCTCCCGCCTAAAAAGCAGCTTTGGATACTGCATCTTATAGGAGATCATCAAAACCTCATATTCCCGCGACAAAGCTCTATATAAAAGACCCGTATAATGCGAGATTCCGCCCTTATACGGGTATACCGGACCGATCAGAACCAGCTTTCCGTTATCTGCCCAGTTTCGTTTTCCGTTCATAATTTCTTCTTCTTTGTGTGCTTCTCTTTCCTCTCAGGGTCGATCTGCGTAAGTTCCTGTCTGGCTTCCCGCTCCCCTTCGCCGTAATCCAGCCTCCGTACCCGATACTGAATATCCTCCAGCAGCTTTCTGTTATTCGCGATCACATCCGCCTGGAGGCCTACGATAAAGGTCGTAAACCCTAACATGATCAGCGTACTCGCTAAGATCAGGGACTGAATATGCCCGTTCCCGGCTCCCTTGAAGAAGTAGATCAGAAAACGGATCATAATGATGATACCCGTAAGGAATGGGATCATCCCGAGGATCGAGAAAAACGTCAGGGACCGGTACATCATAAACGCCCGTATAATGGTCAGGACCGAGCGCTTGATATAGCCGCCCATGCTGTGAAACAGCCGGGATTTCCGAAGCTCCCCGTTGGTACGGACCGGAACGGAGGTGATCGCCATACTCGTTCTTCCGGCCTGTACGATGGTCTCCAACGTATAGGTATAGTTATTCATAACGTTCAGATGCATAGCGGCATCTCTCGAAAAAGCGCGAAAGCCGCTGGGCGCGTCCGGGATATCCGTCTTGGAGGCCACCCGAACGACATAGCTCCCGAGATGCTGGAGCTTCTTTTTTAAAGGCGAAAAATGTTCAGTCTTATCGATCGGCCGCTCTCCGATCACAACCTCCGCCGTTCCGTCAAGGATCGGGCGTACCAGCTTTTCGATATCCGCGCCGCAGTACTGATTATCCGCGTCCGTATTTACAATGATATCCGCGCCGTTTCGAAGACAGGCATCGATCCCGGCCATAAAGCCCTTCGCAAGACCCTTGTTCCGCTTAAAGCTGACGATATAGTTCACGCCCCAGTCTCTTGCGACCTCTACGGTATTGTCCACACTGCCGTCATTTATGATCAGATATTCGATCTCATCAATCCCGTCGATATGCTTCGGCAGGTCATTCAGCGCGATCGTCAGGGTCTGTGCCTCATTCAGACACGGGATCTGTATGATCAGCTTCATTGCTGCTTTCCCTTTCAATATAAATCGGTCGTTTCTTGGTTTCTATATAAGCCTTCGACAGATATTCTCCCATCACTCCCATACAAAACAGCTGGATCCCTCCGATAAACAGGACGATACAGACCATCGAGGGCCACCCGCTCGTCGGATCGCCAAATACCAGCTTCCGGACGATGATGAAAATGATCATCACAAAGGCCATAAACGTAAAAAACAATCCTAACATCGCCGCGATCGCAAGGGGCTTTGTCGAAAACGCCACAATCCCGTCGATGGAATACAGTAAGAGCTTCCAGAAGGACCATTTTGTCTCTCCTGCGACCCGCTCCACATTCTCATATTCCAGCCATTTTGTCCGAAAACCGACCCAGCCGTAGATCCCCTTGGTAAAGCGGTTGCTCTCCCTCATCGACAGTACGGCATCCACCATTTTCCGCGACATGATCCGGTAATCCCTCGCACCGTCTACAATCTCAGTCTCAGAAAGCCGGTTGATCAGCCGATAAAAGCATCTGGCAAAAAACGAACGGATCGGCGGCTCGCCTTTTCTCGTCACCCGCCTCGTCGCCGCTGAATCATAGCCTTCCTTCGTCACCGCCCGGTACATTTCCGGTAAAAGGGCCGGCGGATCCTGCAGATCCACATCCATGATCACGACATGATCCCCTCCGGCATTCTCAAGGCCTGCAAAGATCCCCGCTTCCTTTCCGAAATTTCTCGAAAAGGAAACATACCGGACCAGAGGATCCGACTGCCTCAGCTCCTTGATACAGGAGAGCGTCCCATCCTTCGACCCGTCGTCGATAAAGATCAGCTCATACTCCGTATCCGGAAACTCCTTATGAAATTCCTCCATGGTCTTTTTAATTTCATGATAAAAGACCGGGATCGCCTGCTCTTCGTTGTAGCAGGGAACAATAATGGACAGAAGCTGCATAGTATTATCCATGAACTCTCAAAATATCATAAACCTCGGCGACATCCGGCTCCAGGCGCAAATACAGCACCTGCTTTGCATGCGGCGCGGACTCCATTTCCTCGCCCTTCTCATTCTGTATCGAGACCACCCTGACCGGGATATCCCTTCCGTCCGGTTTCATCAGCTCAATGACATCTCCCGCAAGAAACTTGTTCTTCTGCTCGATCTTCACCCGATCCCCGCGCCTGTCAAGGATCAGCCCCAGATAGATATATTCCTTCCGGTATGTACTCTCATTATAGATCTGAGCGTCGCTCCCGGGCTTCCCGTAGAAAAAGCCGGTGGTAAACTGCCTCGTCGTACATCGCCCGATCTGATCGAGATACCAGTCCATATTCTTCCGGTAAAGCGCCGGATCCTTCGCAAGATCATCAAGGGCTCTCCGATAGGTCCTTGCAACCGTCGCGATATAAAGCGCCGTTTTCATCCTGCCCTCGATCTTAAAGCTGTCAATCCCGGCATCCGCCAGATCCGGAAGATGCTCAAGCATACAGAGGTCCTTCGAGTTAAAGATAAAGGTCCCTCTTTCGTTCTCAAATACCGGAAGATACTGCCCGGGTCTCGTCTCCTCCACGACCGCGTAGTTCCAGCGGCAGGGATGCGTACATTCTCCGCGGTTCGCGTCCCGCCCGGTAAAATAATTGCTCAGCAAACATCGCCCGGAATAGGAGATACACATCGCGCCGTGGATAAAGGTCTCGATCTCAAGCTCCTTCGGGATATGCTGCCTGATCTCCTTTATCTCCGACAGGGAAAGCTCTCTTGCGGAAACGACCCGCTTTGCGCCCTGTCTTCTCCAGAAATTATATATTAAATAATTAGTGTTATTTAACTGAGTGCTGATATGCAGCTCGATCCCCCGGCATTCTTCCCAGAAGATCAGCATCAGCCCCGGATCGGACATGATCACGGCATCCGGCCTGATCCGGTTCAGCTCCCGAAAATAGTCCCTCGCTCCGGAAAGGTCCTCATTATGCGCGAAAATATTGGCGGTAACGTAGACCTTTACGCCATGCTGATGCGCAAAGGCGATCCCCTCCTCCATCTCGGAAAGCGAGAAATTCTTTGCCTTGGCGCGGAGACTGAACTCCTCTCCGCCGATATAGACCGCATCCGCTCCATAAATGACGGCAACCCTCAATACCTCAAGGCTTCCCGCCGGCACTAAAAGTTCCGCCACGATTCTCTGCTACCTCTTTATCTGGAATCCGCCCGGCCTTACACCGGTCCGGACGGTTTACAATCTCACGCTCACCGTCATCCCGTCCGCCACCGGCAGGACATCGGTAAAAAGCGCCTCGTTATGGGTCAGTTCAAAAAGATACTCCCGCATCCTCGCATGGATCGTCCGGTCCCTGCGCCTGACAGCAAAGCGGGATTCAATGATATCCCCGTCCTGCAATACGTTATCGGAAATCAGAAGACCCCCCTGCTTCAAAAGAGAGAGTACATAGGGAAGAAAAACGATATACTGCGCCTTGGCGGCATCCATAAAGATC
>JAFSXN010000041.1 GCA_017444015.1 Lachnospiraceae bacterium | reverse complement strand
TAGCCCGTAAAGAACAGAAAATTCCAGAGATTGTCCTGTTTCTCATATATTTCTCCGTAGGTGATATCCTCATGCACCGGCTTTTCGATGCTTCCTCCCCCGATGAGTTTCTCGATCTCCGCCTTTGTCTCACTATCAGCCAGCTCGATAAGATCCCGTACGATGGAATTGGAGCTGGTATTGGCCCAGTAGGATACGGGAAAGGCATCGTGCCCTGCCGCATGGTCATCCACATAATATATCGTGCTCCAGGGGTTATAGACATTCTTTCCGCCGAAATCATATCCGTTGTACCAGTCTCTAACCTCCCCGTACTTATCCGCAAGATCATAAAACGCAAGCATACTCTGCACTTCCTCATCCGTAAAGCCGAAATACTCGCCGTAGTTTGTCGTCAGAATGGAGTTGATCTTCAGATTGTTGAGCCCCGTAAAGATGGACTCCTTCGATATCCTGAGGCACCCGGTGATAACAGCAAATTCCAGAGCCGTATTGGTCTTTAGGGCCCCTTCAAACAGGCTCCTGATAAAGCTTACCATAGGCTCGTAGTACCCGTCGTAAAAGGAGCTCTCCAGCGGTACATCATATTCGTCAATGAGGACGATCGTATTTTTTCCGGTTGCTGTCTTAAGGCATTCGCATAAGAATTTTATACTGTTCTTATATTCCTCCGGTTCCGACTTCCGATCTCTGAATCTCAGAAAATCTGTTTTATTCTGCTCACTTAACGCATCACTTGCCAGCACAAAACTATGACGGGAAAACTCCCTGGAAATCTCATACCGCAAAGCCTTAAACGCGGATTCCTCGTCCCCGGTCTTTGCCGATTTCAGAGTAAGAAAGATGACCGGATACTTCCCCATAAAAGAGGTATACTTCTCTCCCTCCTCCATAATCTTCAGTCCGGAAAAAAGCGACGGATCAGAGCCTTCCTCGAAAAAACAGCGCAGCATATCCAGGGTCAGGGTCTTTCCGAAGCGCCTTGGTCTGGTAAAAAGATTAACCTCTCCCTTCTTATCGATCAGTTCCTTTATGAAAAGGGTCTTATCCACATAGTAATAGTCGTTGTTTCTTATCTTTTCGAAAAACTCCACCCCAATAGGCAATGGTTTAAACATAATCAATCCCTCCTGTCGGGCGTATTCTCATACAATCTGCCAACCCCGGCTACACACAGCCTGCCTGTATGATATCATAAAAATGGCAGTCTGTGACAGAAAACCCCATTCGTTTTTTGTCACCTCAAGACCGGTTCCGGTGAACATTTTACCATATTCTGCGGGGATTGTATAATAGTTTTCCGGCCATTTATTGATGCTGACCTTTGAACAGCACAGCGAAACGAACGGTTCCTTTGTATGGAATAATTCCTTACGCAGCCCTGCGATAAAAAAAACCTGCCCGTCGCTAAGGCGGGCAGGCACGTTCATTTATTTACTCAGAAGGTAACGGTTTCCGGCTCCGCTGTAAAGGAGCAAAAGACAGCCGTGGCATCCTTCATATAGTACATCTGCATACGTAAAGTTAATTTGTGCACAGTTCCTAAGCCTGTTCATGGCTGTCTGAAGGCTCTGCTCACTGAGCCTGTCGATGGAAAGGATCTGTCCGGTGGGCTTCTTCTCCTTAAAGTAGCCGCACTGAAGAACCTCCTCAACCGAAAGGGTATAGCTGTACATCCTCATATCTTGAAAAAAGAATTTCCAGGTCCGGAAAAAGGAAAGCAGCGGATCATAGTCCGGCGCTTCCGGTATATCGACCGAAAGGTAATATTCCCCCAGAAAGGAAAGGACATCGAGCAGATGCTCCATCATGCCGTTTCCGATCCCCCTTCCCCGGTATTCTTCTCCGACATAAAACCAGAGGATCCGGACAAACGAGACCTCTCCCTCCGTCATGAGATGAAACACCACAATCCCCTGGGAGCTTGGTTCTTCCTCCTCCGTAACCGCTCCGATGCCCTCCGTTCCCGGATCATCCAGCAAAATGAACACATCCGGATCGGTCAGGCCCGAAAAGGCCTCTTTGTTTCGCTGTGTGAGCTGTGTATATCTGCTCATACCCTCCCTCTGCTTCAAAACTGCGGGATCCGTCGGATGACTCTGATTTTCACTGGCTTTTATAGCCGTCCTTATAATGTACCCTGCACCTCTTTTTAAAGAACGATATCCCGTACCGGCCGATATTTCCATAGCCTTCTTCCAGAAGCGCATCCGCGTAGTTTCTGTCGTCTATCTGCTTTATGGCTTCCTCTGCCGCCTCATCCATCCGCTCCATGGTGATGGG
>JAFSXN010000040.1 GCA_017444015.1 Lachnospiraceae bacterium | reverse complement strand
TAACGAAAATCGTTGCCGATTTTCGTTAACCGTATAAAGTGATGCGCACGGATTCGGTAAGGAAATATGCCGCTTAAAGCGGCCCGAATCCGGCGCACTCAATAACGAAACGGCAAGCCTTTTCGTTATTGAGTATATATATAATATTTGCGGCCGTCGAAAATGGTCGATATGACATTTTCTCCGGCTTACGGGAATTAGAAATGGATATTAACGCTATTAATTCAGATTATTTGAATAATGTCTTGAATACTGCGAGGACGAATGCTTCGGGTTCTGATTTGCAGGGTACGTTGGAGAGCTTTCAGGGGATTTTGGATGCCAAGAAGCAGGAGAAGGCCGGGGAAGCTGCGGAAAGTCCTGCCGGGGCGTCAGCGTCGACGGTAAGCTCCGAGGAGGACAAAAAACTTATGGAAGCCTGCAAGGAGTTTGAGGCGTATTTCTATGAGCAGGTTTTCAAGGAGATGAAGAAGTCGGTGAGCTTTACTGATTCGGAGGATGCGGCATCGAAGCAGTTGATGGATTATTACGAGGACAGTCTTACAAGCGAGTACGCAAAGCTCGCCGCGGGGCAGCAGGAGAACGGCTTCGCGCAGATGCTGTATGAACAGATGAAACGCAACATGTAATTGATGGAGAACCTTTCCGGGCTTGTCAGCCGAATTATTTTCAGGAATGAAGAAAACTGGTATACGGTATTTGAACTCGCGGTCTTTTCTACAGAGGGGGCGGCGGGTTCTTCTGATATGGTCTGCGTCGGAAATTTTCCGCTTTTGAATGAGGGAGAAAACGTTTCGCTTCAGGGGGAATATACCGACCATCCGGCCTATGGCATTCAGTTTCTGGTAAAGGAATATGAGGTCAGCGTACCGAAGAAGGAAGCGGAGATACTGCGCTATCTCGGAAGCGGCGCCATCAAGGGGATCCGCGAGGCGCTTGCGAGAAGGATCGTTAAGCGCTTCGGAGAGGATACCTTCCGGGTCATCGAGGAGGAGCCGGAGAGGCTTGCCGAGATCAAGGGAATCACCGAGAAAAAGGCCCGGGAGATCGCTGTGCAGTTTGCCGAGAAATATGAGCTGAGACAGGCTATGCTTTTTTTGCAGCAGTACGGGATCTCAAACCTTTTAGCTACGAAGATCTATCAGCGTTATGGGGAGGGGCTTTATCAGATCCTTTCGGAAAATCCCTACCAGCTTGCGGAGGATATCGAGGGGGTCGGCTTTAAGACGGCGGATGAGATCGCTCTTAAGGCGGGTATTTCTCAAAGCTCGGACCACAGGCTCCGCTGCGGGGTCCTCTATGCCTTAAAGGAGGCGCTTTCCGACGGGCACTGCTATCTTCCGAAGGACCTGCTGATACAGAGGAGCCAGGAGCTTTTATTTGAAGAAGAGAGAGAGGAGCTTGCCGAGGTCCTCTGGATCCAGATTAAGAATCTTTCGATGGATAAGCACCTCTTTATCAAGGAGCAGAACGGGGAGCTCTGCGTTTATGACGCTTCGTTCTACTATCTGGAGCTTAAGTGCGCCAAAAGGCTGCATGATCTGAACATCGACCTGTCGGGCGATGAGAGGCTGATTGCGGGGAGGCTTAAGAGGCTTGAGGAGACTAACGGGATCACGCTTGAGGAAAAGCAGAAGACCGCTGTCATCAAAGCGATCACAAGCGGGATCAGCATTATCACCGGCGGTCCGGGAACCGGAAAGACGACGATCATAAATATGATCCTGAAATATTTCGAGGGAGAGAAGGCGGAGATCCTGCTGTGCGCCCCGACCGGACGGGCGGCCAAGCGGATGACGGAGGCTACCAGTTACGAGGCGAGTACGATCCAGCGGCTGCTGCATCTGACTCCCTACAGCTTAGGTGCTGACAATACGGGAGCCTCGTCCGAGACCCTTCGAAACGGCTTTTACTATGAGAAGAATGAGAACGATCCGTTAGAGGCGGATGTGGTGATCGTCGATGAGATGTCCATGGTGGACATATCGCTGTTTTCCGCTCTGCTTCGCGCGATCCTTCCCGGAACGAGGCTGGTTATGGCCGGGGATATCGATCAGCTGCCGAGCGTTGGGCCGGGAGCGGTTTTAAAGGATCTGATTCAGTCCGGCTGCTTTGCGGATTCGACGGTGATCCTCGATAAGATCTTCCGGCAGGCAGAGGAGAGCGATATCATAGTCAACGCGCATAAGATCAACCGCGGGGAGCATATCCGCCTGGATAACAAGAGCCGGGACTTCTTCTTTCTGGAGAGGGCGGAGATCAATCAGATATTAAAAAACATTGTTATTTTAATCCGCGACAAGCTCCCCTGCTATGTCAACGCGAAGCCCTTCGATATCCAGGTGCTGACACCGATGAAAAAAGGGGCGCTCGGGGTCGAGTCCCTGAATCCGATCCTGCAGAAATACCTGAACCCGCCGACAAAGGAAAAGAAAGAGATCGAAAGCCAGGGCCAGATCCTCAGAGAAGGGGACAAGGTCATGCAGGTAAAGAATAATTATCAGCTGGTCTGGGAGATCAAAAGCCGGTACGGGATCGTTGTCGACCGGGGAGAGGGGATCTTTAACGGGGATACGGGGATCATCGTTTCGATCAATGCTTACGACGAAGCGGTGGTCGTCGAATATGACGGAGGCCGGAGGGTGAACTATCCGTTTTCAGGCCTGTCGGAGCTGACGCTGTCGTATGCGGTGACGATCCATAAGTCCCAGGGCAGCGAATATCCCGCAGTGGTCATTCCGATCCTTTCTGGCCCAAGGCTTTTGTTCTACCGGAATCTTCTCTATACCGGAGTGACAAGGGCGACGGACTGTGTTGTTCTGCTGGGCAGCAGGAAAAAGATCGAGGAGATGATCGACAATGCTGACGAGAAACGAAGATATACCGGCCTTGCGGAGAGGCTGAAGGAAATATGGCTGTAAAACTGTTGTCCGGGCTTTTGAATTTCATCTATCCGGCACGCTGTCCGGTCTGCGGGGACATCATCGTTCCGCAGGGAGAAAGCTGCTGCCTGTCCTGCAGGGGACGGCTGAAATACGTCGAGGAGCCCTACTGTCTGAAATGCGGAAAGCCGCTTGCGAAGGAGGATGAGGAGTTCTGCTCAGACTGCCTCCGTAAGAACAGGCTGTTTGATTACGGCAGGGTCGTCTTTATCTATGACGAGCTTATGAGTAAGAGCATCTACTCCTTTAAGTATGGGGGAAGGCAGGAATACGCCTCGTTTTACGCGGAGGAGATCTTAAAACGTTATGAGCGGCAGATAAAGGAGATCTCGCCGGACGCTCTGGTGCCGATCCCGTTACATAAAAGCCGCTATCGAAAGCGCGGCTATAACCAGGCGGAGCTGATCGCGGCCGAGCTTTCAAAGCGTTCCGGGGTGCCTGTGCTTCCCAGGCTTCTTGAGCGGGCAAAGAAAACAAGACCGCAGAAGGATCTGAACGAAGCGGAGAGAGAAAATAATCTGAAAAGGGCTTTTAAAATGGGCAGAAATGATGTATCATTAGAAACAGTCCTATTGATAGACGATATTTATACCACCGGCAGCACGCTTGACTCTGCGGCCGGATGTTTGCGTGAGAGCGGAGTACAAAGGGTTTATTTTATAGTATTAAGTACGTCACAGAGATAAGAACTATTTTTGTGAAGGACAGGAGGAAACCATGAACGTAAGAAACTGTAGAAAGTGCGGAAAATTATTCAATTACGTAGCTGGCCAGCAGATCTGCCCGGCGTGTAAGGAGGCTCTGGAGAAGACTTTCCAGGTAGTTAAGGATTATATTCGTGAGAATACCTCTGTTTCCATCAGAGAGGTCGCCAGGGAGTGCGAGGTCGATGAGAACCAGATCAGGCAGTGGGTAAGAGAAGAAAGACTCGTTTTCTCTGAACCTTCGGCAGCCGGTATCGTCTGCGAGTCCTGCGGAACACCTATCGCGACCGGAAGATTCTGCGAAAAGTGTAAGGCGAGTACGATCAATTCCTTAAACGGACTGATGCCGAAGCAGGAAGCTCCGAAGAAGGTGGAGAAGAAGAAGGAAGCCGCGAGAATGAGGTTTCTTGATAACTAAGGTTGTTTCGATCTATGCTGAACGAGGAACGGATCAGACTGATGACGCATATGGCCGCTTATGAGGCCGGAGCCGGGAAACGGGATATCTCGATCAATGAGTATTTCCGCGGCGATTACCTGAGCTTTCAGGTCTGGAAGTCCGCGATCTATGGGATCATCGGTTTCTTTATCGTGGTCGGGCTGAGGGTATTGTACGATTTCAATACGTTTCTGACCGATTTCTATAAAATGGACATACTGGAGTATTTTAAGGACCTCGCGGTGAAGTTTGGTATTTTCCTCGCGGTCTATGTCGTTGTGTCCTATTTTATCTATGCTTACCGTTATCATCGGGTAAAAAAGCATCTGAATACCTATATCAAGCTGCTGAATGAGCTTTACAATATGTATTCGGAGGAGGGGTAGAAACGTTCTGCTATGGAATCCTTATTGATGGCTAAAAACCAGATCGTCCGGATCTATGCTCGTTATGAGTCATATTTTCTGGCGGTTTTCAAATTTATTCTGGTTTTGATCACCATGCTTCTGATCAATGCGAATATAGGCTATATGACAAGACTGAAAAATCCCGCGATCGCTTTGATCATGGCTCTTTTAGGCTCGTTTCTCCCGCTGAATATGACGATCATGCTGATCGGGCTTATCATAACGGCACATGTCTATGAGCTGTCCTTGGAGTGCGCGGTGGTTCTTCTCTGCGTCTTTGTTATGATGTTCATCATATATTTCCGGTTCACGCCGACAGACGGGGCGGCTGTTCTGATAACGCCGGTGCTCTTTTCGATGAACATCCCCTATATTATGCCGGTGGCTCTGGGGCTGATGGGGTCGCCCCTGTCCTGCGTATCGGTGGCCTGCGGGACGGTCGCCTACTATGTGATCGACTATGTTAAGAAAAACGCGGATCAGCTGCAAAATTCCTCGGGAGACCTTGAGAGCGCGCTGAACGGGTTTAAATACGTGATCGACGGGATGCTGAAGAATGAGACGATGTATCTGATGGTCCTTGTTTTTGGAGTCACGACCTTACTGATCTATATCATCAGCAGACTCTCGATCCCTTACTGCTGGAAGATCGCCATCGGAGCGGGATCACTGATCGAGTTGATCGTACTTTTAGTCGGAAACGCGTCTCTGGACGCGGATATTTCCATCGGATTTTCTATTTTGGGCATTGTGCTGGGGATTTTAGTTGGCCTTGTGATCGAATTTTTCGCTTTCAATGTCGATTTTACGCGGACCGAGTACGTGCAGTTTCAGGATGATGATTATTACTATTATGTGAAGGCCGTCCCCAAGGTAACGCTGGAGGCGCCTCAGCATAAGGTGAAGAGGATAAACAGGGATTAAACAGGGGGCCCGGCTCGGGTTCCCGGGCGGACAAGCATGGGGCAGATCGTAGACAGCATTTCTTCATATCTGGGCAGATATTTTACTTGGATCTCCGTTCCGAAGATCATGTGGACGGATGTTGTCGAGATCGTTGTTATTGCATATCTTTTATATAATCTTTTGCTCTGGGTCAAGAATACGAGGGCCTGGTCCTTAATGAAGGGCGTTCTGATCATTCTGATCTTCGTATTCATCGCAGCTCTCCTTAACATGACGACGATACTCTGGATCGCCAGGAATTTCCTTTCCGTGGCGCTGGTTGCTATTGTCGTTGTATTCCAGCCGGAGCTTCGAAAGGCGCTTGAGCAGATCGGCCGTAAGAACATTCTTACTGCTCTTTTCGCGTTCGACTCCTCCCGGGTGACCGGCGAGCTTTTCAGCGACCATACCATATCTGAGATCGTGCGTGCCAGCTTCTTAATGGGCAGAGAGAAGACCGGCGCGCTGATCGTGATTGAAAACAACGATACGCTGATCGACTATGAAAAAACCGGGATCATTCTGGATTCCGTGGTTTCAAGCCAGCTTCTGATCAATATCTTTGAGCATAATACACCGCTTCACGACGGTGCCGTTATCGTACGCGGGAACCGGATCACCTCCGCGACCTGCTATCTTCCGCTTTCCGATAATATGGAGCTGAGCAAGGAGCTGGGGACAAGGCACAGGGCCGGCGTCGGGATCTCAGAGGCGACGGATTCCTTTACGATCATTGTTTCCGAGGAGACCGGGCGGGTATCCATCGCTCAGGGCGGGGAGCTTTCCCGGAATGTCAGCTCGGATGAGCTTACAAGGCGGTTGGAGCTTTTGCAGAATAAGGTCGTAGAGGAGAAAAAATTAATATGGAGGAAAGGCAGGGCGAAGAATGAAAAAAACGCTGGTAAGTAATCTCAGCCTGAAAATCATCTCCGTGATCGCTGCCTTCATCCTCTGGATGGTCGTCGTCAATACGGACGATCCGATGATCACAAGGACGTATTCGGGGATCGCGGTGGAGGTCATCAATACGGATGATATCGAGAGCCAGGGGAAGACCTGGGAGGTTTTGGAGAATTCGGATACGATCTCGGTCATTGTCCATGCGAAGCGCTCTGTGATCGAAGATATGAGCAGGGATTATATCCGGGCTACCGCGGATATGAAGGAGATCACGGCGATGAACGCGATCCCCATCGATGTGCGTTCGACCCGTTACTCCGACCGGATCGATTCCCTGACCCCGGTCACGAAAAACGTACGGGTGGAGATCGAGGATCTGGGGGTCAAACGGATCGGCATCTCCGCAGAGACCACCGGAGCGCCTCTTGAGGGCTATGTCATCGGGACAGTCACGCCCGCGGTTAATATCCTTACGGTTTCGGGTCCTGTTTCGAGAGTCGAACGGGTGGACAGCGCAAAGGCTGTGGTGGATGTTACGGGCTTAAGCGGAAATGTGTCGACCAACGCTCCGGTCAATTTATATGATGAAGCCGGGAATATCGTTCTGGAGGATTCGCTTTCCGTCAACGTGACCGAGGTTCATGTGGATATCAAGATCTACGATACCAAGCTGCTTCCCATCAGTCTCGGAAAACTCTCCGGCAGTCCCGCCGACGGCTTCCAGGTCAGCGGTACCGTGCGCTGTGAGCCGGATTCGGTCCGGGTCGCGGGAAGCGCAAGCTCCCTTGAGGCTCTGGAGTCTCTGGTGATCCCTTCGGAGGAGCTTTCTGTCGCGGGAGCAAGCCAGAATGTTGTCCGTTCGATTGATGCCTCAAAGTATCTTCCCACAGGGGTCGCTTTTGCCGATCCGGAGTTTGACGGGATGATCACGGTAACGATCTATATCGGGGGGCTGACGACGAAGGAGGTCAGCGTTCCTATTGTCAATATCAGTATCACAAACGTTCCGGAGGGATATTCCGCAGTTCTTGCGGAGAGCGGAGCTAAGACCATTACGGTTTCCGGCCTGTCGGATACGCTGCGGAGCCTTGACGCAAATTCGATAACAGGCGTTATAAATGCGTCGGCTATGTCCTTAAAGGAGGGCAGCGTGATCATCGAGGGCTCCATGCAGGGCTCCTATAACGGTGAGGTGGCGTTGAATCTGCCGGGCGGCGTTTCGGTGACGGGACCGGTTTATCTGGAGGTCGTGCTGAGTCCGATTGCCTCAAGCGTTCTTCCCGAAGCGGCCGGAGAGACGATCGAGGAGCCTGCGATCACGCAGTTAGTGGATCCTACGGTGGATGTCAATGTAGATACGCCGGTGGTTCCGGATATGGATAACCAGATCACGGAGATGCCTTAGGGCTCTTGTTTGTGAATTTTCTATAAAAAAATTATTGTAAAACACTTTTTACTTGTGAAATTGCATAATAAATGCTATACTTTTTTACGGTAAGGATCGGACCGGGGATAGTTTGCGCCAAACGAGGCTGCCCGGGGCAGTCTGGTGAGAGCAAGGGAGCTTTGGTCTGGTTCTGAGAGTAATTATATGGAGGTCCAAGAAACAGCATGGTCAGCCAGAAGATCGTCATCAAGAATCCGACGGGACTGCATTTGAGACCGGCAGGCGTTCTTTGTAAACAGGCGATGCAATATAAGGCTCTCGTCACCTTTAACTACAAGGACGGAACCGCGAACGCGAAAAGCGTGCTGAGTGTGCTCGGTGCCTGCGTGAAATGCGGGGACGAGGTTGAGTTCATCTGTGAGGGGGATGACGAGAAGGAAGCATTGAATGGGGTCATAGAAGCCGTTGAAAGCGGTCTGGGGGAATGAATTACCGGATCAAGGGTTAGACGGGACTGAGTTTGTTACTATTCACGGAAAAATAATGTATAAGTAGTCACGATTTTTTTAAGATTCATATTTGTCGAAAGCCGGTTTATATCTGGACTTGAGTACGTTCAACTGAAGGTTTGTTATTAC
>JAFSXN010000039.1 GCA_017444015.1 Lachnospiraceae bacterium | reverse complement strand
TGCATATGCGGAAGCCCCTATCTTCTCCCTTGTCCCTGATATCCGATTGTGGACTTGGAGCCTGCTTCTGTCTGTAAGCTTATCCTCTTCAAAATACGGATCATCCGGCGTTTGTTCTTGCGTCGTTCCTATCTGTTTTGCTTCATCCAAATCATCCGCGTCGAATCCAGATCTGTTCAGAAAGCGGTTCCCGCCGATTCCCCTCCTGACTGATTTTATCCGAGAAGCCTTTTCCTTCCTGTAAGTCAGATTTCTTCGATATAATGATCCGGATCTGCCGGAAAGAAGCTCTAACTGTTTTGCGGACAGTCCTTCAATCTTATTGACAAAGCCCTCGCTGAGCCCTGACAATCTCAGATAACGGCTGATCAGGTGCGCTATCTCCTGATAATTTCCGGTATCAAAAAAGCGTTCGGAAGATATAAGACTGGCGTTTCTTCCGAATGCCTGTGGATATTTTCCGGCGGTTCTTTGCAGCTGTGTCCGAAGGGAAATCCGCTCGTAAATGTCCCTCCTGTTTCTCATGATCTGATGGACCTCGCTAAAGGAGAAGCCATTACTCCTAAGCTTCTTTGCAAGCTCCTGTCGTCTCAGGGAGTTGAGAGAGGCTGTTGTCAGCCCCGTATCCGTACCGCTGTAGCCGTTGATATCCATAAGCTTTTCGGAAAGCGCAGAAGTCAGGGAGGCAAGCGTTTTCTCCTGCTGCAGAAAGCATTTTGCCGCGGAGGATGCCCCTGCGTTTTGTATAAGGATCTGCCCCCACTGGTACATGAAATGATTCTTCATGGCGGAGTATCCGCGCCCTGCCTCGTTCTCATCCTGCAAAAGCATCCTCCGGAAGGAGCTTTCCATATGCTCCCCGGCTCTCTCCAGATTCTCCCGGATATCATTACCCGTTATCTTCCAGAAGAAGGCGGACGGGTTTACGACCGCCTCTAAGGAAATCCCTGTCTCCGGGCTGACCGTTACCTGATCAGGATTCATTTCCTCCGATCCGGCTGTTGCCTGAGGCAGGATGCCCGAACCGCGGTCAGCTGGGGATACCCGGCCCTGCTCCGAGTTTCCAAGCTGTCCCGATTCCTCATGCGGTTCCATGGCTCTCGAATCATAGCTTTCCGTCATCGGCGGAAGCTTGTACAGCTTTTCAGGCTCTGTGTTATCACCGATAATTCGATCTATACCCTCTCCATTCTTATACTGTAAAGTTTTCGATTGGACAGAACTCTTTTCATCTGCGTTGATATCTGCCGCTGCATTCTCATCCGCATCTGTATTTTCCTGCGTTCTCCCGGCTATGCCCTGTTCAGTTGAGAGGATTCCCGTCCAGATGAAATTCTGCTCTTTCGCAGAAATTACGTCTTTATTCTGGCCCAAATGTCCTTCAGGCACACTATCGCCACTTATGCTTCCATCCCGGTAATATATCTGATCCGAAACAGCGTTTACGCCGTTTACTGGTTCAATACGGTCCTCCGTATCCTCCGCCATGTTCTCCGTTTCTTCGTTCCTCTCCCTTATTCGGCGTTTTTTGCGGTCTTTCTTTTTCCTCCTGCTCTTTTCGGCTCCTTGTAAATCCGTATCCGGAAAAACCGGCTCCTCATTCAAAGCATCCTCTTCATCATCGGCTAACGGCTCTTCAGTTTCTCCCCGGTCTCCTTCTCTCCCAAGAATCTCGTCAATGTCGGCTTCCGAAAGGGATATGTTAAGCTCCTGCCCTAAATCCGAACCGCTTTCTGCTCCTATAACGCTCATTTCCTCTGCCATGCCGTTTTCCCTCACATTCTGTCCACGTTTCTGTTTCAACTATTAATAACGGAGAAATATACAACACCACACCAAAAGATATATGATTCAACCAGAATAATATCCTTATAAGTCTTAGCTTCAACGGGGGTTACGGTCGCAGGGTTACCGGTTCAAAAAATCTCGTTGACAAGATAGAACAAACCCTTTACAATACAGTTAAAGGTGAGTCCTACCTATTTGAAGTGGAACCGATAAAAGCGTAGAGCTACTCGAAAGGGCGGAACTACTGTAAGAGCTGTGTGGTAACACACGGCTCTTTTACATAGTCCTCTGGATCTCACTCTGGAGAAAATGGAATGAATAATACTTCCAAAGAGAAAAAACCAAAAATCAAGCAGGAACGATTAGCACTTTACACAATAGATATGAAATATATCCGTAATCTTCATAAAAAAGATGATCGGGTTCGTTCCGTATCTCCACAGATAGGTAAAGCAAGCCGAGCATTCCTGGGCATAATCGTGATCTGTGACGAGCATAAATACTGCATTCCGTTAAGCCACCCGAAGCCAAAACACACCGATATGAAGGGAACTATTGATTTCACCAAGATCTTCGATGAAAAGGGTAAACTGATCGGCGTATTGGATTTCAACATGATGATCCCGGTAACTGATGCCCAGCTTCGAAAACTTGATATTGCAATTCATCCTTCAGACACTCCGGAAATAAAGCATTACAAGAAGCTCTGCCAGAGGGAGATAAACTGGTGCCAAAAAAACAGCACCGATATCATAAACAAAGCCAATGTCCTGTATAATCTTTACAAAAGCGGCGACCCATTTCAGGCACGAGCACGATGCCTTGATTTTCAAAAGCTTGAAGAGGTCTGCAGAAAATACAATGCTCAGAAATAGCGTCCGCCTTACTTCTATTATCCATACTTTCTGATATACTTTTTCTTTTTACTCCGGTATCCCAAGGTAGAATCCTTGCATATACTTCACATCCGCATGGTTTTTCAGGAAAAGATATTCCGCCTCTGTCTCCACGCCTTCGGCCAGCACGATGCTGTGGTTGGAGCGGATACTTTCGATGACGATCTCGATCTGTTTCCTTACTACCATTCGTGTTATCAGCTTTTTCATTCTGGTCAGGCTCTTCTTCCGCTGATTTATCCTCACTGCCTGTTTCTTCCTGTGAACCTTCTGCCGCGGTTCCTCCATCGATAGATTCCTCTGTACCGGCATTTCCGGACTCCTCTGTTTTCTTTTCCTCCCCCGGAGAACTGCTATCCTGATGCCCCTGATCGCTCATCGCGTCTGCAC
>JAFSXN010000038.1 GCA_017444015.1 Lachnospiraceae bacterium | reverse complement strand
GGAGGGTTATCTGACCTCCCTGCCGACCAGCATTTTCGACGCTCCCTTTTTCGGTTATCGTCAGGAAAAAGCGCATCCCATTACATCCATCCAGGACGGCCAGGTCGAAGTCCTCGACGAATATGCCTATAACGGCAGTATTATACAAACCGTAATAAAATCCATCAGCTATGATAAGGATAAGGGGATCGATCCCGGGGTTTTGAGTGAAAAGCTCGCAGAAGACTTTATCATCAATAAAAACACGAAGATCTTAGACAGCAAGGATCTACAGCTTCTCGCCAATGTATGCTCAAATATCACAGCCTCTGTATTAAATGAGGATACCCTGACGATCTCTTTACAGACTCTCTGTAAGCAGTTTTATCGAAAGAAAACGATCCGTACAAGAGAATACATTGATACCTTAAAGCGGTTAGAACGGCTCTCGGAATATACTCTGAAGGCTTCCCGTCATACTGACAGCGGTTTTGAGAAGATGATCATCCATTTTTTCGATATTCATTACCATATCCCTACCGAAAGCGGGCCGAATAAAAATATCGACGAAGAGATCTTAGAGTTTCTTAAGGATGATACGATATCCGGCTTTGTTTATTCTGATGCCGTGATCCAGTTCAATATCGGAAAATCCATCAAGGATTCCTGGCGGGAGAACCAGATCCAGCGCGTGTATTCCAAGCTCTATAACCAGATCGAATCCCAGGAATCCAAGGCAAAGGCCTTTCTGTTTATTCTGGAGGGAGAGAGGCTTCGGATCTATCCAGACGGGGAGTTGACGCTTCCTTATTCTTTCTTTTTAAATAAGCTGCGTTTTTCCTCCGAAAAGCTTAGCAAGATCAAGAAGGAAATCGAAAAAAACCTGGATTTCCTAAAGGATCAGAAAATCCTGTTAGAAGACTATACGCTGAAAAAGACAGGTGTCCTGCTGAAATTTTATCCGTTTTCACAGACAGAGCGTATGGTATATCGGATCAATGAACCGGCATTCATAGAAAATACATAAATATTTTCGTCCTTTCTTCTTTATGATCGGAAGGTAAAACGATTCTGCTTTTGATCATAGAAACGTATATTAATAATCATTTACAGCTTTCTCTGTGTAGTTAAGTGGGATTTTCTCCGCTATTTTAGCCAAATTATACACGGAGAATTTTCTCCGCTATTTTAGCCATTTTTTACATGTGCCGAGATTTTCTCCATTATTTCGGCCAAATCATTCTAACAGCTAAATTTTCTCCAATATATTAGCCAGATTTTGAATTTTCTCCATTTTTTCTCCGATATTTTGGCCAATTTATACCTTAAAATGTCCCAAACCAGCCAACGTGACCGATCTAAAATAAAGATAAACCAGAAAAAAACAATTTTTCTCCGATATTTTAGCCAATTTATTCTCAAAAAATATTCCATTCCTTAAAAGCAGGAGAAATCGTTAGTACAAAGAAAACCGATCGTTAAGGCTCAAAAAAAAATCCCTGGAAATATAGCATCTTTTGGAATTTTATCCTTTATTTAATCCATTTTTTACCCATTTGACTTTCGAAAAAACAGAGGATAGTATAAGAAAAAAGAACTCCCAGATTGGCGTCCGAAGTTCTTTTTTGAGGGGTAGCCTAAGTAGTAAAACTTCTTAGGTTTAGTATATTTTTGTTAAAAAGTTCTTTTAACAGGTTCCAGTATAACTGACCGGAACCAAAAAATCAAGAGGGGTAATGGAATATAAGGGGTATTATGATCTCAACGGATCATATAAGCTATCGGAAGAGCTGATACTCAGGCTGGTGTCAAATGGATTGACATTCCGGTCTAATTCTGGTTGTATCAGTAATTATGAGCTCCTTGCAATCCTTCATTTCTCCCATATATGCGACCTCGAAGGTAAAATCGAAGATTTCAAGACACTCGAGCTTTGCGAGATCACGGGCTGCAGCAGAAGAGCAGCCTATCATATCCTGGAAAATCTTATAGACAAGGGCTTTATTACCGCTTCCTCCTCCGACTGGTATGGCCGAAGAAATTTAAAGCTTCTCGGAAATGATTTCCATAACTATGAGACAGAAAAAAAACGATATCTGAATACGAACTATACCTTTTTCAATTATAGACACTGTGATTATAAGGCATTTAAAGCACTTTCCTTAAATGCCAAAAAATTACTTGTTTATCTGTTATTTCAATATAATCCCAAATACGGATATCGTGCTTCTCTGGATACTTTGGTATCCGTTCTTGGTGTTCAGAAAAAGCGTCTTGTCTTATCCTATATCAAAGAGCTCTCCGAAATGTTTGATAAAAGCTTCTTTCTGATCAGGGGATCAAAAGAGCTTCGGTTAAAATATTCCACCGTACAGCTCCCCTCAAAAAACCCCTTTTTCACGCCGCGTGAAGGCATCAAATCGGATCAGGATACGCATTTTCATTTTAAAATGCGTAATTTTCTGCTGCGCAATAATATTATTCCAAAGAGCCTGATCCATCCGGACAGAACTTCAAGAGAAACAATTCATTCTCTGTATTCTCTGACCATCCGTTTTTTAAAGGAAAAGCTTCCCTATACAGAGATTGAACGCTCGATCTTTCATTTGCTGCTCCTGAACGGGTCTCTCGATGAAATAACGATTCTTCATCTCAATCAGTACCTGTCTGAAAAATATCTTCTCAAGTGCGGATAGCCGCAAACAACTGAATATCTCTGTTCCACCTGTGTAGAATAACACAGGCTTTTTTCGTGTTTCATTTTTTTCTCACCAAACAAAAATCGATCTGTAAGAACCGGATCAGTCCTGTAAAGCTTTAAAAAAGTGCAATTAAAAGAATATCTGAATGTAATCATTATGAACATTCAGAGAAACCAGATATATGTCTTAAAGAAATCAACACTCGTTAAATCATCCAAAAAAGTGTAATCCCAAAATTCGGTTCCGACCACTCATTTCAGTAATTACCTGATTTAAATTAATTCAAAATGAAACAACAAAAGAATAATAATACTAGATATAATATAAATCAAAACTCGTATCTTCGAACCGTTCCCGTGTTGACAATCCTTCTCTGAATGCTTTATGATTATTGATGAATTCAGCTTACGGGGTTGTTTACAACAGAATGACTACACTGATAGATATTATGATCTTAATTGGTGCCGCGCTGATGGTTGCCAATATACTTCGGTACGCAAATTTTCTCCGAAGCACGAAGGACGTTCTTTCCTCCGGTGATGCTTTGGACAGAGTCTGGGAATACATTGCTTTTATCCTTCTCTGTTTTTTCCTGATCGGGTATCTTCTGGTAGCTTTTTTAGGGACTCCGGACCTTATGATCGCAGGGATTCTGTTTGGCGGCAGTATTTTTGTCGCCATTGTGCTGACGTTGATTTTCAGACTGATGAAAACGGTCAAGGAAAACAGTCTGAACGTCGCGGAAACTCTGATTGGTGTCATAGATGCCAGAGATCCGAACTTAAAGGGTCACAGCCAGTATGTCCGGAATGTTGCCATGCTGTTATATGAGTATCTTCCGGCGGAACAAAGGCGATCGATGAACAGGATCAGTCTGGAATTTGCGGCCCTTATGCACGATGTGGGAAAGCTCGGGATCCCGGAGCAGATCTTAAACAAACCGGCCAAGCTGACCGAAGAAGAGTGGGAGGTCATGCACGACCATCCCAATATCGGCGTGAATATCTTGCAGCCGTTGAACTCCTTTCAGGAGATCCTGCCTTGGATCAAATATCACCATGAGCAGCTGGATGGAAGTGGGTACTACCATTTAAACGCTGAGGAGATTCCCTATGCCTCGAAGGTGATCGCGGTCGCGGATACCTATTCGGCGATCACGATGCGGCGTTCGTATAAGCCGCCCAGAAGCTACGAGGAGGCGATCCGTATCATGCGGGAGGTGGCCGGAAAACAGCTGGATGCAGAGCTTGTGGAGATTTTCTGCCGGATCCCGAAGGAGAAATTAGTAAACTGTGTTCCAAAGAATGTAGAGGTCTGAGCGATTTCGTTGGCCGCGTTTTTGCAGGGAGGATTACAGAGTATGATGGATTTTGAGCCGGAATTTTATAAGAAGCTTGTTGCCGCGCTAAACAGCAACGCCGTTCTGATGAAGGTGGATAAGTATCGAAAATATGAGCCGATCTGGTGCTCTGAAGAGTTCCTTGAAATGGTCGGCGGGACCGAGGAGGAATACATCCTTTCGGAACAGGGTTCGAATATGAATTCCATTCATCCCGATGACCAGGAGGCAGTCACTTATCTGTTTCAGAATAAACGGACCAGAGAAGGCCTGAATCATCTGGATATCAGGAAACGGACGATGCAGGGGGACTGGAAGTGGGTCAAGATCCGCTATGCCTTTCTGACAGACAATGACACGGAATATGCTTACTGTGTCTATGAGGATATTACAGAGGTCAAGGAAAGCCAGGCTCAGACACAGGCGATGTATGAGGAGCTGAATAAGGAACTGAATGCGATTGCTGACAACAGTCTGTCAGCCCTCCGTTTGAATCTGACCAAGGGTGTCGTGGAGGAGGTCCGGGGGACGGATCTGTATGATGTGGACCGGGCCGGCGCGAATATCAGCGAGCTGTTTGAGGTTCGGATGGCCAATATGCCGTTGGAGGCGGACAGGGAGAGGTATCTCAAAACCTTTGATTTAGAGGGCTTAAAGGAGAAATACTATCTGGGAGAGGGCCCGACCTCCCTTGTCTTTTTCTCCAGGAGAGAGTCCGGCAGACAATGCTTCATCAAGTATTCCGCCTCTATGCGCAAGGACCCGATCACCGGCGATGTGATCGTCTTGGGGGTCGAGTCGGAATACAATTCGGAAAAGGTGACCGAGGTACTAAACGAAAAGGTTCTGGCGAAGCAGTATGATATGGTCTGCTATATCGTAGACAGCAGCTACGGCGTTGTGATCGGGGACGCGAAGAATACGAAGAAGGGCAGTATCTTCCCTAAAAAAAGGGACGGAGTTTACAGCGAATATATTCAAAATGAGGTCATCCCCTATCTGGAGGAATCGCTGGATAAAGCAGAGTTAGCCGAGGCGCTTTCCATGGAGCGGATCAAAAGGGAATTGGCAAAGAAGGAAGATTATACCGTGGATGTGCCCTGTCGGATCGACGGAGAGGTCTTTTATAAACGGTTTACTTTTTATGAGGTGGACCCCGAAGCGGAGTTCTATATCCTCTTAAAATCGGATATCACGGATGTTTTACGGGAGCAGAGAGAACAGAATGAGCTGCTTGTAGGGGCTTTAGACGAAGCGGAGCGGGCAAATGTCGCAAAAACGGCTTTTTTGTCCAGTATGAGCCATGAGATCCGGACACCGATGAATGCCATTATCGGGCTGGATACGATCGCTTTACAGGATCCGGAGCTTCCGGAGAGTACCAAAGAGCATCTGGAAAAGATCGGGAGCAGCGCCCGTCATCTTCTCGGACTGATCAATGATATCCTGGATATGAGCCGGATCGAAAGCGGACGGATGACCATCCGCAAGGAGGAATTCGACTTCCAGGATATGCTGGATCAGATCAATACCATGATCGGCGGACAGTGCCGGGACAAGGGCTTGATCTATGAAAACCGGATCATCGGCAAAACAGACGACTATTATATCGGCGATGACATGAAGTTAAAGCAGGTCATCATCAATATCCTGGGAAATGCCGTGAAATTTACGCCTGAGGGCGGAAAGGTTTCTTTCCTGGTCGAACAGACCGCGGTGTTTGAAGGGAAGGCTTCCCTCCGGTTTATCATGCGGGACACCGGAATCGGCATGGATAAGGAGTATCTGCCGAAGATTTTCGATGCCTTCAGCCAGGAGGACAGCAGAAAGGCAAATAAATACGGCAGTACCGGGCTCGGAATGGCCATTACCAAAAATATCGTCGAAATGATGAACGGCAATATCAATGTGGAAAGTGAGAAGGGAGTCGGTTCGACCTTTACCGTCAATGTCACCTTAAAAACCAGCACGGAAAAGCATGCCGAGGAGGAGGAGATCCAGGCCGGCGGCCTGAGAGTCCTTGTCGTCGATGACGATCCGATTGACTGCGAGCACGCAAAGATCGCCTTAGGGGAGATCGGTATCACGCCGGATATCTGTATGAGCGGAAAAGAGGCGGTGGAGCATATCGAGGTCCGGATCGGCAGGCACGAGCCCTACGATCTGATCTTAGTTGACTGGAAGATGCCGGAGCAGGATGGCGTTATGGTCACAAAGGAGATCCGTAAGATCTCCGGCTCGGAATCCGCCGTGATCGTTCTGACCTCCCACAGCTGGGACGACATTGAGCAGGAGGCTACCGAAGCCGGAGTCGATCACTTTATGGCAAAGCCATTGTTCTCCGGAAATGTTCTGTCGGCGTATAAGCAGGCCAGGAATAAGAAGGACAACGCGGCGGAGAAAAAGAAGAAGGCAGTGGAGCTTGCCGGATGTCGGGTCTTACTTGCCGAGGATATGGCGATCAACGCGGAGATCATGAAGATGCTTTTAAGCACAAGGCAGATCGAGGCGGACCATGCGGAGAACGGGCAGATCGCGATAGATATGTTCCGGGAGAGTAAGGAGGGCTTCTATGACGCGATCCTGATGGACGTTCGGATGCCGGTTTTAGACGGTCTCGGAGCGACAAAGGCTATCCGCGCGCTTGAAAGAGAGGACGCCAGGACGGTTCCGATCATCGCGATGACGGCCAATGCCTTCGACGAGGATGTTCAGCGCTCCCTCCAGGCCGGAATGAATGCGCATTTAAGCAAGCCGGTAGAGCAGGATAAGCTGTTTTCCACGCTTGAAGAGCTGATACGGGACTGACGGAGTAGACTGACTCATATTTTTCGATGTTGTGAAATGCAGGAATCTTGCTGTGAACGGTTTAAGATTCCTGCTGTTTTTGACTTACAATAAGAGAAAGACGAGAGAGATCGAGGAAGAGAGTATTGCGGATCGCGGTATGTGAAGACGAAAAAGAAATACGGGAGTACATCCGCGCTTTATTGCTTTCCTGTCTGGAGAAAGATGGCATAGAGCATGAAATAGAGCTGTTTGCGGAGGGAGAGTCACTCATATCCTCCGGCTATGTGCCGGATATCCTGTTTCTTGACATAGAAATGCCGGGTATCAATGGAATTCAGACGGCGAAAAGGCTCCGGGAGGCGGGAAGTCAGAGTGTGATCATTTTCGTAACCGCCATGGAGGAGTACGTTTTTCAGTCCTTTGACGTAGGGGCTTTCCATTATCTGGTAAAGCCGTTTTCTACGGAGAAGTTTTATGAGGTATTGAAAAAGGCGGTTTCTCAGGTTAAGGAACGGGAGCTTTCTTTTAGGCAAAACAATGAGAGGGAACGGACGATTGAGATCAGAAACGGAAGGCTCCGTACAAAGGTAATTCTTTGCGACCTTGTATACGCCGAGGTTTTTAACCGCGAAATCTTTCTGTATATTCTTATGGATAATCTCTAATTCCCGTGTACTTTGACAACTACATAGAATAAAATGCCATATTTTTCAAATAGGGGCAGAGCCACAAACCGTTGATTTCGAGCGGATATTCGGAAGGTTTTTCTCGAATTTGCAGTTGCAAAATATTGTC
>JAFSXN010000037.1 GCA_017444015.1 Lachnospiraceae bacterium | reverse complement strand
CAACAGCAAGGAAAAGCCGCAGCAGGCTGAAATCATCGCGGTAGGCCCCGGAACCGTTGTAGACGGAAAGGAAGTCAAGATGGAGGTTTCCGTTGGCCAGAAGGTGATCTATTCAAAGTATGCCGGAACGGATGTCAAGCTCGACGATGAGGAGTATATCATTGTAAAGCAGAGCGATATCCTTGCGGTAGTAGAATAACCGTCCGGTTGTTTTAAAGAGTTATCAAAATATCATTATATAAAAGGAGAGAAAGAGAATGGCAAAGGAAATCAAATACGGCGCGGAAGCAAGAGCTGCTCTGGAGGCAGGCGTTAATAAATTGGCGGATACGGTAAGGGTAACCCTGGGACCTAAGGGAAGAAACGTAGTTCTGGATAAGTCCTACGGAACTCCGTTAAGTGCGAACGATGGAGTTACGATCGCAAAGGAAATCGAATTAGAGGATCCCTTTGAGAATATGGGCGCTCAGATCGTTAAAGAGGTAGCGACAAAGACCAATGACGCGGCAGGAGACGGAACCACAACAGCGACTGTTCTGGCGCAGGCTATGGTCAGCGAAGGAATCAAGAATCTGGCAGCAGGTGCTAACCCGATCATTATGAGAAAGGGTATGAAGAAGGCTGAGAAGACCGCGCTTGAAGCGATCAAGAAGATGTCCTCCAATGTCAACGGTAAGGAGCATATCGCCAGAGTAGCCGCGATCTCCGCAGGGGATGATGAAGTAGGAAACCTGGTAGCGGATGCGATGGAGAAGGTCAGCAAGGACGGCGTTATTACGATCGAAGAAAGCAAGACGATGCTTACCGAGCTCGATCTCGTAGAAGGTATGCAGTTTGACAGAGGCTATATCTCAGCTTATATGGCGACGGATATGGATAAGATGGAAGCTACCTTGGAGAATCCGTATATCCTTATTACAGATAAGAAGATCTCGAATATTCAGGAGATCCTGCCGATCCTTGAGCAGATCGTTCAGTCCGGTCAGAAGCTGTTGATCATCGCTGAGGATATCGAGGGCGAGGCTCTGACGACCCTTATCTTAAATAAGCTGCGTGGAACGTTCTCTGTAGTAGGCGTTAAGGCACCGGGCTACGGCGACAGAAGAAAGGCTATGCTTGAGGATATCGCGATCCTGACCGGCGGCCAGGTAATTACCGACGATCTCGGACTGGACCTCAAAGAAGCTACGCTTGATATGTTAGGACGCGCGAAGTCTGTTAAGGTTCAGAAGGAGAATACGGTCATCGTTGACGGCGAAGGCGACAAGGCAGCCATCGATGCCAGGATCAATCAGATCAAGAATCAGATCGAGGAGACGACCTCTGATTTCGATAAAGAGAAGTTACAGGAGAGACTCGCGAAGTTAGCGGGCGGCGTAGCAGTTATCCGTGTCGGTGCCGCTACCGAGACCGAGATGAAGGAAGCAAAGCTGCGCATGGAGGATGCTCTTGCGGCGACCAGAGCTGCGGTTGAGGAAGGAATCATCGCAGGCGGCGGATCGGCATATGTTCACGCGCAGGCTGAGGTTGCGAAGCTGGTAGATGAGCTTGAGAGCGATGAGAAGACCGGCGCGAAGATCGTATGCAAGGCCTTGGAGGCTCCTCTGTACTATATCGCGGAGAACGCAGGCTTAGACGGTTCCGTTATCGTAAATAAGGTACGTGAGTCCGAGGTTGGGATCGGCTTTAACGCTCTGACCGGAGAATATGTAGATATGGTAAAGGCCGGTATCCTGGATCCCGCGAAGGTTTCCAGAGCGGCTCTGCAGAATGCTACCAGCGTAGCGTCTTCATTGCTTACGACGGAGTCGGTCGTAGCCAATATCAAGGAAGATACTCCTGCAATGCCGGCAGGCGGCGGAATGGGCGGCATGATGTAAACAGGTCGGATCGACATACGTAAATATGGGTTTAAAAACGGAGAAGAGGCTGCTTTGGCAGTCTCTTCTTTTGTTGTGCGCAGGGCGGCACAGAAGAAATCTATAGTAAAATCCCATATCTTGTGCTATACTTTATCGGAATCGCAGATTATGGTAAATATATGTGACTGACCAGGATAACCGGGCAGATACAAATATATAGTAAGGATCGCATTTAGTAATGTTCAAGAACCAAACGGAAACGTCCCGCATAGTCAACCTGCTTCTTCTGGCTGTCTGTATCGTTCTCTGTTCCTTCTATCTGGTCCGGGCCTTTGTGTTTTATGATTTTCCGGCGGAATACAGAGACGGGGCGGTACTCCAGGTAGTACAGGATCTCTCGAAAGGGATCAATCCGTATGCGCTGGACTATCTGTCTACGGATGAGGCTCCGAGAGTAGTACTGGACAGTGGTTTTTTGAATGTATTTCCGGCGCTTCTTTTAGTCAGGGTCTTTGGACTGTCGCCTGCGCCCGCTTTGTATATTATGGGTTTTATCTACCTGGCGGCATCGATGGTCCTGATCGGTGTGATCACAAAAAAACTGACGGGAGATCTGACGCTCTCGCTGTACTCCGCGATCCTTTTGTTTTTCTGCTTGAGAAGATGGGGCCTCCTATGCGTAAGACCGGATACCTTGGCGGAAACACTGATGCTTATTCTGATCTTAAGTATCGTTGAGAACAGGGTCTCCTATGCTGATACCGTACTCAGGGCGTTTTTCCTGGTTCTGATCGTCTATCTGAAGCCGCATTACGCTCTGATCGGTCTTATGGTGTTCTTCTTTGAGATGAAAAACAGAAAGCTTCTGACTTTTCTTCTGAGCGGATCGATCCTGTTTGCGGGCTCTGTTCTGATCGTCAATGCGGTATTTCCGACCCATTTAAGTGTCTGGGGGATCCGGTTATATGAGATGTTTACCGGAGTCGGAGGAGGAAGCGCGGGCTTTATATATGCTCTGGATAAGTGGAAGCGGTTGTTTGTGATGTTCTTTCCGGTGTTTCTTCTGACTCTGTGGGGAGGACTCAGGCATACTATCCTGTTTTTTACGGACAAAGCCCATTTCTACGCGGAGGTTTCGGAGAACAATCTTTCTTATGTCTGGGTCAATATAATCGTTAATGCTTTGGCGCTTACCTACCTGGGCAGACACGATGGTGCGGATCTTTGGTATTTTTATTTTATGCTTATACCGTCAATGATTTTGATTGCCATGTATAATCTGCATGGAATTATGCAAACATCGGGGAATTGGATGTTAATACTTGTGATATTCTCTCTCTGCTGCTTTGCCGGCTTGTTTACGACAGCGCTTTCCTTAAGTCCGAGGCCGAAGTACATCCGCCGTTGGGAGGAGTCGCAGGGGAAGGCTTACGCCCTGCTTGACCGCTACCGGAGCGAGGATATGATTCTTTCGTCGCCTCTTGCGTATTACGGGACAATGAACGGTATCTATAATTTCAATCACGGGGATCTCTGCTATCTCCCGGTGACCAGAGCGGACAGCGGGATCTTAAAGCTCCTGTTCCCCTATGTGAATGAGTTTGAGGATAAATATAAAGATTATGCTCTGATGGTGCTTGAAAAGCTCAGGAACAGGGAGTATTCCCTGGTAACGATCGACAGTATTGATACGCCGTTTGAAATTTTCGGAAAGGAGGACGAATTCCGTAGTCTCCTTGAGGAAAATTACGATCTGGCGGATGAGTTTGAGGTTTTCGTAGAAGCACAGGGCATGGAGACGTATTTTTATATCCCCAAAAAAGAATGAACGTAACTGTTCAGGCTATGACTGAACAGTTACGAATGATCTGAAAAAGAGGGAAAGATGTTTCAGTTATTTGCGGTAACCGGGCTGGTACTCACGTTGCTGTTTGCGGCAGTACCGTATTTCAAAGGACAAAAGCAGGCAGAAGCAGAGAGCGGTACGGCACCGGAGATGGAATCGACCGAATCGGTCAAAATAATGTTTCGTCTGGGTCAGTGGATCACCAGATATTATCTTGTGATCCTTCTGCTGATTTTTGCGGTTTTTTTGTTTACCCGGATTTTCAAACTGGATTCCTTTCCGAACGGATTCCATGTGGATGAATTATCTATGGCGGTGGATGCCAAGAGTATCCGGGACAACGGCACTGACCGTTCCGGTATCCGGTATCCGGTGTATTTTCAGAATTACGGCGGGGGACAGAACGCGCTTTATACCTATGTTGAGGCTGTTCTGCTGAATTTCCTGCCTTCTACGATCTTTTCCTTCCGGATCCAGGCTGTTTTCTGGGGAGCGCTCTGCTTTTTTGCCATGTTCGGGATCTGTTATGAGATCACAGGCAGCTACGGGTGGGCGCTGCTCGGGCCGCTTTTAGTTACTACGATGCCGGTCTATCTGATGTCCGAACGGTGGGGACTTGAGGCATATCTGTTTCTTCCGTTTTCTTCCTTTGTTATGTACTTTGCGATCCGTGCAGTAAAATATGAGAGGGATCGGGATTGGATAATGACCGGACTGGTCATGGGCTTTTCCCTCTATACCTACGCGGTATCCTATATTGTCTTTCCGATCTTTCTGCTTTTGACCGGAATTTACCTGATCCGAGTAAGGAAGCTGAGCGTAAAGCGGGTGCTTTTACTGGGTATCCCGTTAGGGCTCTTAGCCTTTCCGCTTGTTTTGTTCCAGCTGGTCAACTTTAAGATCATTCCGGGGTTTTCTACTCTGATCTCTGATTTCTTTCCGCTGCCGATCCCGAGGGAGCAGGAGGTCAGCCTTTCCAATATCTGTATTAATCTTTCGTTTTTCAGGGAATTGTTTTTAGGAGGCGAGGAGCTGACCTATAATTCGTTTAAGGAGTTTGGAACGATCTATCTGTTTCTTCTGCCCTTTGTGCTTGCGGGCTTTGTGATCTGTATAAAGGATCTGGTCCGCTCACTTCGGGAGAGGAGCTTTACGGTCTCTGCGCTGCTTCTGTTCTACTGGTTCGGGGCTACGGTGTTTATGCTTCTTGTGACAAAACCCAACGTCAACCGGGTGAATGAGCTGTTTATGCCGTTTTTATTGTTTATCGCCATCGCCGTATACAGACTGTTTGCCTCAAGACCGTTTTATCTGATCTGGCTGTTTCTCTGGAATTCGGCATCCTTTGCCTTTTTCCTGTATTTCTATTTCTTTTTACAGAATGCTGTCTATGGGTACCATCCGCTGTATACCAGCGCCTCCCCGGGCAAAGCGATCCTGAAAAGTGAGGAGCAGTATCTTACGGATGAAAATACGCATATTTATATACAGTTTGCGGATGGCGCGATCTCTTCCTACCAGCAGACCTATTATTTCGCGGGAGAGAAGGGGGAGGTTTACAGTGATGAAGAGCCGTCCTACGGGAGAGCTACGGCAAAGCTTCCGGATGAGCTGAACGTAGAGGAAAATGCCGTATATATCATTCACGATGACTGGCCGCATATTGTTTCGTACCTGATCTCGGAGGGCTTTGAAGCGGATCAGACGCTTCCGGAGTATTCAATTTTATACAGAAGGAAAGAGTGACAATGGATGGATCAATGATCGGGGAAAACAGAGAAAGACCGTTGCTGATACTGGTCGTCCCCTGCTATAACGAGGAAGAGATCATTCGAAAATCGGCAGGAGTGCTTTCGGATAAGCTGAAACGGCTTGCAAAGGAGAAGCAGATCCATGAGGAAAGCCGGGTCCTGTTTGTGGATGACGGAAGCACGGATAAAACCTTTTTACTGCTCTGTCAGATCACAAAAGAGGATCCCCGCTGCTCTGTTGTAAAGCTTGCGGGAAATAGAGGGCATCAAAACGCGATCCTTGCCGGGATGATGACCGCAAAGGAGAGGGCGGATATCGTAGTAACCATCGATGCCGATCTCCAGCAGGATATCGAAGCGCTGGACCGGTTTATCGATTGCTATAAGAAAGGCAGCGAGGTGGTTTACGGGGTTCGCAATGACCGGAGCTCGGATGGCTTTTTGAAAAAAACCACAGCTTCTCTCTACTATAAGCTGATGCAGGGACTTGGGAGCAATGTTATCACAAACCATGCGGATTATCGGCTGGTTTCTAAAAAGGTCTTAGACGCGCTTTCGGATTACAGGGAAGTCAACCTGTTCCTGCGCGGCCTGATCCCTGCCATGGGGTTTCCTTCAGATATTGTATACTTTGATGTAAAGGAACGGGAAGCCGGAAGTTCCAAATATACCTTAAAGAAGATGCTGACGCTTGCCATGGACGGGATCACTTCCTTCAGCACGAGACCTTTACATCTCATCAGTCTGATCGGCTGCATCGTCGTCCTGTTAAGCGTTGTGATGTGTATTGTGGCTGTAGCGGACTGGATCCTTGGGAAAAACGTGCCCGGGTATACGACGCTTTTGATCGTTACCCTGATCGCAGCGGGAGTGATTCTTCTGTCCCTGGGAGTGATCGGAGAATATATCGGAAAGATCTATATGGAAACCAAGCACCGTCCCCATTATATCATTGACTCTGTGATCTGGAGGGAGAATATTGGGGACCGGGCAGATACAGATCGAAAAAGAACAACGGAGTAACAAAACCCTATGGTCGATATTCATGCGGATGACTTTGCGCTGACAATGAGGACCTCCGAAGAGATGCTTTCTCTTATGAAGGAAGGGGCCTTAAACAGCATCAGTATAGTGCCTAATATGAGCTGTTATGAGGAATGCATAAGGCTCCTGCAGGAAGCGATCCCGTCTCTGCCCTTTCTGCCGAGGATGTCCGTACATCTGGATCTTGTAGAGGGGATTTGTCTTGCCGCAAAGGAGGGAGAGCTGGACCGGAGCAGTCAGATTGTCAAAGAGGGAGTTCGTGGGCTTCCTTTGATCGCAACGGACTGGAAGGCTCTGTTTTTGGGTTCTTATCTTCCGAACAGAAGGAGGCGGCTGAAGGAAGAGCTGAAGTTGGAAATAACCAGTCAGGTCAATAAAGTCTGGATAACGATTCAGAGGTGTCTTGAGATCGCAAAGGAGTATGGTGTCACCTGTGACCAGTTTGGTCTTCGTATCGACAGTCATCAGCATACGCATCTGATCCCGGTGGTCAGAGAGGCTTTGTCAGAGGTTCTAAGGGAAAACGCAAACGAGAACGGTTCGGTGGAATATATCCGTAATTCCAGAGAGCCGTTGTTTCCTTTTTTATCCGAGGGAATCAGGAACCGGATAGAGGGAAGGCCCATGATCTTAAGCTTCCGTCCGGTCAATCTGGTCAAAAACCGTATCCTCTTTTTTTATTCCGGAAAGCTGGATACGGAGGATCGAAAGAACAAAAGAGACTGTATGCTGTTATGGGGGCTTATCATGAGCGGGGAAATGGATGCGGAGAGAGTCGGTAAGCTCGTTCGCCCGCTTATGAATTATGCTAAAAAGCAGGGACGGAATCTGGAGATTTTGTTCCACCCGGGAAGAATGGCAGAAAGCGAGAGGTCGGAGGAGATCCCGGAGGGAGCGGCTGAGGCGTTTTATCTCAGAAAGGAGCGGGAGCTTGAATATCAGGCGGTCCTTTTTCTAAAAGCGCTTTTGGAATCTGAAAAAAGATAGTCTGGAAGATCACACAAAAGCATGATAAAATAAACACAAGTATTTATTGTTTCTGTTCAGGTACTCTGGGCAGCTATGTTTTATTCTTATTTATACTTGTTAACGATTTTCGTTGCCGATAAACCGGACTCGCAAACGCGATTTCAATACATTTGCTTAGTCGTAATCGGCAGCTGATTGCGTTTGCGAGTATAAAATCTTAACGGAGGATCATTATGGCAGAAGTAAAAATAACGGAACAGAATTTTGACGCGGAGGTTTTGCAGTCAGACCTGCCTGTACTGGTGGATTTCTGGGCTCCCTGGTGCGGCCCCTGCAAGATGATGGGTCCTGTAGTGGAAAAGCTGGCGGAGGAATATGACGGCAAGGTCAAGGTAGGCAAGCTCAACGTTGACGAGGAAAGCGATCTGGCGGCCAGATATAATGTTTCCAGTATTCCTATGTTCGGACTCTTCAAGGGAGGAGAGCTTGTGGATAAGAAGATCGGCGCGATGTCGGCTTCCGCATTAAAGGAGATGCTTGGATAGGGAGGATTTCGTCCTTTCTGTTATTGTGCCCTGCTATAATGAAAAGGACGGTATCAGGGATATCATTAACAGAATCATAGCTTCGCCGGTCAAAAAGAAAGAGATCATTATCGTAGACGATAAAAGCTCAGACGGGACAAGAGAGATACTTAAGACGGAGATCGCCCCTCTTGTAGATCAGATCATCTATCATGCGGAGAATACGGGAAAGGGCGGGGCACTGCGAACCGGCTTCAGGTACGCCACCGGCGACCTGGTCATCGTCCAGGATGCTGATCTCGAGTATGATCCGATGGAGTACGGGAAAGTTGCGGAACCCGTCGCTTCAGGAGAAACTGAGGTCTGCTATGGTTCCCGTTTTTTGAACCAGAGGGCAAAGGGCTATTATGCCAACCGCTTTGCCAACAGGTTTCTGACATTTCTGTCAAATCTATTTACGCACCAGAAGCTGACGGATATGGAGACCTGTTATAAATGCTTCAAAAGAGAGATCATACAGTCGATTGAGATCGAGGAAAAACGATTCGGCTTTGAACCGGAGATAACGGCGAAGCTGACGAGGTTAGGGATCAAGATCAAAGAGGTTCCGATCTCCTATCATCCCCGGACGATGGAGGAAGGGAAAAAGATTGGGTTTCGGGATGGCCTGAGGGCGATTTACTGTATCTGGAAATACCGATAAAAAGGAGAACGCAGGTCGTTCTCCTTTTTATGCGCAGGGCGGCACAGAAGAATTATTCCGACTTCGTCGGAGTGCCGCCCGCGCGGCGAGTAGGGTTCGACTTCGTCTCCCCTACTCGATTGGCAGATCCGCGTAGGGGACTTCATCACCCCTACTCGATTTCATCCGGCTCGATTTCATTATGCCGGATATAATAGGAATCGGGATCGGTGCCGATTACCAGGTTATCTACCAACTTGTGGAGTACCTTGTCATAAACCGTGATCGCCACCTCTTCCTTGTCAAGGGGGATAACATCTCCGAGGATCCGGACAGAGGTCCGATACTCCGGAGAGTAAACAGCCTTCATTTTTCCGGAATCATCGGATGGAACTCTGGAAAGAGTGATTCGGTTTTTTTGGTCATAATACGTATAGCTGAAGCTGTTGGTATCGTCAAAGAACAGGACTTCTCCGTCACAGAGAGCATAGGCTCCGCCGGGTACGGGGTCGGAGATCCCGATGGCAGAGAGCTTTTCAAGAAGTTCCTCTGAAATAGAAGTCGTTTCCGGCGCGATCTGCACAAAAACGATATAGTTTTCCTTTTTGGGCATAAAATAGCGGATCAAACCGTCTTCATAAACCGGATCATCGTTTATCTCGTCGTCTTTGGAAGGATCGTAATTTGTCATATATTCGTTGATCTCAGGTACCGTATCGTCCAAAAACAGTGTAAAATATTTATCGGGATGATAGACATTGCGAATATACCAGGAAGCGTTGCTCTGCTGTTGATAGAGGGCTTCACGATTCCAGGAATAGTAGATACTGTCTTTGCTTGTTCCTTCCTCCCGATGATCGGCGATATCATAGACATTCTGAAGAAAGGCTCCCAAAAAGAGGGAGAATTTCGCGTTTCCGACCCGGTTCAGATGCAGCTCTTCCGCCATATCGGTGGCAAAATCCAGATTCATTTCGTTATAGAACAGATTGAAATCTACGCACGGAACCTCATATTCCGCGGCAATATCGTACACGGTATTATAGAGGGCCTGATCCTCTGGAGTAATATAGTAGGGGGAGCAGAACAGAAGCAGGGGGATCTCCTCAGACTGCACGTATTCGATGAGTCTTCTGAGCCAGACCTCTTCCTTTTCTAACAGCGGAGCCCGTTCATTTGTAGCTCCTAATTGTGGCGTATCAAAGCGCACCAGAGTTTCTCTCGGGTCAAAGCCCTTGAAATTAATCGTATTATCCTTATCGATAAAATCGTCGGCTGTCAGATCCGCGTAGCGCCCATGGATGATATTTAACGGGATCAGGCGCTTTGGAAAGTCGGAAGCAGCAGAGCTGACCTTCATAGACTCATATCGGTTTGCGTTTCGTTTGAGCCCGTAATTATTTGTCACAAACCAGTTTTCGTTCTGATATTGTGTCTGAATCGTTCCGGGTCCGGTAAATTCAAAGGCGATGAGATCGGGCCGCTGTGTCTTCAAGGCCTCTTTGATATAATAATATGTATTCCAATAGGGCTGCTCGGCTCCGCCCAGATTATAGGCGGAAATTCCGAATTCGCTCCAGAGAAGACCGGTATTTGCGTGACAGTAGGTATGAGAGGTCCCGACAAAGAGAACATCGATGGAATCCTCCTCCTGCTGATACATTGCTTTGATCTGCTCGATGCCGTCCTCGCTTTTCAGAAGGAGGATCCTATCCAGCATAACATATGTTACGACAGCGATTACTATAATGAATATTGCTTTGATCAGGTTTATTCGTCTTGGATCCATACGCTAAAACCTTCCGTATATAAAATCAGCCGCGTTAAACGAGGTTCCGTAATATCCCCACAGGAATGTCGCAATCGACAGGCACCAGAACAGAAGAAAACGGAACACAACATTTTGCTTCATTATAAGATCTCTCACACAGAGACCGCTTTCCGCTGTTTCTTCACGGTGCTGAAAATAAGAAACGATGAATAACAGCAGAAGAGAGAAGAGCGCAATGAAAATCTCGGACTCAGTTAAACCGAGCTCGTAAAGGGACCGGTCAAAGAAGATCCAGGGATTGAACAGGGAAAAAGCGCTTTTCCACATTTTAAAGCCATCGGTTAAAGAAGAAGCCCGGAAGAAGGATAAGCCGAAAATAAATATAAAGAAGGTTCTGATCCGCTGAAAGAGGCGGTAGCTGAAGCAGTCTGTACGAATATGAAGCCAGGAGACCAGTTTTTGAAGAAACGGAGAAAAAAGCTCACTGAGGATAATAATGATCCCCATATAGAGGCCGACTCCGAAGATATAATTCAGACCGCCGCCATGCCAGAGACCGATCAGAAACCAGGAGATCAAAAGTCCCAGGAATTGAGGGATATTATATTTCTTTTCGTAGCCCCTTCCCAGCTTTTTCTTACAGAATTTCCTGAGCCCGGTGAAGAGCCTGGTACGCTGAACGGCATAGAATACGTAATCCTTCAGCCATCCGCCGAGCGTGATATGCCAGCGCCGCCAGAATTCAGCAAGGGAAAGCGAATAAAACGGCGTACGAAAGTTTTCCGGAAGAATAATGCCTAAGGTTTCGGAAATTCCGAGAACGATATCCATAAGTCCGGAGAAATCCGTATACAGCTGAATGGCAAAGCAGGAAGCGCCGACCAGGATATAAAAACCCGGATAGGTTTCATAGAAGGAGTAGATCGTATTGACGATCACGGCAAAACGTTCTGAGATCACCAGCTTTTTAAAGAGTCCCCAGAGGATACGCATCAGGCCGCGGATTGTCCGGTCGTAGGAAAAATGATTTTTTTCTTCATTAAAAAGGGAAGTGCCGACCTGATCATATTCAACGATGGGACCGGAGGTCATCAGGGGGAAATAGGAGGCAAGCAGAGCGAATCTGCAGGGATTCTTGAGCGGCTTGATCCTTTCCCAGTGGACATCTGTGATATAACCGATGATGATCAGAATAAAATAGGATATCCTCGGAGGAGACAGCAGTTCCAGAGGAGCCACCAAGGAGGAGATCCTGTCGTCGCTCATCCCCGTGGAGAAAATTTTCAGAATGCCGTTAAACAGACGGAGGAAAAAGCCGGCATATTTAAAAACAACGAGACAACAGATATCTGTGATCAGAGCGATCCGGTAGGCTGTTGTTTCGGAAAGAAATCTGTGATTTCCCGCACTATCCTCTGAAGAAACGTCAACGACAGTGAAAACGAAAACGGTCGAGAGGTAATTGACCAGCAGTATGGCTAAAAAAATCAGCATCTGAACAGGTGTCGAATTCTTCCAGTAGAAAAAAACACCTGCTAAAAAAAGCCAGATCCATTGCAGCTTGCCTGGAAGGATAAAATATACTATTATAGTAATAAGGAAGAATACAAAAAATTCTACGGATATCAGGCTCATCTTTGCGATATAAAAAGCGTCAATACAGAATACAGGTGACGGTTCAACATCCGATGTTTATCATAGCATAACAGTCCATCAATTATCAAGAGACACTACATAAAATATATATAATAGAAAGAAGGCAATCTATGGAGAAGCTGTATATTATCATCCCCGCCTATAATGAGGAAGAAAACATAGAAACGGTCGTTAATGACTGGTATCCGGTCATAGAACGTCATAGCGGCGACAACACCTCCCGTCTGGTGATCATTAACGACGGAAGTAAGGATTCAACCTATGAAAAGCTTTTGGAGCTTGCGGAAACAAGACCGCTTTTAATGCCGCTTACAAAGGAGAACGGGGGACATGGAGCGACGCTGATCTTCGGGTATCGTTTTGCCATCGACAATGGCGCGGATTATATCTTTCAGACGGATTCGGACGGACAGACCCTGCCGGAGGAATTTGAACCGTTCTGGGAACAGAAGGAAGCGTACGATATGGTGATTGGAAGCCGTAAGGGAAGACAGGACGGAACCTCGCGGGTTTTTGTGACAAGGACGCTTCGGGCAGTCATCCGGCTTTGTTTTCACGTCCGCGTGACAGATGCCAATACGCCCTTTCGGCTGATGAAGACAGAAACCTTAAAACGCTATTTTGCTCTGATCCCGGAGAATTTTTTTCTTTCGAATGTACTGATTTCGGTGATCTATGCAAAGAAGGGCTGCAGAGTCAAATACATCCCGATCACCTTCCGGCCGAGGCAGGGCGGAGTCAATTCGATCAATATGAAACGGATCTTCAAAATAGGAAAACAGGCGTTATCGGACTTTCGAAGACTCAATAAGGAGATTGATGAATTCTCCTGCTGATCCGAATCAAATATCGAACTATTGTTTGCTGACAAGCATATTTAATAAGTTAATTGACGATTTAATATTCTTGGAAACAGCGGAAAATACGAATATTATCGACATGTCCTCAGCTTCGTTCGAATCATTATAAATACCGAGACTTTTAAGATAACGACTGTTACTTACATCGATTCCAAGACATACCGTTTCCTCTTCTCCGGCCTTCTCCTCATTTCCGTGATCCGAAACAGCAGTTTCCTCTGAGATCGGTTCACTTTTCAGGCGGAGATATGGCTCAAAACCTTTCGCCTGAAGCTTTTTTAAAGCTTCAGGCGAAAGGACAGCACTTGGATCCATAAACAGACCCGCCTGCAGATAATGTTCGATCACGCTTTCCGGAGCGATCAGTACATCGGCCTCCCCGGCGGCATACAGCGCAAGCAGCTTTTGCTCGGAGCCCATAGTGATCTGGGCGGCTCCGGGGGAGTTTCCTATATACATGGAAGTATCGATATTGATCCGGGATTCCTTTGGGTCGATACCGGCATATTCTGTAAGATCCGGGATCAGCGCTTCTTTGGGATCAAAGTCGGGAGATGCGTTCATCACGATCACATTTAGATAGGAAGGCTTACTTCCATAGGAAATATCCCTTATCAGAAAAAGAATCAAGCCCAGGATACAGATAAAGCCGATCAGGTACCATTTGTAATAGGTCCAAAGATAAGCTGTCTTTTCCCGGGGATTCATTCTTTTCAGATGTTCCTTCTGTTCCTTCCTGATTTCCTTTTCTACTTCGGTCATTTCGGATCCCCTGATTCTTAAACATTTCCCTAATAATATAACGCAGCTGTGCCGAAATCAACCGATTCTTGTATCTGCCCAGTTGCTTGGCCCCGATAATTTGTCGGTACGCCACTCGCAAGTCTGCGAGCGGCTGACTGGTCAGTTATCGATTCTTGCTTATAAGATCTTTTTTTGCTATACTTGTTAAACGTATAATTGTAAGAAAGACATTGGTCCTTTCAGACAATGGATTGTGACTCTATTATGCAGGAAAATATCTTAGTAACAAGATCTTCGTTGCCGGAGTTTGAGGAATATATCGATGAGATCCGTTCTATGTGGGACGATCACTGGCTTACGAATATGGGAAGGAAGCACGAACGGCTTCGTTCTGAGCTTCGGGAATATCTGGGTGTAGAAGAAATCGAACTGTTTACGAACGGTCATATGGCGATCGAACTGGCGCTTTTGGGCTTTCATCTTAAGGGAGAGGTAATAACGACTCCGTTCACCTTTGCGTCAACGACCCATGCTATTGTCCGAAGCGGATTGAAGCCTGTTTTCTGTGATATCGACCCTGAGACCTATACCATCGATCCGAAAAAACTCAGAGAGCGGATCACGGATCGGACCGCAGCGATCCTGCCTGTCCATGTCTACGGAAATGTCTGCCAGGTGGATGAAATTGATAAAATTGCCCGGGAGTATGGTCTGAAGGTGATCTATGACGCGGCGCATACCTTCGGCGTGACCTGTCGGGGCAAAGGGATCGGTTCCTATGGGGATGCTTCCTGCTTCAGCTTTCATGCGACAAAGGTTTTCAATACGATCGAGGGCGGTGCTGTCTGTTATTCAAGCAGGGATAAAGATTTTGGCGAGCAGATCTATTTACTGAAGGATTTCGGGATCAGCAGAGAGGATCAGGTAGAAGCGATCGGGGCAAACGCAAAGCTGAATGAATTCTGCGCGGCGATGGGGCTCTGCAATCTGCGACATATTAACGAAGAGATCGCAAAGAGAGAAAAAGTTGTCTCACGATACAGGGAAAGGCTTTCCAAAGTCAAAGGGATCGTATTGAACAAAGTCCAGAAGGATGTAAAGTCAAATTACGCCTATTTTCCGGTACTGTTTGACGAAGACGTCTTCGGAGCTTCCAGGGATCAGGTGGCAGAAAGGCTACGGGAGAAGGGGATCTTTGCCAGAAAATATTTTTATCCGCCGACGAATGCGTTTGAATGCTACCGTACGGAATACGATCCGTTCGAAACGCCGATTACGATGTCCGTTAGTAAAAAGGTTCTGACACTCCCTCTATATGCGGACCTCTCCTTATCGGATGTGGATCGGATCTGTGAGCTTATAATACAAATGGAAAGGTAAAAACGATGGACGTAATACCATTTAATCAGCCGATCTATACTGAGAAAAGCGAGAAATATATTATTGAAGCTATGCACAGTCATAAGATCAGCGGTGATGGGGTATATACAAGAAAATGCAGTGATTTCCTGGAAAAGAGAACTGGTTCCAGAAAGGTTTTTCTGACGACCTCCTGTACACACGCTACAGAAATGGCGGCGTTACTTGCCAATATCCAGTCAGGAGACGAAGTCATTATGGCCTCGTTTACCTTTGTTTCTACTGCTAATGCCTTTGTTCTTCGAGGGGCAAGAGTGGTTTTTGTCGATATTCGTCCGGATACGATGAATCTGGATGAGAATAAGATCGAGGAAGCTATTACAGACAAGACAAAGGCTATTATACCGATGCATTATGCAGGTGTCTCATGCGAGATGGACAGTATTCTGTCGCTCGCAAGGGGGTATGGACTAACGGTAATTGAGGACGCGGCGCAGGGCGTAATGAGTACCTATAAAGGCAATGTGTTGGGAACCCTGGGTAATTTTGGTTGCTATAGCTTTCATGAGACCAAGAACTTTTCGATGGGAGAGGGAGGAGCACTTCTGATCCGGGATGCTGAGAACATTGAAAGGGCTGAGATAATTCGCGAAAAGGGAACCAACCGTAGTAAATTTTTCCGTGGTGAGATAGATAAATATACCTGGGTGGATGCGGGCTCTTCCTATTTGCCCAGCGATCTGAACGCTGCCTACCTATGGGGGCAGCTGGAGGAGGCAGAAAAAATAACAGAGGACCGTCTGGACTCCTGGAACTCATATTTTGATGGTCTGAAGGGGCTCAGGGACAGTGGAATGATCGAATTGCCATATGTACCGGAAGAGTGTGGGCATAATGGACATATCTTCTATTTAAAAGCAAGGGATCTGGAAGAACGTACAAGATTGATTGCTTATTTAAAGGAAAGAGGGATTGGCGCTGTTTTTCATTATGTTCCGTTACATACCGCTCCTGCAGGGAAAAATTTCGGGAGATTCGTCGGAGAAGATCGTTATACGACAAGAGAAAGCGACCGTCTACTGCGGCTTCCGCTATATTATCAGATGGGCGACAGAAAATTCAAGGTAATAGAAGCAGTCAATGATTTTTACAAGAAACTCTGAAAATAAGGGAATCAACCATGAATGAAACCTACGTAGAATGCCTGGTGGCGAGAAAACAGAATCCGCTCAGTATTCTGATCAAGGCGGCGGTGATCGCTGTGATCAGTGTTTTGGTGATCCTTTCGCTATTGGGGATCCCGTTTACTCTGATCGTCGCGGTCGTGCTGGGGTTTCTTGCGGCCTACCTCATTTTCCCCATGCTCAGCATCGAATATGAGTATCTTTACCTTGACAAAGAGATTACCATTGATAAAATCATGTCTAAACAGAAGCGCAAGAGAGTGCAGGTACTGGATATCGGAAAGATGGAGCTGCTTGCGCCCTCTGCGTCGCATGAATTCGACAGCTATAAAAGCAGGGGAGTACCGGAGAAGGATTTCAGCTCCGGGTATGCCGATCATAAAACCTGGTATCTGGCGTATCACGATGAAAATGAAGAGGCTCTGTTCAAGCTGGAGCCGGATGAGGATATGATCCGGGCGATCCGAAATATCGCCCCAAGGAAGGTGAGAGAGTTTTAAAAAATAATATAAATAGAAAGCGAGGTTTTGTATGGGTCAGATCGTTTCCGAGGGTATTACGTTTGATGATGTTCTGTTGATTCCGGGATATTCCGATGTGATTGGAAATCAGGTGGATATTTCTACGAACCTGACAAATTCTATCCGGCTCAATATTCCGATGATGAGTGCCGGAATGGATACGGTTACGGAGTACCGTATGGCCATTGCGATGGCAAGGCAGGGCGGGATCGGCATCATTCATAAGAATATGTCGATCGAGGAGCAGGCGGACGAGGTAGATAAGGTAAAGCGTTCCGAAAACGGGGTTATTACGGACCCCATCTATCTGTCTCCCGAGCATACCTTAAAGGACGCGGACGACCTGATGGCGAAGTTTCGAATCTCCGGTGTTCCGATCACGGAGGGAGAAAACAAAAGGCTGGTCGGGATCATTACGAACCGCGATCTGAAATTTGAAACCGATTATTCCAGGAAAATCAAGGAATGTATGACCTCTGAGAACCTGATTACGGCAAAGGAGGGAATTACGCTTGACGAAGCGAAGCAGATCCTTGCAAAGGCCAGAAAGGAAAAGCTGCCGATCGTTGATGATAACTACTGCTTAAAGGGTCTGATCACTATCAAGGACATCGAGAAGCAGATCAAGTATCCTCTGTCGGCGAAAGACTCTCAGGGCAGACTGTTGTGCGGCGCAGGCGTCGGGATCACGGCGAATGTGCTGGAGCGCGTGGAAGCGCTGGTCGATGTGAAGGTGGATGTTATCGTTCTGGACAGCGCGCACGGCCATTCGGCAAACGTTCTGAAATGCGCGAGGATGATCAAGGAGCGCTTCCCTGACCTGCAGCTGATCGGTGGCAACGTTGCTACGGGAGAAGGGACGAAGGCTCTGATCGAAGCAGGGTGCGATGCGGTAAAGGTCGGTATCGGTCCGGGCTCGATCTGTACGACCAGAGTCGTGGCAGGTATCGGCGTTCCCCAGATTACGGCGATCATGGATTCGTATCTTGTCGCGAAGGAGTATCATATCCCGATCATAGCAGACGGCGGGATCAAGTTCTCCGGAGACATGACCAAAGCCATCGCTGCCGGCGCCAACGTCTGTATGATGGGAAGCATCTTCGCGGGCTGCGATGAGTCGCCGGGAACCTTTGAACTCTATCAGGGACGGAAATATAAGGTATATCGCGGAATGGGCTCGATCGCCGCGATGGAGAACGGCTCGAAGGACCGTTACTTCCAGACGGATGCCAAGAAGCTGGTCCCGGAGGGAGTAGAAGGACGGGTCGCCTATAAGGGAACGGTGGAGGATACGATCTTCCAGCTGATCGGCGGACTCCGGTCCGGCATGGGATATTGCGGTACGCCTTCGATCGAGGAATTAAAGGAGAAAGGCAGATTTGTGAAGATATCCGCCGCGGCTCTCAGGGAAAGCCATCCCCATGATATCCAGATCACGAAGGAAGCGCCGAATTATTATACGGAGGCAAATTAAGGTTCATCGTGGGTACGGTTATTTCTGAGGAGTTTTCTAAGGCTTTTAAAAGCAAATTATCCCGGATCTATATGATCGGGATCGTTTCCCTTTGCATTATCGCGAATATAGCGGTGGTCGGATTTCGGATGATCTACGGCAGCAATGAGGGAACCTTTGCGTACAATATCATTGAATACGCGACCTGGTGCTTTTTTCTACCGTATTATACCTGTATCGTGATCGCGGATATCGGACTGGGAGGGACAGTGGCGGAGGCTGAGCAGCGCCGTTTGGATAAGGGGATCAGTCGGACAACGCTGTATCTGAGCAAGCTGTTGCTTTCGATCCTGCTGGCTCTGGTCTATCTGGTGATCACTTCGGTTTCGCTGCTTGTGATAACGGGGTTGTTTCATTTTTCGGACGGAACTATCCGTCTGGGCGATATTTCGGATTTTTTCGAGAAGCTGCTGTATGCGATACCGCTCTGGCTGGCAGGGATCGGGATAGGGAATATGTTCTTGTTCCTTTTTGCGGACAAACGTAAAGCGTATCTGGCTTTTCTGGGACTTACGGTTGTGTTTGAAAGAGCTGTCATGCTGCTTGCCGCGGAGCCGTTTCAGCTTGCGCTGTTTCGAAGTATTCGAACGATCACCGTAACCCAGCAGTTTTATCTGATCCCCTATCCGGCGGATCCGGCAAGAAATATTCCGCTTACGATATTTCTGGGCTTTTTGTATCTAATTCTTTCTACGGCGATCGGATTGTATTTCTATCGCGGAAAGGATCAGGAGGGGTAATTATGGCAGTTGGGGGCATTTTTGAAAATCCTTCCATGGAAAAAGGGTCTTTGATAGACCGGGACTGGCTGCAAAGAATCCAGGATTACTTTGCGGATGTTTCCGGTCTGTTTTTATTTGCGCTGGATGATCAGGGCAGACAGATCACCGATATTTCGGGCAGGGATATGCGGGAAACGAACCGGATTGCCGAGCTGATCAATCAGAGGCAGATCGATGATCTGTATAAGCGGGTCATGCAGAACCGGCTGGAGGAGCAGATCATAGAGAATACGGAATTTTCCAATATGAAGCTGGCGGCGGTTGCGGTCAAGTCGGGAAATACCGCGATTTTCTGCTTTATGGTCTGTGCCGTCTACTACGAGCCGGATGGGGAAAACGCGGTCTTCAATATCCGTTCCATCGTTGATGAAAGTATCTTTTACGGCGGTCTGGATTTTCTGCGTGAGATCTGCAACAGAGTTTTTGCGAATTCCCTGATGCTTGAAACGGCAAGACAGGAATCGGAGAGCCTGAGGGCAAACGAGCAGGCTTTGGAGAAAGCGCTCAGGCAGTCGGAGGCATTGACGCAGATCGTTCAGCTCCTGGATTCGGAGGAGCGCTTTTCCGATATCTGTGAAGAGATCGCTAAAATATCCGCTAAAACAGCAGGAATCTCCCATACCTATGTGGCGGCGCCCAATCACGAGAATGACACGGTGGATGTTATTGCCCGCTTTCGCTCGGAAAACGCGAATCCCGTGATCGAACGGGCGAATCGGAAAGAACTGTTAAATTATATGGATGTGATCGGAGACAAGCCGGTGGTCGTCTCCTCACGAACGGAAATCGACTATGATTTTAGACTTTGGCTGGGTTCGATCGGGATCATCGGCTTTGCAGCGCTTCCGATCTTTACCGGAAGACCGAGGCGGAAGCTCTGTATGTATATCGTCTTCGCGGACAATGATCCGACGAGGCTCTGGAGCAGAGAGGACATCAAGTTTTTCGGCGATGTGGCGAAGGTCCTGCAGAGCATTTACGACAGACGCGCCAACAAGGCTTCTCTTTCGTCCTCCTATAATTCGCTGCAGGTAATCTTGGATAACGTCGGAAGCTGTGTTTTTGTCATGGATTCTCAAAAGGGCGAGGTACTTTTTCGGAATCGGACGATGAACGAAACCTTCCGGGACGAGATCAAAAACGGGACGTTGGCGGAATTGCTTTCGAATGCGGAGAATAAGGCTTCGGGAATGCTTCCGAGCCCGGTATTTGAGCTGACGTACGAGGAGAAGGGGCGTTCCTACCAGGTTCACAGTACAAAGATGGATTGGGTCGACGGCAGGTCGGCGGTCATGTATTCTTTGTTTGAGATTACAAAGAAGATTGAACAGGAGGAGCAGGAGCCGATCCCTGAACCTGAACCGGAAAAGGTAACTGAACCTGAGCCTGAAAAGATCCCGGAACCGGAGCCGGAAAAAGTAACGGAACCTGTGCTTGAAAAAAAGCAGGAAAAGCCCGGAATTGATCTGTTCTATGAGCCGGTGATCGATATTATTAAGGGAAGCATCTGTATCGGGGCGGAAGCGATCGTTAAAGAAGCGTCCCCGGGACGGGAGAAAGAAATACTGCGGGAGGCCTGCAGGTCCCTAAAGAGCTGGAATGATTCCGGAAGGCCATATCTGAAGCTGTATATCGGTCTGAATACGGTCACAAAGGAAATGGTGGAGGAGATCCTTTCAGAGACAGCGGTCACTCCGGGAAATCTAACAATCGAGCTGTCGGAGACCTCCGTGATCGAAAACAGAGAACAGGCTGGAAAACTGCTGTCCGATCTGAAAGACTTGGGCTGCCGGACGGGGATTTTTGATTTCGGAAGCGGAAAGCTCCTGTTAGAGGGCGTTAAGGAGCTTCCGGTGGATGTCATAGGGTTATCGGAAAGCATCGGAAAGGAGCTTGCCGACAACTCCTATGTGGAATCCTTTGCCCGTATGACGGGGATGTTAGCGGATTATATGGGGCTTACGATCTGTCTGAAGGGGATAGATCGGCAGGAGAGCTTTGAGAAGCTAAACGGAATGAACGTGAGATTCGTACAGGGAAAATTCTTTGACGGATCTATGAGTAAGGATGCTTTTGAAGAAGAATATTTGTAGGAGGAAAGAGAATGAGAGCCCTGATCAGCGTATCAGATAAAACCGGGATCGTCGAGTTTGCAAAGGAGTTAACGAAGCTGTCTGTTCAGATCATTTCTACCGGAGGAACCTGCCGCAAGCTTAAGGAGGAGGGTGTCGAGGTCGAAGAGATCTCACAGCTGACAGGCTTTCCGGAGTGTCTGGATGGCAGAGTCAAGACGCTGCACCCAAGAGTCCATGCCGGGATCCTTGCGATGCGAAGCAACTCAGAGCATATGAAGCAGCTAAAGGAGCTTGGGATCGAGCCCATCGATCTGGTCGTGGTCAATCTCTATCCCTTTAAGGAGACGATCGCGAAGGAAGGCGTTACCAGGGCGGAAGCCGTAGAGAATATCGATATCGGAGGGCCCTCTATGCTGCGGGCGGCAGCGAAGAATTATCAGGACGTGGCTGTCGTAACGGATCCTTCGGATTACGAGGTCGTTCTGTCTCAGCTTCGGGAGAACGGGAGCGTTTCGCTTGAAACAAAGTTTTATTTTATGCAGAAGGTGTTTGAGCATACGGCCAATTATGACGCGATGATCGCTGCTTATCTGAAAAAGGAAAGAGGCGATACGGGCTTTTCCGATACTCTGACGCTTACCTTTGAGAAGCTTGGGGAGATGCGCTACGGGGAGAATCCGCACCAGAAGGCGGCATTTTACAGAGAGCCGGGGAAAAAGCCGGGGTCCATCACGGATGCTGAAAAGCTGAACGGGAAGGAGCTTTCCTTTAACAATATCAATGATACAAACGGGGCTTTGGAGTTATTGAAGGAGTTTGAGGACCCTACGGTGGTAGCCTGCAAGCACGGGAATCCCTGCGGGGTCGGATCCGTCCGGGTGGCAAAAGAGCCTTCCTCTGATATCGATACGGCCCCGACAGAGGAGGAGGCGGTTTTAAGGGCCTGGAGCAAAGCCTTTGAAGCGGACAAGGTATCGATCTACGGCGGGATCTGTGTCGTAAACCGCAAGGTGACGAAGCGGCTTGCGGAGGCGATGAAGCCGGTTTTTCTGGAGGTGGTCGCAGCGCCGGAGTATGAGGAAGAGGCGTTGACTCTTATGAAGGAGAAAAAGAATCTGAGGATCTTAAGGATTTCGGATATTTCAGTTCCGCAGGATAAAAATGCCCTGGATCTTAAAAAGGTCAACGGCGGACTGATCGTACAGACCATTGATTCCGAGCTTTACAAGGAGGAGGAGCTTACGGTCGTTACAAAGAAGCAGCCCACGAAACGGGAATGGGAGGATATGCGCTTTGGTATGCGCCTTGTGAAATATACAAAGTCAAACGGGATTGTGCTTGTAAAGAATACCCAGTCCATCGGGATCGGACCAGGACAGGTCAACCGGGTCTGGGCGGCGAAGCAGTGTATCGAGCACGCGAAGGAGCTGATCGGCGAGGACGCTGCCAGAGGTTCTGTGCTTGCGTCAGACGCGTTCTTCCCGTTTTCGGATACCGTTGAAGCGGCGCACGAAGCGGGGGTCACAGCCATCATTCAGCCGGGCGGATCCATCCGGGATCAGGAGTCTATCGATAAGGCGGATGAATACGGGATCGCCATGGTATTTACAGGGATGCGTCATTTCCGTCATTGAGGCAAAACGCAAGGGTTTGTTGTTGACGATTTATGTTAACTATGCTATGATTTGACTGAGGCAGTCAGAAGGGGACTGTTTCAGGTACACGAGGGGAACGTGTCTACTGCGGTTAATAGGGGGAAGTGTCTGAATGAATCCAAAATTTTTTGATGTGAAAAAGGAAAAGCAGGACGCTATTATTAACGCCTGCTTAAAGGTGTTTGCCGAAAACGGCTACAAAAAAGCCAGCACGGATGTCATCGTCAAGACAGCCGGCATCTCCAAGGGGTTATTGTTCCATTACTTTGAGTCCAAAAAGGGTGCGTACGAGTTTATCTTCGATTACAGCGTCAAGTATATGACACTGGAGTTGACCCAGTCAGTCAAGAAGAGTGAACGTGATTTTTTCGAGATACAGAAGACGATCGAGGGAGTCAAGACCAGGGTCATGAGGAACTATCCTCATATGCAGCAGTTTCTGGACAGCGTCCGCTTTGAGGAGCATCCGGACGCGCTGGCCGCGATCGGAGAGGACAGAAATGTCCTGAGAAATACCTACAATGAGATATACCGCCAGGCGGATATGAGCCGGTTTGACGAGTCGGTGGACGTGAACCGGGTGATCAATATGATCAGCTGGATGTCCGAGGGCTATATCAGGGACCGCTTCCGAGAAGATGAGGAGCCGGATCTGGACGAGGTGAGCGAGGAGTTTGCCGGCTATCTTCGGATGCTTCGAAGCCATTTCTACCGGAGCGGCGACAGAAGGCTGTCCTTTGCCTACGGGTCAAAGCAGCCCCAGACGGTGACGAGAAATACCGGTATGGCAAAGACGGAGCAGAAAGCGGCAAAGCAGCCTACCTCCCTCAGCCAGCTGGCAAATCAGATGAACAGAGAGGCGGCCAAGCAGCTTTCCTTTGAGGAGAGGCTGGCCAGGAAGGATACGTCGATCTTCGGCGTTCCGATTCCGCCAAAGGAGGAAAAGAAGGAGATAAAGAAACCGGAGCCTTCCGCTTCAAAGGAGGCGCCTGAGAAGGAAGCAGAACCGGCCGTGACGGAAGCGGAGGTAAAGGAGCCGATCCTTTCCGAAGACGAAGGAAAGAAAGCGACTCCTAAGGAGGTTCAGGCGGCTGAACCGGCTGCGGAAGAAAAGATGGAGGAAGCTGTTTTAGCTGAAACGGAAAAGCTTATTTCCGGGGAGAAGTCAGAGGATACCACAGAAGCCTGGGAGAACGAAAAGGCAGAGCAGCCGATAGAAACAGAGACAAACGAGACAGAAGAGCCTGAACCGGCAGTGGAGCCGGAGGCAGAAGAAATCAGGGCGGCAGTGCCTGATACAGAGCCTGATAATGACGCGGATTCGGATATGGTCGATCTCAGCGCGCTGTTCTCAAAGCGCCTTGAGGAGGCTACCGAGGAGCTTATGACGGGGACCTCCGCAGAGTATACTGAAATGCCTGTGCCTGGGGAGCAGGAGTATTATTATCCCGAGCTTCAGCCGGAGGATGCGGGCTACGAGGAACAGGCCGGCTTTTACGGTCAGGATCTGTATGGGTATCCGCAGGAAGGCTATGATCCGAATATGGGCTTTCCGGGGATCCCGCCTTTACCGGAGGGTTATGTGTTTGAGGATGACTCTCAGGCGTATGTCGAGCTTTACAACTCGGTGAATAACTACGATATCAACGGGGCGACCCAGGAAATGCCGGTCAATGAGGTTTTGGCCTATCGAAACGCCTTTACAAACGAATATATCCGGGAGGAGCTTCAGAAGAACGGAGAGGCGGATCAGGCTGCTATAGAGCCTGAACCGGAAAGGAAGGAAAAGAAGCCTAAGAAAAAATCGTTTTTCGCGGGCTTATTCGGAAAAGGAAATAAGGAAAACGGAAGCGAAGAGGACTCTACGGAATCAGATACAGGAGAGGTTCTGTCGGATTCAGGGGACGGGCAGGGAGAGGGAACAGTTCCTCCCGGACAGGCTCCGGTGCTTCCGGAATATGACCCGAATGCTGCCGGAATGGGAAATTTTGAACCGGCCTCGTATTACAATATGAAATTTTGAGTAACTGTCCGGATACAATTCTGATAAAGGAGAAAGCGCATGAACAAATTTGCAGTTGCCGGGATCGTACAGATTGAGACCATAGTAAAGGTGGATAAGATCCCGGTGGAATACAGTCCGGTCGTGAATAAACCCAATACGATCTTTACGAATGTAGGCGGTGATGCCTACAATGAGTGCCTGGCTTTAAGAGCCCTCGGGAACAACGTTTCCTTCTTTACCGTGACGGGGAAGGATAATACGGATATGATCGTCAAGGATAAGCTGATCAGCGAGGCGGATTATGTTTTCCCGGCTCTTGACGCGACACCCTCTGCGGTCATCCTCTATGATGAGAATCGGAAACAGCAGATCTATGAGGATATCAAAAATGTACGAGATGTCGTTTTTCCCATTGATCCCTTTAAGAAAAATATCGCGGATGCCGACTGCGTGATCTTAGCCAACGCCAATTTCTGCAGACCTCTGGCAAAGGCCGCAAAGGAGATGGGAAAGACCCTTGCAATCAACTTCCGCGGCTTTACCGAGGATAAATATGAATACAATAAGGATCTGATGGACCTTGCGGATATCATCTATCTCAGCGATGACAATATCGTTACGGAGCCGGATGAGTTCGTACGTAAGCTGGCGGACAGCCATGCCGCGAAAATCTTCATTCTGGGGCAGGGCGCGGACGGACTTACGATCTTCTCGCGCGATGATGATCTGTTAGCGCATTACCGGCCGGTGAAAACGACGGAAATCGTCAATACGGCCGGAGCCGGCAACTCTCTGTTTTCCTGCTTCCTTCACTTCTATATCAAGAGCGGGGACGCGGTCCATTCCATCAAGAACGCGCTGCTGTTTGCTTCCTATAAGATCGGCCATATGGGGACGAGCCACGGGTTCCTGACGGAAGAGGAGTTAGAGCGCTGGTATCATCTGATCTGGGGCTAAGTTGAACTTGCATCACACCACAACATGATGTATTCTATGTAGCGGATAAACATATATCTGGAGGTAGTGATGGAAAATCAGGAACCGATCTATGACGCTAAAGCGTTAGGACTGCCGAAAATGCTGATCCTGGGGCTTCAGCATATGTTTGCGATGTTTGGCGCAACGATCCTTGTGCCAATTCTTGTGAATCTGTATTTTGAAGGGGAAGGACTTTCGATCCAGGTTACCCTGATCTGTGCCGGGCTGGGAACGCTGTTTTTTCATCTCTGCTCAAAACTGCAGGTGCCTGCGTTCTTAGGTTCTTCCTTTGCTTTTCCGGGAGGCTTTCAGACGGTTGCGAAGCTCGACACCGGAATCTTTTCCGGGATGAGTATGGGAGAGAAGCTGCCCTATGCCTGCGGCGGGATCGTGGTTGCGGGACTTCTGTATCTGGTGCTTGCCCTGATCATAAAGCTGTTAGGAGTAAAAAGGGTCATGAAGTATCTCCCGCCGGTGGTCACGGGACCGATGATCATCTGTATCGGTCTGAGTCTTGCTCCCTCGGCTATCAGCAATGCGTCCACCAACTGGCTGTTAGCGCTTATTGCTTTGCTTACGATCATCATATTTAATATCTGGGGAAAGGGGATGTTTAAGATCATCCCTATTCTTATGGGTGTTGTGATCTCCTACGCAGCCGCTCTTGTCTTCCATGCTCTTGGAATGACCAATCCGGACGGATCGGCGATCCTTGATTTCAGTAATGTGGCTTCTGCGGGATTGATCGGTCTGCCGCCCTTTCAGCTCTGTAAATTCAATCTGACCGCTGTTCTCGTTATGGCTCCGATCGCGCTTGCGACCATGATGGAGCATATCGGTGATATGTCCGCGATCTCCGCGACGGTCGGAAAAAATTTCATAGAAGCTCCGGGACTTCACCGGACCTTGATCGGGGACGGGATCGCGACCGCCCTTGCGGCTCTGTTTGGAGGGCCGGCGAATACGACCTACGGAGAGAATACGGGAGTGCTTGAGCTCAGCAGGGTCTATGATCCCGGGGTGATCCGGATTGCCGCGGTCTATGCGGTCATCTTAAGCTTCATCCCCAAAATGGCAGAATTGCATGAGCTGAATTCGCAAAAGCGTAAATAAAAATGAGCGAAGATCGTGCATTGGTGCTGCCACCTGCCTTTTTGAAGCGGATGAAGCAGCTTTTGGCGGATGAATTTGATGATTTCCTGGCCTGCTACCAAAAGGAGCCGTATCGGGGACTTCGGCTCAATCCGTTAAAAAGCGGCAGAGAAGAAATTTTTGACCGGTTCAGTCATCCTCGGAACTTACTATCGGAGCACTTCCACCTGTCTCCGGTGGAATGGGAGGAGCTTGGCTTTTATTATGGAACTGAGGATACGCCAGGGAAATCTCCCTATCATGATGCCGGCGTTTACTATATCCAGGAGCCAAGCGCCATGTACCCGGTTACAAGGCTGGCGGTTGATGACAGCGGCTTAAGGGTTTTGGACCTGTGCGCCGCTCCCGGAGGGAAATCGACGCAGATCGCTTCTTATATGAACGGGCAGGGCATTTTGTTCGCGAATGAGATCCATCCGGCAAGGGTTAAGATCCTGTCTGAGAATATCGAGCGGATGGGGATCAGAAACGCGTTGGTTTTGAATGAGACACCGGATCGTCTGGCGGAACGCTTTCCCTGTTATTTTGACAGGATCCTGGTAGACGCGCCCTGTTCGGGAGAGGGGATGTTTCTGAAGAACGAAGAGGCTGTTTCGGAATGGAGCCCGGGAAATGTTGAGCGCTGCGCAGGGAGGCAGGCGGACATCCTTGAGCGGGCTGCGGAAATGCTTTGCTTTGGCGGAAGGCTGGTATATTCGACCTGTACCTTTTCGTTGGAGGAAAACGAAGGCGTGATCGAAGGGCTTCTCAAAAAGCATCCCGAAATGGAGCTTCTCGAGGAAACCAGACTGTACCCGCATAAGCTCAGAGGAGAGGGACATTTTGCAGCGGTTCTTGAAAAGAAGACCGGACTTTCTGTCTCCGGAAAAGGTGCTGAAGGCGGAGCGCAGAAAACGGAGCGTTTAAAGGATCATCCCGAGCTTATTTCCTTTTTTCGGATGGAATTCAGGATGCCGGAGAGCTTTTTGGGGCCTTTGGAGAACGGAAGGCTCCTCTGCTATGGGTCAAGGCTCTTTGCCGTACCGGAGAGAACGCCTGAGCTTTCGGGACTCAAGGTATTAAGGCCGGGGCTTTTGCTTGGCGAGAATAAAAAGAACCGGTTTGAACCTTCTTTCGCGCTTGCCCTTGCACTGCGGCCACAGGAGGTAAACCACAGGGCGTTATTGCCGTTATATGATAAAACGGATCCCGAGGCTCTTAAGCGGATCACCGGCTATTTAAAGGGCCTGACCTTTTCGTGGCCCGGAGAGAACGGATATTATCTGATCTGTGCGGACGGCTATAGTCTGGGATTTGGAAAGCTCGTAAACGGTACGATGAAGAATCATTATCCGAAGGGCTTGAGAAAGCAGTAGATATGAATCAGGGGACGTTGTCCAGATATGAAATAGAAGAAGGCAGAGAATTGACGAAAGAGCTGCTTGAGACGGCATATGAGAGTCTGTCGCCTGGGGCAGAGCTTTTTATTGTCCGAAATAAGGATGCTTTTGATTTTCATAAGGACAGTATCAGGCTGATACAAGCGGGCTTTGAACAGATCGCACCTTTAAAGGAGAACAGGGATGCTTCGAATCGGAAAGATCTGGTAACGCTTCGCTGTAAGAAAGGAGAGAAGAGGGAAAAGCTGCTCTCCATCGTGATCCCGGTCTTTAACGAGGAAGCTACGGTCCGGACGTTACTTGACAGCCTGGTCGAAAAGAAGTGGCCGATGCCGGTGGAATTTGTGATCGTGGAAAGCAATTCCTCAGATGCCACAAGGGAGATCGTAAAGACCTACGGGAAGTATGACAATGTAACGCTGGTTTTCGAGGATCAGCCTGCCGGAAAGGGAAACGGCGTATTAAACGGGATCAGGCACGCGTCCGGGACCCATATCGCGATCCAGGACGGAGATCTGGAATACGATGTGAATGATTATGATAAACTCCTTGCGCCGTTAATCGCTGATGAAACGCTGTTTGTGCTTGGTTCACGCTATAATAAGGACGACTGGCATATGCGGAAGTTTTCCGGAAAAAGAGCGTGGCTTGCGGATTACCTGAACCTGGGACAGACGCTTCTGACCTGGCTTTTGAATACGGCTTGCGGCTCGAAGCTCTCGGATCCCTTTACCATGTATAAGATCTTCCACAGGGAATGTATGTACGGGATCAATTTTATCGGCGGAAATTTCGGACTGGACTGGGAGCTAGTGATCCGGTTCCTTCGAAAGGGGTATACGCCGATTGAGCGACCCATCTCCTACAAGGCGCGTTCCTATGAGGAGGGAAAGCATATCGCCCTTCTGAAAACGCCGCTTGAGGGTCTTAGAATGCTCTGGCATTGCCGCTTTGCGTCTAGAGTATACGACTATGGGAATGAATAAAGCTATGAGAACAAAGGGGAAATCAGCTGCTGAGAGCTTTGCGATCCTGCTCTGTCTGACGGAATGTATTCTGATCGGGATCATCCGGACGGTCTATAAACTGGACGCGTTTACGGTTTCATTGGTACCGATCGGGATGTTTATGGGGCTTCTGCTGTTTGAGAGGCTTCATTTTCATTTCAGCCGCAGACTTATAATACCGACTGTTATTTTATCTATGCTGTTTCTGGTTATGCTGTCCATGGAACAGGCGCTGCGCAGGCTTCTTCAGATGGACAACGAATGGAATCACCTGCTGTTTAAGGTGCTGTATCTGCCGGTGCTTTTTGTATCGGTGTTCTTTGATATCCAGTTTCTTTTAGAGGAACTCTGCCCGGCAGGAAAAGCGGAAAGTGGGGTAAGCGCTTTCGAAAACAAGGAGATACCCCCGGCGGATAAGAGATTCGGGCTTTACCTGCAGACCTGGCCGATCCTTTTGGAAACCGTTTTTTTTGTGTTTGCCTATTTTCCCGGGGAAATGAACTATGATTTTGATTTGCGGCTCCTTTCCTGGTCGGAGGTTTTCTGGTCGGATTATCATACGTTAGGCTTTCAGTATTTCATCAAGCTCTGTACGGCGTTTATTCCGAAGATTTTTATGGTGACGCTTGTTCAGGCGGTTTTCTTTGTCTGGGTACACAATTACGCCATCGGCTTTATTCACAGGTATTTCAGGACTCCGGCCCGAAGCGCCTGGAAATACAGTCTTTTGATGTGCGTTTTCGGGCTTATGACCTTTCGTTATGTTCCGGGGCTCTGCAAGGATATCAACTATCTGATCGCGCAGTATGCCTATAGTATTTACGCTCTGAAATTCATTCTGCAGCCGGAAAACAGCAGGAGGGAGTATCTAAGACTGGGGATATTCGGGCTTCTGGCAGCTATGTTTCGCCACGGCGGATTCCCGGTGGCGGTGGTTTCCATGCTGGCGGTGTTTTTCTATAAGGCATGGGAGAAGAAGGGGAGAGAGGAGAGAAAGGGGATGCTTAAAAATGCCCTTCTGTCTCTTATGATCCCGGTTTTGGGGACTGTTTTTCTGACCTGTATCCTGGGCTTTGGAATTTTGAAGGCGGAGAAAAATCCCCCTTATGTAAGCTACAGTATCCCGATGAACCTGGTGGGTGCCATGGCTTACCGAAGCGATGCCAAGGGCTTTGAGATCGCCCCTTACGCAAGGGAGATGATGGAGGAGATCATGCCCCTTGAAAAATGGGTCCGCTGCTATTCTCCCTACGATTGTGATCCTCTGAGCCGTCAATACAGCTCGATCGGCGATGATGTTTTAAAGCTGGAGGACGGGAGGGTCCGGGCCAATGTGATCCGTCTGGACTGGTATTATCTGACGCACCATACGATCGACTGCCTGCTTTCCTATTTTGATGTTACTCAGTCGATCTGGGAGATTGCAAGACCCTTTGACGGGCTGGAGCATATCCCGCTGTCCTTTCCGGATTTCCCGGAGGTCCATTATATGAATAAGGGCGAATTCTATAATATGTCGGAGCAGCTTATGGAATTTATCAACAGGATCCCTCTGCTTCGGACGATATATTTCCGGGGAGGCGGGGCGCTCTTTGCTCTGTTAGTGCTTGGCGCTTCTTTTATCGTAAACAGAGAGAAGAGATATCTGATCCCGCTCCTTCCGGTCGTTATCTATACGGCGCTTTTGATGCTCTCGATCCCCGGCCCCGCTGTGCGGTATATCATGATCTTTATGCCGTATGCGGTCTTCTTTTATCTGTTTGCGCTGTATTGTCCGGATAGATAGTATAGCTTTTTACAGGAAGCCCAGAGAAGAGAGAGCAAGACGACGAAGAATGAAATATTTTGCCCGGGAAACCGGGCGCTTTAAAGATAAGAAGGAGGATGCTATGAAAAAAACGTATATTCTTGAAGAACTGGACTGTGCTAACTGCGCGGCGAAGATGCAGGAGGGGATCAAAAAGATCAACGGGGTCAACGACTGCAGCATTACCTTTATGACAAAGAAAATGATACTGGATGCTGAGGACGAGGGCTTCGACCGGATATTCAAGGAGGTCGAAAAAGCCATTCATAAGGTAGAGCCGGACGTTGAGGTAGTGCCTGCATGACTAAAAAAATGAAGAGGCGTGCCAGGGCCATCCTCTGCGGCGCTCTGCTGTTTCTGATCGCTGTTCTTGTCAAAGAGCTGCATCTGATCAAAAATACAAATGTTCAGATCATCCTGTTTTTAGCGGCGTATCTTGTTACCGGAAGGGATGTCATTAAAAAAGCGGTCAGAAATATCAGAAACGGTCAGGTCTTAGATGAAAACTTCCTGATGACGATCGCCTCTCTCGGCGCGTTTCTGATCAGTGAGATGAGCGAAGCTGTCGGGGTCATGCTGTTCTATCAGATCGGTGAATTTTTTCAGGACTACGCGGTGAACCGTTCGAGAAAATCGATCTCCGAGCTGATGGACATACGGCCGGATTCCGCTAACGTGCAGAGGGGCGATGAGATAAAGACCGTGTCTCCCGAGGAGGTCAGGGTCGGGGAGCTTATCGTTATCCGCCCGGGGGAGAGGATCCCGTTGGACGCGGTCGTGGTAAAGGGCGAGTCCATGCTTGATACGGTCGCGATCACGGGGGAATCGGTCCCGAGAAGAGTATCGGAGGGGTCAGAGCTTGTAAGCGGCTGTATCAATTTAAACGGCGTTTTAACTGCTTCGGTGGAAAAGGAGTATGCGGATTCCACGGTTATGAGGATCCTTGCGTTAGTGGAGTCAGCCTCCGATAAAAAGGCGGAGAGCGAGAACTTCATTACGAGGTTTGCCAGGTATTATACGCCCATCGTTGTGGGTCTGGCCGCTGTGATCGCTATCGTCCCCTCGATCGTTACGGGGGCTTATACGACCTGGATCTACAGAGCCCTCTCCTTCTTAGTCATTTCCTGTCCCTGCGCTCTGGTGATCTCGGTGCCGCTGTCCTTTTTCGGAGGCATCGGAGGAGCTTCTGCCAAAGGGATTTTGATCAAAGGGAGCAATTACCTCGAGGGGCTTGCGAGAGCGGAGTCGGTCGTATTTGACAAGACGGGGACGCTGACAAAGGGTTCGTTTTCGGTCACAAAGCTCCTTCCCTCTGAAAACCTCCTTCGGGAAGCAAAGGACGAAACAGAGGCGGAGGAACAGCTTTTATATCTTGCGGCGCTTACGGAGAGCTTTTCGACCCATCCCATCGCTGTATCCATTCTGGAGGCGGCAAAGGAACGAGGACTGTTAAAGCCTCACGGAGAGGACAGGCCTCTGATTTCTGAGGTTAACGAGGAAGCCGGTCTTGGGATCAGGGCCCAGTATGAAGATGAAACGCTGCTTTGCGGGAACAAGGCGCTGCTTGAGAAGCATGATATCGGCTTTCCGTCTCCCGAGGCTCTGCCGCAAACGTCCGGAACCGTAGTATATATAGCCAAAGGAGACGGCTTTGTCGGAAGCATCGTGATTTCGGACGAGTTAAAAAGCGATGCGAGGGAATGTATCGCTGGCCTGAAGAGCCTGGGACTTCGCCCTGTTATGCTGACCGGAGACCGGAGAGAAACAGCGGAGGGCGTCGCAGGAGAGCTTGGGGTAGGAGAGGTATACGCCGAGCTCCTTCCTACCGGAAAGGTCGAGAAGCTGGAGCAGCTGCTTTCGGAAAAGAAAAGATCGGAAGGAAAGCTGATTTTTGTCGGCGACGGGATCAATGACGCGCCTGTGCTTGCAAGGGCGGATATCGGCGTAGCCATGGGCGGGGCGGGAAGCGACGCCGCCATCGAAGCGGCGGATATCGTCCTTATGACAGATGAACCGTCAAAGCTCTTACAGGCCTATAAAATCTCAAAAAAGACCCTGAACATCGTTAAGGAAAATATCGTTTTCGCTATCGGGGTCAAGGTGATCGTTCTGCTCCTTGCCGCTTTCGGACTGGCTTCCATGTGGGCGGCGGTCTTTGCGGATGTCGGAGTGGCGGCGCTTGCGATCCTGAATGCGATGCGGGCGTTGAAGTAAACGGGGATCGTTGATATACTATGCCATAGAAGCGAATAAATGATTAAGACGTCAAAAGTGCAAATTCACCATGGCACTTTGTGCCATGTGACTTTTGACGCCTTAATCAATAGATCCGTTTACTAAAAAAAGTGTTTGAGGGTACGTGATTGTGAAGAACCGGGATTCCAATTCAGAACTGTATACGAGCTGCAAGCTGATGATCCTGTATATGCTGGACAACGCCGGTCAGTTTATGACCAAGGCGTCGATCAGCGATTTTATACTGGGTCAGGGGTATGTGGATTATTTTGAGTTGAACCTTATCATTAATGAGATGATCGATACGGAGCTGATCCGGTCTCAGACGAAGCGGAATCATATCAATCTGGAAATCACGGAGGAGGGCGAAAGGACCCTCGCCGAGTTTCAAAACCGGATCACGGCGGAAAGCAAAAAGCGGATCACCGATTATCTTCTGGAAAAGGAATACGATCTCAGGAACAAAACCTCCGTACAGTCCAATTATTATAAGAATCTTTCCGACAGCTATACGGCGGAGCTTTTTATCAATGAGAACAACAGTGAGCTGGTTTCCGTAAAGCTCCAGCTTCCCTCGGAGGAAAACGCCATCGCTGTCTGCAGGAACTGGGAGAAAAAGAGTCCCGAGATCTATAAGACGCTGATGCAGCAGCTGCTGTAATCGTTTTCCGTTTTCCCTATTCCTTATTCCTTATACAATAAATCTCTTCTTAACGATCTCGACAAATTCGCGGTTGCTCTTGGTATGAGCAAAGATATCCAAGATCTTTTCTACGGCCTCCTCAGCCTTCAGTCCGTTCAATGCCTTTCGTATGATATTGGTCGCTTCCAGTTCGGATTCCGTCAGCAGAAGATCTTCTCTTCTGGTTCCGGATTTCGGGATATCGATGGCGGGGAATACCCGGCGCTCGGACAGCTTGCGGTCCAAAACCATTTCCATATTACCGGTTCCCTTGAATTCTTCATAGACTACGTCGTCCATCTTGCTTCCGGTATCGATTAAAGCCGTCGCAAGGATCGTCAGGCTTCCGCCCTCGCGCATATTTCTGGCAGCGCCGAAGAACCGCTTAGGCATATGTAGCGCCGCGGGATCCAGACCTCCGGAAAGCGTCCGCCCGCTGGGGGGGACTGTCAGGTTATAGGCTCTTGTCAGCCTTGTGATGCTGTCAAGCAGGATGGTAACGTCCCGTCCGTATTCCACCAGTCGCTTCGCCCGCTCGATCACCATCTCGGAAACCCGCTTATGATGCTCCGGAAGCTCGTCAAAGGTCGAGTAGATGACCTCGACGTGCTCACCTTCGATGGCTTCCTTGATATCGGTCACCTCCTCCGGCCGCTCATCGATCAGAAGAATGATCAGATGCATTTCCGGATTATTGGTTGTGATGGACCGGGCAACGTCCTTGATGAGAGTCGTTTTTCCGGCCTTGGGGGGAGAAACGATCATTCCTCTCTGCCCTTTTCCCACCGGGGACATCAGATCCATGATCCGCATGGAGACCGGGCCTCTCGGGGTCTCCAGCTTCAGCCGCTCGTCGGGAAAGATCGGCGTCAGATCCTCGAAGTTGACCCGTTTTGCCGTATTTTCAGGCTTCAGGCCATTGATCGACTTGACGAAGAGAAGAGCCCCGAATTTATCATTCGTGGAGCGGATCCTCATATTTCCGGTTACAATATCACCTGTTTTTAATGAGAATCTGCGGATCTGGCTCGGAGCGACATAGACATCGTCGTCTCCGGGCATATAGTTATCACATCGGATAAAGCCGTAGCCGTCGCTTAAGACCTCGAGGATACCTCCGACCTCGATCCCGCTGTCCAATACCTTTTTATCCTCCGAAAGCTCACTTGCCGCATCCTTTTCCCTGGCTTCGGGAGTATCCTCCTCCGCAGGCGCGGGAGCTTCCGCAGGCTTTTCTGCGGGCTTTTCCTCTTCTTTTCTAACTGTAGACGTAGATGTTGAGGTTTGCGTAGATGCTGCCGTTTTCTGTCTCGCCTTTGCCTTTTCCTCCTGTTCGTCCATGGCGAGCATGGTTTCGATCAGATCACTTTTTTTGGTGGAGGTGACATTTTTGACATTTCTGGCCTTGGCAATATCCCTCAGAGCAGCTAGACTGAGAGATTCGTATTTTTCTCGTTCCATTCTTTCCTCTCTTTGATTTTATAAGCAAACTATTCTTCCAAGAGCTTTTCTACGCTGCAGAGCTTGACACAAAGCGCAAAGAGCTCCGCTGCTGTTTTAATATCCTGAAGCGAAGGGAAGGTCGGCGCAATCCGGATATTCTGGTCCTTGGGATCCTTTTTATACGGGAAGGTCGCTCCGGCTCCGGTTGTGACCATACCGGCCTCCTTGCATTTTGCCACGATGTTCTTCGCGCAGCCCTCCAGTGCGTCAAAGGAAATAAAATAACCACCGTTTGGTTTTGTCCATGTACCGATTTCCAGCCCTGCAAGCTCTCTGTCGAAGCACTCATAGACTGCCTCGAACTTGGGGCGGATGATCGCCGCGTGCTCTGCCATACGCTTCTTCATACCCTCGATGCCCCCGAAGTGAAGAGCATGCCTGAGCTGATTGATCTTGTCATAGCCGATCGTACGGATCGCAAGGGTTTTCCGGAACCACTCCGCGTTTTCGGGAGAGCTTGCGATACCGGCGATACCGCCGCCGGCGAAGGTCACCTTGCTGGTCGAGCAGAAGACAAACGCCAGATTCTCGTTTCCGGCCTTTTTGCATTCGTCCATGATATTTAGCAGCTGATCCCCGCCGTTATCGTAGAGATCATGGATCGCGTAGGCGTTATCCCAGAAGATCCTGAAATCCGGGGCAGCAGGCTTCAGCGCGGCAAAGGCTCTTACAACCTCGTCCGAGTAGGTACAGCCGGTGGGATTGGAGTATTTGGGCACACACCAGATCCCCTTCACGGCGGGATCTGTTTCCACGTACTCCTTTACCAGCTTCATATCGGGACCATCCTGATATAACGGGATGTTGATCATTTCGATCCCAAAGCTCTCGGTTATGGCAAAGTGCCTGTCATAGCCGGGAACGGGGCAGAGGAATTTTACCTTCTCCTGCTTGCACCAGGGCGTATTGCCGTTGACTCCCAGGGCATAGGCGTGGGACACGGTATCATACATGATCGAAAGCGAGGAGCTTCCGCAGACGATCATATTCTCCGGAGGAAGTCCGACCATATCCGCGAGCAGCTTTTTTGCCTCATAGATCCCGTCCATCTCGCCGTAGTTTCGGCAATCGATCCCGTCCGCCGCGACGACCTTCATCCCGGAGTTGACGACATCTAACAGCCCCATCGAGAGATCCAACTGCTCATCCGAGGGCTTTCCTCTTGCCATATTGAGGCTCAGCCCTTTTCTCTTGACCGCTTCATAAGCGCCTGACAGCTCCTCCTTCAGAGCCAGAAGTTCGTTTTTGTCCATGTCCTTGTAAGCTTTCATAACAATTCTCCTCACAGCTATTCTGTATATTGTTTTTATCTCTTTCGTTATTTCAGGGAAATCAGGCAAACATCGGCAGATATGCTAAAGCTACAACAATTGTCTGTGTTTTGATATATTAAGCGAAAGTACAGCGTCTCATGAACGCCCTGCTTTTCTTAGGATACAATAAAAAATCCGTGGATGCAAGCCGTAATTCAAACCTCGTTAAAAAAACTTGTCGTTTTGTATCGAAAAATACATTGCAAACAGGATTCTTTTTTATTACTATAGGAAAGGGGTGAGAGTATGATCTATCAGACGTTAAACGGAAGGTGGCTGATCAATGAAAAGGGTTCGGAGGCTTATGTCGAGGGCAAGATTCCGGGCTCTGTTTTGTCTGCGCTTTTGATGCAGCATCGGATGCAGGATCCTTATTTCGGGACGAATGAATACGCGGCCAGGGAGATTTTTCGAAGTGATTTTTATTTTACCCGGGGCTTTGATGTAGACCCTGATCTGATGACACAGGAGAGGATCTATCTCTGCCTGAAGGGCGTTGATACCATTTCCCGGATCTATATCAACGATATGCTCATCGGACGGACCGATAATATGCATCGGACCTATTATTTTAATGTCAGGGATTATCTCAGGGAGCAGGGCAATACCATTACGCTTGAGATCGAGTCTCCGATCAACTATATCGAGAATGTGAGGCCCGGACTGCATAAGGAGATCCATTATACGCCGGTGGGCTGTATGAAGGGAAATCAGTACTTAAGAAAGGCCCATTGTATGTTCGGCTGGGACTGGGGAGCTCAGCTGCCGGACTGCGGGATCTGGCGGAGCATAGACCTGATCGGGTACAGCCTGATCAAGTTGGATGAGGTGGAGATCATCCAGCACCATGAAAAGAAAAAGGTCATTTTGGAGATTAATGTCGACGCGGAGCTGATCCGGCCGGATACCTATATCATCCAGGCGGAGCTTGTGACTCCCGACGGCGTTCCCTCCGCGGTGACGAATACCCTGATCGACGGCCATTCGACGATCGAGATTGAGATCGAAAGCCCGAAGCTCTGGTGGCCCAACGGCTTCGGCGACCAGCCTCTGTATACGGTCAGCGTATACGCTCTGGATATGAACGGGAATCAGTGGGATCAGAAGACCTATCGGATCGGTCTCCGCGAGATCACGGTTTCCAGAGAGCGGGATGAATACGGCAGTGAATTCTGCCTGAAGGTAAATAATACCAAGATCTTTGCTATGGGCGCGAATTACATCCCCGAGGATACGATCTACTCCTTTATTACAAAGGAAAAGATTTCCTATTTATTAAGGGCCGCGAAAAAATGTAATTTTAATACGATCCGCGTCTGGGGCGGGGGCTATTATCCCAGCGATACCTTTTACGAGCTGTGCGATGAATACGGGCTCATTGTCTGGCAGGATTTCATGTTCGCCTGTAATCTCTACGAACTGACGACGGATTTTAAGAATAATATCACCGCCGAGGTGATCGACAATGTCAAGAGGCTCAGACATCACGCCTGTCTCGGACTGTTCTGCGGGAATAACGAGATCGAATCCGCCTGGGATCACTGGGATGGCTTTATGGATCATTCCGCAGAGCTTAGGGCGGATTATGTCGAGATCTTTGAGAGGATCATTCCGGAGATCGTTCAGAAATACGCCAGGTCTACCTTTTACTGGCCGTCGTCGCCCTCCTCGGGCGGAGGCTTTGACGATCCGGATGACGATAACCGGGGCGACAGGCATTACTGGGGGGTCTGGCATAAACAGGAGCCCTTTACAGCCTATCGGGAGCATTATATGCGCTTTTGCTCGGAATTCGGGTTCCAGTCCTTCCCGAGCCTGAAGACCATCAAGACCTTTACGAGACCGGAGGATCGGAATATTTTCTCCGAGGTCATGGAGAGCCACCAGAAAAACGAGGATGCCAACGGAAAGATTCTGTACTATCTGTCACAGAACTTCCTCTTCCCGAAGGATTTTGACAGTCTGCTGTATCTGTCACAGATCTTACAGGCTATCGCCATCAAATTCGGGGTCGAGCATATGCGAAGAAACCGGGGGAGATGCATGGGCGCGCTCTACTGGCAGCTCAATGACTGCTGGCCGGTGGCCTCCTGGTCCAGTATCGACTATTTCGGGAGATATAAAGCCCTCCAGTATATGGCAAAGAATTTCTTCGCGCCGATTGCCGGCTCGATTATGCGCGAGGGCAGCGTTGTTTCCGTCTATATTCAGAACGAGACAAGGGATATCGAATTGCGCAGAGTCAAGCTGAGTCTTCAGACGTTTGACTTCAGACTTCTGCACGAGATGGAATATGAAGTTGAATTACAACCGGGAAGTGTGGAGCTGGTCTGCTCGATCGATTATGCCGCCTTTATCGACGGGATCGAGGACAGGGTCTTTGCGGAGGCTGTCTTTATCGATGATGAGGATGTGGTCGTTTCGACGGAGATCGAGATCTTTGTTCCTTATAAGAGGCTTCGTCTTGACAACTCCTCTATTTCCTATTCCGTCATAGAGTTAGTGGATGAATACGTGATCCGGATGATGTCCGGAGGCTTCGCTGCGTTTGTGGAACTGGATCTGATCGGAGCCGACGCGATCTTTTCCGAGAACTACTTCCATCTGACCTCTAAGCGGGAAAAGACGATCACCCTGAAGAAGTCGGATATCCGCTATCTGATTCCCGGTACGCCGGAGATCCAGAACGGGACGGAGCTTGAGCAGCAGCTGGTGATCCGGACCCTGAAGGATACCTACTGATCGGTTTCAGGCTTTCTGGGTTCCGTAAATCCAGGCCGTAAATCCAGGTTTTTCTGAATCTGAAAAAAGCTCTTGCGCATCATAACCGGTTATGCTACAATACAAAAGCTGTTTTGTTTTCGGAAAGACAAATCGTATAAAAATAATGGATTTGAGATAGAGAGGTGAAAGAAAAATGAGAGAGGGAATCCATCCGAATTATCACCAGGCGACCGTTACCTGTAACTGCGGCAATACCTTTGTAGTAGGTTCCACAAAGCCTGAAATACACGTTGAAATCTGTTCGAAATGTCATTCGTTCTATACCGGCCAGCAGAAATCGGCGAGAATGGACGGCCGGATTGAGAAGTTCAACAGGAAGTACGGTGTTGAAAGCAAATAAGGAACAAAGACGAGAAGGTTTGCTGACGCAAGCCTTTTCTTTTTCCAGAGAATACTATGAAAAAAAGACGGATCAGGAAAGAAAAAACAAAAGCGTGTCAGACGCGCTACAGCGGAATCGGCGGTCAGGCGGTGATCGAGGGCGTTATGATGAAAAACAAGGATCGTTACGCCGTTGCCGTTCGTACGCCTGAGCAGGAGATCAATATTTCCATCGAGGAGTATGAGTCCTTCGGGCCGAAGAACAGGATCGGAAGACTCCCCTTTGTCCGGGGAGTTTTTGCCTTTATAGACTCGATGATCATCGGGATCAGGACCCTGAATTACTCTGCCTCCTTTTATGAGGAGGAGGATGTCCGGACAAAGAAGCATCAGAGAAAGGGGCTTTTGGACCGGCTGTTCGGAGAGAATACGGAAAAGGTTGTGACGGGCTTTACGATCGCTCTTTCCGTGGTACTTGCGGTTGCGATCTTTATGCTGCTTCCCTATTTTCTCTCAACGATTTTGCGGCGATGGATCGTTTCAGAGACCGTGATCGCCGCGGCGGAGGGGCTGCTTCGGATTTTGATCTTTATCGGCTATCTGCTTCTGATCTCGCTTATGAACGATATCAAGCGTACCTTTATGTATCATGGGGCCGAGCATAAATGTATCAACTGTATCGAAACAGGGAACGCGCTGACTGTCGAAAATGTCCTGCAGGCCTCGAGGCAGCATAAGCGCTGCGGGACCAGCTTTATGTTTTTGGTGGTATTTGTCAGTGTGATTCTGTTTATGTTCATCCGGGTAGAGGAGCCGCTACTTAGGGTTGCGATCCGGATTCTTCTGATTCCCGTGATCGCGGGTATTTCGTACGAGATCATCCGGCTTGCGGGAAGGAGCGACAATATTTTCGTAAAGATCATCTCGGCGCCGGGAATGGGCCTGCAAAGACTGACGACAAGGGAGCCGGACGCTTCTATGATCGAGGTCGCCATCGCTTCTGTCGAAGCGGTCTTTGACTGGAGAGCATATCTGCTTTCGGAATTCGGGACAGAGATCCCCTATGAGGAAGAGAAGGATTATTATGCCTAGTCTGCGGGGGCTGTATGATGAAACGGTAAGGGAGCTTAAAAAGGCTGGAATCGGGGAGCGCGAAGCAGAGGTCGAGAGCGGCCTTATTTTGGAGTTTGTTTTCGGGATTAAAAGGACAAGGCTCTATACCGATGGAGAAAAAGAGCTCACCGATGAAAAGAAACTTAAGGAGTTCTCGGATCTGGTTCAAAAAAGAACCGAACGGATCCCGCTTCAGCATCTGACGCATACACAGTCCTTTATGGGCTTTGATTTCTATGTGGACGAAAATGTCCTGATCCCGAGACCGGATACGGAAATCCTCGTAGAAGAGGCGATGAAGGAGTTAAATGACGGTATGAAGGTTCTGGATCTCTGTACCGGAAGCGGCTGTATCCTTTTAAGCCTTATGAAATATAAGAACGGGATCGAGGGAGTCTGCTCGGATATCTCAAGGGAGGCCCTTCGGATTGCGGAAAAGAACGCTAAGCGGCTGGGGCTTTTTGAGAGCGTCCGGTTCATAGAGAGCGATCTGTTTGAAGCCTTTCCTGCCGGCGAGAAATTTGACGCGATCCTCTCTAACCCTCCCTATATCCGGACAGAGGAGATCACGAATCTGATGCCGGAGGTTAAAGAGTACGATCCGCTGCCTGCCCTTGACGGCGGGGAGGATGGACTGAAATTTTACCGAAGGATCGTCGCGGACGCGAAGGAGCACCTGATGCTTTCCGGGCTTTTGATGCTTGAGATCGGATATGATCAGGGGGAGGCTGTTGCCAGACTTCTTTCGGATGCCGGGTATTCGGGGATCCGGGTCCTTAAGGATTACGCGGGACATGACAGGGTAGTTACGGCAAGAGTTCCGGTTCCTGCCCGGTGAGAGCGTTTTCCATAATTCGTTTTATTCTGATTTTGGAGGCAATAGGATGTTTGATAAATTAGATGATTTGATCATGCGGTATGAGGACATTATGCGGGAGCTTTCGGAGCCCGGCGTCTCAAACGATCAGATCCGGTTTCGGAAGCTGATGAAGGAGCAGAGCGAGATCGCGCCGATCGTTGAGGCCTATAAGGAGTACCGCAAAAATAAGCAGGATATCGACGACTCGCTTGTAATGCTGGAGAGCGAGAAGGACGAGGAGATGCGCGAACTCTTAAAGGAGGAACTTGCCGGCGCGCGAAGGAACGTGGAGGAGCTGGAAAACAGGCTGAAGGTCCTGCTGCTTCCCAAAGATCCCAACGATGATAAGAACGTGATCGTCGAGATCCGCGCAGGTGCCGGCGGGGATGAGGCCGCGCTGTTTGCGGCGGAGATCTACCGGATGTATGTGCACTATGCCGAGAGCAGGCGCTGGAGAGTAGAGATGCTTGAAGCGGACGAGATCGGGATCGGGGGAATGAAGAGCGTGACCTTTATGCTGACCGGTCAGGGAGCGTATTCCATTATGAAATACGAAAGCGGCGTCCACAGGGTACAGCGGGTGCCCGAGACGGAATCCGGCGGGCGGATCCATACCTCGACCATTTCGGTGGCGGTAATGCCGGAGGCGGAGGATGTGGATGTCGAGATTGATGAGAAGGATATCCGGATCGACGTCATGCGTGCCTCCGGAAACGGCGGGCAGTGTGTCAATACGACGGATTCGGCGGTCCGGCTGACCCATTACCCGACGGGTATCGTGATCTATTCTCAGACGGAGAAGAGTCAGATCCAGAACAAGGAAAAGGCCTTTGCTCTGCTACGTACCAAGCTCTATGACCTCGAGCAGCAGAAGGCCCACGATGCAGAGGCGGAGCTTCGAAAGAGCCAGATCGGGACCGGGGACCGCTCGGAAAAGATCAGGACCTATAATTTCCCGCAGGGGAGAGTGACCGATCACAGGATCAATCTGACGTTATATAAGCTGGATAAGGTTATGAACGGGGATATCCAGGAGATCGTTGATGCCTGCATCGCCGCGGATCAGGCGGCGAAGCTGACGAAGATGAATGAAAGCGCGTAAAGTATCGTAAACGAAACGAATCAATTCGTTTCCTGTAAATGTTCGGAGGAGTAGGGATGCTTCAGAAACTCAGGTATAAGCTCGCCCAGTTTATGGTCGGGCGATACGGAATGGATCAGTTGTCCCAGTTTATCGGCTGGCTCTGCTTTGTGTTCATTGTGATCGGATTCTTTGTGGCAAGGCCGGTGTTCAGCCTTTTGACATTAGTTCTGATCCTTGTGATGTATTTCAGAGTCTTTTCCAAAAATATTTCTGCCAGATACGCGGAGAATCAGAAATACCTCACGTATTCCGCGAGGGTCCGGGGGAGCCTTAATAAAACAAAAGGAAGGCTTTTGGATCTTCGTACCCATCATATTTATAAATGTCCGTCCTGCGGTCAGAAGATCAGAGTGCCCAGAGGAAAGGGAAAGATCGAGATCTCCTGTCCGAAATGCCGGACAAAATTTATTAAGAACTCGTAGGATGAAGCCATGTTCGGATATGTGATCGTCAATAAACAGGAGTTGCGGTTTCGGGAGTTTGACCGGTATCGTTCCTACTATTGCGGGCTGTGCAGCGATCTGAAGAAGCGATACGGAAGGGCAGGACAGATCTCTTTAAGCTACGATCTGACCTTTGTTATCCTTCTGTTAACTGCGCTTTATGAACCTGAGGAGACAGAGGGCCTTGTGAAATGCATTGCCCATCCCTTTGAAAAGCATCCCACAAGGATCAACCGTTTTACGGAATACGCCGCGGATATGAACCTGCTTCTGACATATGAAAAGTGCAGGGACGACTGGCAGGATGAGAAAAAGTTGTCGGGAAAGCTGTATTCCGATATTTTGACCAAACGGGTCAAACAGATACGGGAGAAGTATCCGAAGAAAGCCGAAAGGATCGATGCCTGTCTCAAAGAGATCGGAGAGCTGGAAAAAAAGCGGGAGATCAATATCGATCTGCCGGCCGGCGCGTTCGGGAATATTATGGCGGAGCTTTTTGCGGTCTATCCGGATGAGTGGGAAAGAGAACTCAGAAATATCGGTTTCTACCTCGGAAAGTTCATCTATATCATGGATGCCTACGATGATCTTGAGAAGGATGAAAAGAGTGGAAGCTACAATCCGCTGCTTTTACGAAACGAATATCAGAGGAAACGGGAGGCAGCCGGTTTTTTAGATGAGAACCACGACGGATATGACGATCATCTGATCGAGGATGTGGAGGCAATGCTTGTCATGATGATGGGTGAATGCGGGAAGGCCTTTGAACGGCTTCCTCTCGTGGGGGGAGACGTGGAAATACTCAGGAATATCCTCTATTCCGGCGTGTGGTGCAGATTTGGGATGATCCGGGAAAAAAGGAGCGGGCATCCGGAGAATAACGGAGAGAACAGATGAATCCGTATCAGGTTTTGGGCGTTTCGGAAAATGCCACGGAGGAAGAGATCAAAAAGGCATACCGCAGTCTGAGCAGAAGATATCATCCCGATGCCAATATCAACAATCCGAATAAGGATCAGGCTGAGGAGAAATTCAAGCAGGTTCAGCAGGCCTATGAGATGATCATGGATATGCGCCAGAAGGGCTATTCCTGGTCTGAGTACAATACAAAAAGCGCGGGCTCTTACCAGAATACCTCACGGGGCCAGTATACCGGTGGCTTTGACTTTGGCGGTTTCGATTTCGGTGGCTTTGATTTCGGCGGCTTTACCGGGCGCTTCAATAACGGGGGCAGGCAGAGCGCTTCGGGGACGGATGAACGGTCGATCCATATGCAGGCAGTCGTGAATTACCTGAATAACGGCCACTATCGGGAAGCCCTGAATGTGCTGAACAGTATAAATGACCGAGACGGTCAATGGTATTATTTCACGGCTCTGGCAAACGCGGGGATCGGCAATAATGTCCAGGCGATGGAGTATGCCAGATACGCGTGCAGACTTGAGCCGAACAATGCGACCTACCAATCCCTGCTGAACCGTCTGCAGTCCGGAGGAAGCTGGTATCGGAATATGCAGAGTCCGTATCAGACGACTATGACGCAGGGGAGCAATCTCTGTCTGAGACTCTGCCTCTGGAATCTGATCTGCAATCTCTGCTGCGGCGGGGGCGGCTTCTGCTACGGCGGCTATGGCCCCGGGACCTGCTAGCATGAAGTCTGCTTTGGAGACTTCGATCCGGGGAGAAGTCCGGATCTCTGTTCGAAACCTTGTGGAATTCATCCTTCGCTCGGGAGATATCGATGAGCGGAAAAAGGGCGGAGGAGATCTGGAGAGTATGCTTGAGGGGGCAAGGATCCACCGTATGATCCAGTCGCGGATGGGAAGCGACTATCATGCGGAGGTTATGCTCAGGCAGAGCTTTGCCGAAGAAGCCTTTGATATCGTTATCGAGGGGCGGGCGGACGGGATCATCTACAAAGACGGATTTGCGGATGGCGATCCGGTTGTCATTGACGAGATCAAAAGCACCTGGAAGGATGTGGAGCGGCTTTCGGGGCCGGAGCCGGTGCATCTGGCCCAGGCAAAATGCTACGCCTATATGTTTGCAAGGCAGAACGAGCTGCCTGAGATCACCGTTCGGATGACCTATGTGAATCTTTTAAACCAGCAGCTTCGCTATTTTCACGAGACCTATACCGTCCGTGAGATCACAGCCTGGTTTGAAGCCCTGTATTCGTCCTATAAAAAATGGGCTGTCTTTGAGTACGAATGGAAGCAGCTCAGGAATCGTACGGCGGGGGAGCTTCCTTTTCCGTTTCCCTACAGAGAGGGACAGAAGGAGCTTTGCGCGCAAGTCTATCAGACGATCGTTCATCGAAAAAAGCTGTTTATCGAGGCTCCCACGGGAGTCGGAAAAACTGTTTCCACCGTGTTTCCCTCGGTCAAGGCGGTGGGGACCCTGAAGGCCGATAAGCTCTTTTATCTGACAGCAAAGACCATTACCAGAACCGTTGCGGCGGAATGCTTTGATATTTTAAGAGACAAGGGCCTGCGCTTTAAAACGGTGATCCTGACAGCGAAGGAAAAGATCTGCTTTCAGGAACAGAAAAGCTGCAATCCCGAAGACTGTCCCTTTGCGAAGGGGCATTTTGACCGGATCAACGACGCGATCTACGATCTGTTGACTCACTCGGACAGCTTTTCCAGAGAAAGTATTGAAGAGTACGCTATAAAGCATCAGGTCTGCCCGTTTGAGCTGGGACTGGATATGTCCCTGTTCTCCGATGCGGTGATCTGTGATTATAATTATGTATTTGATCCGAATGTTTATCTGAGACGGTTTTTCTCGGACAATCCCGCAGGAAACTATATCTTTTTAGTAGACGAGGCGCATAATCTCGTGGACCGGGCGATCAAAATGTACAGCGCCGAGCTCTTTAAGGAGGATTTTCTGACGGTAAAGTCCTTAGTCCGGGAGGTCGATCACAAGCTCTCCAGGGCGCTTGATACATGCAATCGAAAGCTGTTATTGATCAAGAGACAGACAGAGCCCGGCAAGGCCAGGGTTTTTTCGGATATCACGGAGCTGATCTTAGCGCTGAACCGTGTCTATGCCAGACTCGATGATTTTCTCGAAGAGCAGGAGAGATTTGAGAAGCGGGAGGAGTTATTAGACTTTTACTTTCGCCTGATGCATTTCATCAATATGTATGATAACCTGGGGGATAATAACTATGTTATCTATTCGGAGTTTGGGGATGACGGCAGGCTGATGCTCAAGCTCCTCTGCGTTGATCCCTCCGAGAACCTGAAGCAAAGGTTGACTAAAGCGGTCAGTACTGTTTTTTTCTCCGCGACGCTTCTTCCGATACGGTACTATCGGGATATGTTAGGCGCTGAAGCCGAGGATTACGCGGTATACGCGAAGACGGTGTTTGATGAAAAAAAGAGAGGCCTGTTTATCGCTTCGGATGTCAGCAGCAAATATACGAGGCGAAATGAACTGGAGTACAGAAGGATCGCGGAATATATCCGGGCTGTAGCGAACAGCCGTCTGGGAAATTATATGGTTTTTTTTCCGTCCCACAGCTTTTTAACGAGGGTCTATGAGCAATATACCACATGCTTTGGAGAAGAGGAGGAAGAGCTGCTCTGTCAGAAGAGCAGTATGAACGAAGCAGAGAGGGAGGAGTTTCTGGCAAGCTTTGAAAAGGCGAGAGCGGACGGAGAGCGGTCACGGATCGGCTTTTGTGTGATCGGCGGTATTTTTTCCGAAGGGATCGACCTGAAAAATGACAGCCTGATCGGAGCAGTCATCGTAGGGACCGGGATCCCTCTGGTCTGCAACGAACGGGAGCTGATGAAGGACTGCTATGAGAAAAAGGGCTTAAACGGTTTTGATTACGCCTATCGTTTTCCCGGAATGAATAAGGTGCTGCAGGCAGCGGGCAGGGTCATCCGAACGGTGGATGATATCGGAGTGGTGGCGCTCTTAGATGAGCGATTCCTGTCTGCGTCCTATAAAAAGCTGTTTCCCAGAGAGTGGAGCAGCTATGAGGTTCTGAGGCTTGCGACCAAGGAGGATCAGCTGAGCGAATTCTGGACGTTGGTATGAAGCATTACAAAAGGATTCTTAGGATCATATGGGGGCTTGTGATCGTCTGTCTGATCACACTCGGAGTCTGCGTCGTCAAACTCAGCCGCCCTGTTTTGGAAAGCGGACATCCCGCTCTGAACTTTTCCGTCAATAAGCTGGTGATCTCAGACGGGACCGAAAATGTGATATCGTGGCTTCGGTTTGAAAAAAAAGAGGAGACTGTTGCGGAAGAGACAGAGGAAAATGAGGAAGAGGCTGCCCCGATCGCGGAATTTGAGGGAGAGCTGCCAAGGATCATCTGCTGGGGGGATTCTCTGACGGAAAGCAGTGATCAAAGGACGGCTTATCCGGATGTCTTGCGGGAGCTCAGCGGCGCGGAGGTCATCAATTACGGGATCCGTTCGGACACGACGCTTCAGATCGCGCTGCGCGCGGGAGCCGTCGGAATCTTTGCAAACGAGTGCGTGATCCCTGCGGAGTCTGTTCCGGTCCAGGTAAGTCTGCATACGAAGAGCGGAAACAGGGTATCGCTTCTTAAATACGGCGACAGCGGAGTAAATCCATGCAGCCTGGGCGGCGTTCGGGGAAGGCTTACGCTTTCGGAAAACGGAGGCTATGTTTTTACGAGGAGTTCCCCGGGAGAAGAGGTCTATGTAGAAAAGGGGAGCCGCCTTACGACAGCGGGGCTTGCAGGCGCAGACAGGAATGATATCCTGGTACTCTTTACGGGAACGAACGACCGGCCGGATAAGAATTCGATCGATGATATTATTGAGCTTCAGAGGAGGATCCTGGAGGTTTCCGGCTGCGAAAAATATGTTGTGATCGGGATGACCTGCAAGGAGGTCATGCCTGAGATTGAGCAGGTAAACGAAGCCTTGGAGAAAGAGTATCAAAATAATTTTTTGGATATCCGGGAATATATGTTACAATATGGCCTGGAGGCGGAGGGCCTTGGAGAGACTGCCGGAGACAGGGAGGATATCGCTTCCGGCGAGATCCCAAGAAGCCTCAGGAACGACTATGTTCATGGGAACGCGTATTTCTATGATATCCTCGCCAGAAAGCTCTACGAAAGATTGCAGTACCTGGGCTATCTTCCGGTCTGAGGTGCCGGAAAGCCTTTGAAAAAAATGAGGTCAGACAGATGGTTTATACGATAACCTTCAGCCCGTCTATCGATTATCTGGTCTACCTGCGGGATGAGTTTCGCCCCGGGGCCATGAACCGGATGCAGAAGGACGCGTTTTATTACGGAGGCAAGGGGATCAATGTTTCTCAGGTCCTTCTGGGACTCGGCGTAGATAATACGGCGCTTGGTTTTACGGCGGGCTTTACCGGTCGTGAGATCGAGGACGGACTTAATAGGCTTGGCTGTAAAACGGATTTTGTGCATCTGAGCCGCGGACACTCCAGGATCAATATCAAGCTGAAGGCGGGGGAAGAGAGCGAAATCAACGCGACGAGCCCCGACGTGAACGGGGAGGAACTGAATGCTCTTTACGAGAAGCTCTCCGGACTGTCCGAGGAGGATATCCTGGTTATCGCGGGCGCGGTGCCGGAAAACCTTCCCGACGATCTGATCGCTTACTGTATCGAGCATCTGCCCTCGGATAAGATACGCGTAGTCGTGGATACCAGCGGAGACGCGCTGTTTAATATCCTGCCGTATCATCCGTTTCTGATCAAACCGAATCATATCGAGCTTTCGGAGCTTTTTAATGAGGAATTCAACCCATCGGACCGGGAGGGGATCGCGAAGGCTGCCGGGCTTTTGCAGCAGAAGGGAGCCAGAAACGTATTGGTCTCTCTGGCTTCGGAAGGGGCACTGCTTGTCACGGAAACCGGGCAGATGTTTGCTAGAGAGGCGCCGCATGGGATCGTTAAGAACTCGGTGGGCTCAGGCGACAGTATGGTAGCGGGTTTTATTGCCGGATATCTGGAGAGGTCAGATTACGAGGATGCCTTTATCATGGGCCTTGCGGCAGGTTCTGCCAGTGCCTTTATCGAGGGTCTTGCATCCGGGGATGAGATCCGCCAGATGTACCGGCTGCTCAGGTGATCCCGGAAAATAGAGGATAACGTTTCGGTATCTATAGAAAGGAAGAAAGGTATGGCAATCGACTTATTTAGAATAGGAAGCTTTACGATCCACGGATATGGTCTGATGATCGGGATCGGCTTTATGGTCGCGGTCTTGGTAGGGAGCTACCGGTGCGATCATCAGCTGAAGCTCTCAGGTGATGATTTCAGTACGTTAGCGATTTTAGTACTGATTTTTGGTTTTTTAGGCGGGAAGATCCTTTTTACGATCGTTGAGTTTAAGAGTTTTTTAGAAAACCCGCTGTCGGTTATAAGCTCTTCCGGCTTTGTGGTTTATGGGGGGATCTTTTCCGGCGTGCTTACGATCTATCTGTTTTGTAAGTTCAAAAAGGTTTCTTTTCTGAGCTATCTGGATGCCAGTGTCCCGTCGGTTGCTCTGAATCAGGGCTTTGGACGGTTAGGCTGCTTTATGGCCGGCTGCTGCTATGGGAGAGAGACGACTTCGCATTTCAGTGTTGTCTTTCCGGAGAACTCACTGGCTCCCGCAGGCGTTCCTCTGATCCCGACCCAGCTGTATTCCGCGGCCTTTGATCTTCTCTTAGGAGTCGTTATGATCGTTAATTACCGGAAATTTAAGCGCAGAGGAGACGTTGCCGTGATGTACTTCGGATGCTATGCCATCGGACGGTTTATCATCGAGTTTTTCCGAAACGACGAGAGAGGAGCGGTCGGAGCGTTGTCTACCTCCCAGTTTATCTCAATCTTAATGTTGGCCTTTGCCATAGCGCTTTACTTTATCAATAAAAAGCTGAACCTGAAGCCCTCGTTTATGGAGGGGGAGGAGACGGAAACGAGCAAAACAGAAACTGCCATGCTATCTGCCTGAAGAGAAAACAGAATACCTGATAAAGAGTCAGTACCGCCCACAAAAGGGCGGTATTTTTTCGTCTTTATCGCAAGCGTCGTAAGGTAATTCAGAAAAACAGCAGGTATAACCATAATGTCAAGCCTTGCTCAGGAAGAGAGCAGATCCATTTCTGAAAATGTCACATGGGGGCAGCGTAAGCGAATGGCGGATGGTAAGGTCAGTTTTGCATACAGCCGCTTCCTCGGTCTGGACAAGGATAAAGAAACTGGCAAGATTGTGGTTAATCCCGAGCAAGCAGAGACGGTACGGCTTATATTCAGCCTATTTCTTGAGGGCATGACGCCACATTCTATTGCGACAGAATTGACGAGCCGTGGCATCAAAACGCCTTCCGGTAAGGATGTTTGGAATCAACAGACGGTGCGGCGGATGTTGTCTAATGAAAAGTACAAAGGTGAATGTGTAATAATAAGGACAAGTCAGAGGAAGGCCGCATAAATCAAGACTTTCAGCTGGTTTGTCCTTATCACTTATCTCATTTCAGTGAGGTCTTGGATAAGGCAGCGCTGCTAAATCTGAAACTGATGTCTTGGTGTCACAGACTGTTCGAGCTGCTGTCAGTGGCTTAGGTCAGTACGCCGGGATACTGAAAAATAACAAGATCCACCTTTAAGATTATTAGAGGAGACCTTCTGATGCAGAAACGGTATGTGGAGGACTACCTGACCCACAAGTGCGTGAAGAACAGCGGGGAGAAACCACAGTATTTTGTGGAAGATGACCACGACCCCATCGTGCCGAAGGCGGTGTTCTATCAGGTGCAGGGCGAGAAGAAGCGGCGGAGTGGGCTTGCGAAGGAACCGAGTAAGCTCCGGTTCGGTAACAGGCTGGCGCTGAACGGCAGGCTTATCTGCGGCAAATGCGGCAGGACGCTGAAGCGGTATGTGAAACCGGATGATGCTCTGGCCGACTGGCGATGCAGGCAGAGGGCGCTGGTGAAGAAGACGGATTTTCACGAGGATGTCATTTCGGAAACGCCCCCTCACATTCGTTCGGCGGCAAGTCGGTCGGCGCATGCAAATTCGGCTTCGCCGAAGCGCCTCCCTCCGACGCGGTGCGACTGCCGCATCGTCCGGGAAGCAGAGGCGCAGAGGGCTGTGGTGATGGCGATGGGCACGCTGCCTTCAAGGCGTGAGGAACTGGTGGTACAGCAGGAGCGGCTGCTTACGGGTGAGATCGGCAGAATCGACGCACTTCTCAAAACGCTGGACGGACAGCAGGACAGGCTGGAGGAGCGGCTTGAGGTGCTGGCGGAGGCTGTGCCGGAGGACGAGGAGCCGATGAACACCACCGCGGCCCGCGAGGTTGGCAACACACAGGTCATCACCAGCGAGATGGATGAGACGGCTTTCCTGCGAAGCCAGATCGTCGAGATCAGGAGACGCAAAGACGGGCTCTACGCCGAGCGGGCGGAGCAGGCGAATCGTGAAGTACAGATCAGGCTCTTGCTGGAGCTGCTAGACGAGATGGTCAAGAACAGCTTGCCGGAGTGGATGGCGAGAGAAGCAGAAGCTGTAGAAGAAACCGGAGCCTGCCGTGACTACGATGACTTCTTCAATCGCACGAAGTACACGGTGCCGGAGGGGGTGTTTGACGAAAACGGGCGGATGGAGGCTTTTAACAACGACCT